>NZ_JAFGYX010000004.1:0-358547 GCF_017491625.1 Pseudomonas sp. 50_B
CCGCCCCGCTCCATTGCTGTTACACGCCCCCTTGCTCCCTGGCTCTGGACCCTATTGCTGCTGGTGGTGGTCTGCCTGCCACGGATCAGCATCGACCTGTACCTGCCGGCGCTGCCGGCCATGGCCGACGACCTGGTGGCCAGCGATGCCCAGCTGCAACTGACCCTGAGCCTGTACATGCTCGGCTATGCCCTGTCGATGCTGCTGGGCGGGCCGCTGTGCGACCGTTATGGCCGGCGCCCGGTACTGCTGGCGGGCACCGCGCTGTTCCTACTGGCCAGCCTGGCCTGCATGCTCGCCGCCAGCGTCGAGGTGCTGATGGTCGCCCGCCTGCTGCAAGCGTTGGGCGGTTGCTGCGGCACCCTGATCGGCCGGGTCATGGTCCGCGACCGCTGCGCCCCCGAAGAGCAGCCGCGCCTGCTCGGGCTGCTGTCCATGGGCATTGCCCTGTCGCCGATGCTGGCGCCGCCGCTGGGCAGCCTGATCGACCACCTGCTGGGCTGGCGCGGGCTGTTCCTGTGCCTGAGCCTGGTGGCCGCGGCGGCCTGGCTGCTGATGTACAAACGGCTTGCCGAAACCCGCCCGCCGCAGCTCTGCCCCGTGGCCGCCAGAAGCCTGCCTAGCCTGTACCTGCGCCTGCTGGGCGAGCGCTATTTCATGCGCTATTCCCTGGCCATCGGCTGCCTGTACTGCAGCTATTTCCCTTTCATCCTGCAATCGTCGGCGCTGTTGCAGCGCCAGCTGGGGCTGTCACCCACGGCCTACGCCCTGGTATTCGCCGCCACCGTGGCCGGCTACCTGCTGGGTTCGCGGCTGTTCCAGCGCCTGGGCGCGCGCCACAGCGCCGACCGCCTGATAGCCCGGGCCTGCCTGTTGAACCTGGCGGGCGCCGGCCTGTTGCTGCTCGCTCGCAGCCTGTGGCCCGACAGCCTGTGGGCGATCGTCCTGCCGATGCTGCCGCTGATGTTCTCGGTGGGCCTGGCGATACCCGCCTGCCAGTTGGCGATCCTGCAACCCTATGCGGCGGTGGCGGGCACCGCTTCGGGGCTGTTCTTCTTTATCCAGATGGCCCTGACCGCCGGCTGCGGCTTGCTTGCCAGCCTGCTGGCGAACCACCCGGCCGGCTCGCTGCAGGCCCTGACCGGCCTGTCCAGCCTCGCCCTGGGCCTGGTCTGGTGGTGCCTGCGACCACGGCAGCCCTAGCACCTGTGAGCACGCGACGCGCAACCTACCGGTCGCCGATTACCTGCCTGGCTGTAGCCGCTGCTGAGCCCGCGAAGCTGCGCAAAGGTCCGCAGGACCTTGCCTGACGATCGCCCGCCAAACCCGCAGCGGCCTCAAGAACGCTGCGGCCCTTCGTGCCGTTCGCAGCCTGCGGCAGCGGCTACACCAACCTCGGATCGGCACTGGCCCTGTAGCCGCTGCCGAGCCACGGCGAAGCTGCGCAAAGGCCCGCAGGGCCTTGCCTGGCGATCACCCGCCAAACTCGCAGCGGCCTCAAGAGCGCCGCGGCCCTTCGTGCCGTTCGCAGCCTGCGGCAGCGGCTACACAACCTCGGATCGGCACTGGCCCTGTAGCCGCTGCTGAGCCACGGCGAAGCTGCGCAAAGGCCCGCAGGGCCTTGCCTGACGATCGCCCGCCAAACCCGTAGCAGCCTCAAGAGCGCCGCGGCCCTTCGTGCCGTTCGCAGCCTGCGGCAGCGGCTACACCAACCTCGGATCGGCACTGGCCCTGTAGCCGCTGCTGAGCCACGGCGAAGCTGCGCAAAGGCCCGCAGGGCCTTGCCTGACGATCGCCCGCCAAACCCGCAGCGGCCTAAAGAACGCTGCGGCCCTTCGTGCCGTTCGCAGCCTGCGGCAGCGGCTACACAAATCCCCGATCGGCATTGGCCTGTAGCCGCTGCTGAGCCATGACAAGGAGCTGTGCAAGGCCGATTCAATGCCGCTACATTAACCGCGCCTTCCCCATCCGTTGCGCCGTTCAAGACAAGGAAATACGCGATGAAACTCATTGGAATGCTCGATTCACCCTATGTGCGCCGCGTCGCCATCAGCCTCAAATGCATGGACCTGCCCTTCGAGCATCATTCGCTCTCGGTGTTCAGCACCTTCGAGCAGTTCAAGGCCATCAACCCGGTGGTCAAGGCACCAACCCTGGTCTGCGACGGGGGTGAGGTGCTGATGGATTCGAGCCTGATCCTCGATTACCTGGAAAGCCTGGCCGGCCCGCAAAGGAGCCTGATGCCCCTGGCCCTGCCAGCGCGTTTGCATGAGTTGCGGTTGATCGGCCTGGCCCTGGCGGCCTGTGAGAAGTCGGTGCAGATTGTCTACGAACGAAAGCTGCGTCCGGCGGAGAAACAGCACGGCCCCTGGCTGGAGCGGATCGGCGGCCAATTGCAGGCCGCCTATACCGAGTTGGAACAGGAACTGCAGAAACAGCCCTTGCCCCAGGACGGCGCCCTGAGCCAGGCCGGGATCAGCCTGGCGGTGGCCTGGAGTTTCAGCCAGATGATGCTGGCGGACCTGTTCGGTCCCGAGCAATTCCCGGCGGTGCGCGGTTTTGCCGAATACGCCGAACAGCTGCCGGTGTTCCTCGACACCCCCGCCACCTGACCCACACAGCGCCATCACCGTAGCCGGCTTGCTGGCGAAGAGCCCCCTGAGCCATGCAGCGCTCTTGGAAACGCTTTCGCTGGCAAACCAGTTCCTACGCAAGTCCAACAGACCCTGCCGACCGTAGGAGCCGGCTTGCCGGCGAAGAGGCCCGCGAGCCGTGCGGCGCTCTTGGAAACGCTTTCGCTGGCAAGCCAGCTCCTACGCAAGTCCAACAGATCCTCGTGGGGATCTGTCAGGCCGGTTCGGGCTGTTTCTTTACCGGGGCGGTGGCGAAACGCCGGGCCAGGAACGGGGTGATGTCCAGCGGCAGGGCTTCGTCGTTCACCAGTTTGTCCAGCAGTACGCCGGTGATGGCCGAGGTCAGGATGCCGGTGCGGAAGTGCCCGCAGGCATTGAGGTAACCCTCGACCCCATCCATCGGCCCAAGAATCGGCAACTCGTCCGGCGAGCCCGGACGCAGGCCCGCCCAGCAGCGCTTGAGGTTGACCTGAGCCAGCTCGGGAATGCAGCGCACCGCCCCCTGCACCAGACCGTTGATTTCCGGGTAGGTGGTGCTGACGTCGAAGCCCTTGTCCTCGGTGGTGCTGCCAATCAGGATCTCGCCGTTGTCCTTCTGCGCCATGTAGCAGTCGCTGGTGGTCAGGCAACCATTGAGCAGCTTGGGCATGCGCTCGGTGAGGAGGATCTGGCCCTTCACCGGCTTGACCGGAATCTCCACCCCAGTGGCCTGCAGGCTCAGCTCGGCGGCCCAGGCACCAGCGGCATTGATCAGGGTCGAGCAATGGAACAGCCCGGCCTCGGCGGTCTGTACTCCACTGACCCGGTTGCCCTGATGCAGGACCCCGGTGACGTTGGTGTTGAAGTACACATCCACGCCGTTCTGCCGTGCGCCTTCGGTGTAGGCATCAGTCAGGCGGAAGGGGTTGACCTGGTGGTCGCAGAGGAACTCCAGGGCGCCCTGGGCTTCGTGGCTGACCTTCGGCTCGGCGGCGCGCAGGGCCGCTTGGTCGAGCCAGCGCACTTGATCGGACAGGTGCGGGATGCAACCGACAATGTGTTCGGCGTACAGGCGGTCCTCGTCGTCATAGATGACGAACTTGAGCCCGGTCTGTTCGAACTTGAAGTCCATGCCGTGCAGGCCGATCAGTTCGCGGTGCAGGCGCGGGTACAGCTCGTTGGACTGCAGGGCGAAGTCGAAGAACGACTGCGGCAGGATGTGCGGGGTGCTGGAGTCCACCACCACCGCCGAACCCTGGGCCTCGCGCTTGCGGTTGGCCGACATCATGCGAAAGAAGATCACTCCGCAGCCCAGGCCCACCGACTCACCGATGGCCCACAGGCCGCCGGCCGAAGCCCGGCTGGCGTTGCCCGGACGCTTGGCGTCGATCAGCGCCACTCTGAGGTCTTTGCGCTTGGACAACTGATAGGCGCAGGACGCCCCGATCACGCCGCCACCGGCAATCACCACGTCGTAATACTTACTCATGTCCGGGGACCTCCTGGTCTGGGGCTGCAAAGGCGGAAAACGGAATCGGGTCCAACGGGAAGCGCGGGCGAATCCAGCCCACATCCTTGCGTCCGGTGGCCTGGCGCAGGCGGTCGCTGCAATAGCCGACGCACATCCGCCCCTGGCAGTCGCCCATGCTCACCCGGGTGCGCATTTTCAGGCTGGCCATGTCCTGCACGCCCTGGCTCAGGGCGCGCTCGATATCGTTGCGGGTGGTGTGTTCACAACGGCAAATCACCGTGTCGCCCTTGGGCAGGTCTATCTGCCCGGTGCCACGTGCGGTATAGCGGTCCACCGCGCCGCGAAAGCGCAGGATCGAGGCCAGTTTGCGCTCGTAGCCCTGGCGCCGTTGCAAGGCCGCCTCGTTGCTCAGCACATCGCGCTGCATGAGGATCGACAGCGCCGCGATGCGGCCGGTGAGCATCGCCGCTTCACCACCGCGAATCCCACCCATGTCGCCGGCCAAGTGGATGTGCGGCTCGCTGCTCTGCTGCCAGGCGTTGGCGTTGGCCCGCAGATAGCCGTCATCGCTGAAGCCGTGATCCAGGCCCATCTGCTGGCTCAGTTGGGTGCGGGGAATGAAGCCGTAACCTACCGCCAGGGTCTGGGCGGCGATGCGCTCGGCCTTGGCCATGTCCGGCTGCCAGTCGGCGGAATACGGGGCAACCGTGACCACGCTCAAGGCGTCCTGGCCCTGGGCCTCGACCACGCCCCAGCCATAGCGCAGGGGGATGCTGTGCAGCTTGAGGTAGGCCAGCATGCTCAGGCCGTCGAGAAACAGTTGGGGCTTGTTCAGCAGGGCCAGGCTCTGCTTGGCGATCTTGCTCAAGGCACTGGCCTCGTAGACCCCGGCCACCCGCACGCCCGAGGCGTGCAACTGGCACGCCACCAGTGGCAGCAAGGGCCCGGTGCCGGCGATCACCACAGGACCTTGCGGCTTGACCACGCCGCTCTTGATCTGCAGTTGCAGACCACCGAGCAACTTGACCCCCGGCAGCGTCCAGCCGGGAAACGGTACGCTGCGTTCATGGCAGCCGGCCGCCAGCAACAATTGCCCATAGGCCACCCGCTGCACCTGCTCGTCGGCATCCAGCAGCATCAGGCTGTCAAGGCCCTCGGCACCGATCACCCGGTGGTTGAGGCGCACCTCGATCATCTGCTCGTGATCGGAAAATTCGCCGTGCAGCTTGGCCAGCGTCTCGCAGTAGCGCGGCCCCAGGTAATCCAGTTGCACGCCATCGCGCAGCGGGCCGCGAAAGACCACGCCCCCCAGGCGCGAGGCTTCTTCGATCAGGGTGCTGCGCACGCCGTGCTTGGCCAGTTCGATAGCCGCCGCCATGCCCGCCGGCCCTCCGCCGACAATCACCGGGTTCAGGCTCATACCGTGGGCTCCGTCTCGCTGATGCGGTTGCTCAGGGTCTGCACCTGCATGCCCGGCTTGACCAGGGTCTGGCAGGCGCGGCGCTTGTGGCGGCCGTCGATCTGCACCAGGCAGCAATGGCACACACCCATGCCGCAGTAGGCACCGACCAACTGTCCGTGGTCATTGCGCGCCACCTGGCGCAGGCCGGTGGCCTGGATCACGCTGAGAACTGTTTCACCCAGGGCGGCAGTGACCGGCTGGCCGTTGAGACTGATGGTCATGTCCGCATGCTGCAGCGGCTGAATATCAAAATTGCGGTCTATCTGACGCATTGCGGTTCATCCGTGAGAAGTGAGTGGGGTTACCGGCGTCCTGCCACCCGCAGTCCTGGGGCAAGGACGTGGTAACACCGCGGTTCCGAAAACTCTGTCAGAACCGAGCGCGGGCCAATCTAGTGCTTTTGTCCGACAGAAATATTGATCTGGGCCAAGCAAAAGGCCGGAGTGCACCCAAGCAGTGCATCCCCCTTCTCAAACTTGCGACACGGGCCACAAAAAAGCCGCTGCTGGCAGAAGCCGGCAGCGGCGCATGGACAACGGGTAACCCGTTTCGGGAGGGTGCTTAGTGCATGAAAATGGCGATCAGGATAATCACCGGGATCGGCACACCGAGGAACCACAACAGTAATGAGCGCATGGGAATTCTCTTGGGTCAGTGAATGGGAGTCGGGGCCACGGTGCGCGGCTGGACGTCGGTTTCAAACCAGACCACGGCATCCCGGCGACGGCCACCGAAGGTCGCCGCCAGGCTGGCGAAGAAAGCCCCGCACAGCAGCGCGATGAACATCCACAAAGACGACCAGGCGGCCACCTTGGCGGCGCTGTCGGCGGCCTCCCTGGCAGCTTGCCTGGCTTCATGCAGCGCTTGCTGGGTCTTGGCGAACACCTCGTCCACCCGGCGCTCGGCTTCGGCTTGGCTGAGGTTGGTGCGCTGGGCCACCAGTTGCGCCAGGTAGCGGCGATCCTCAGACGAGAGCTGACCGTCGTTGCTCAAGGTACGCACGAAGATCCGCGACACCGTGCCCCGCGCCGCGTCGTCGCTGACCGCTACCGGACGATCATCGCGGAACAGGCTGTCGACGAAATAGCCGTAGTCGTCTTGGGACCCCTGGGCCGCCGCATGACCGGCCACTTGGGTCGCGGCGCTGGCGGCACCGGAAACGACCTGGGCACCAGCCTGCACACCGCCGCTGATGACGCTCGTCACCGAGCCCACCACCAGGGTCGCGGTCACCAGGGTCGCCACGGCCCAGGCCAGGAAGCCGTGGGCCGTGTCCCGGAAGTACACTTCATCGCCGTGCAGATTGGCCCACTTCACCCGCAGGCGCCCGGCCAGGTAACCCCCCAGCCCGGCAGCGAGAATCTGCGTCAGGGCCAGCCAGACAATGCTGGAGATACCCAGGCCCTTGGCACTGATGCCGCTGCCGGCCCAGGGCGAAACCGCGGAAAAGCCCAGGCCGAAGCCCAGCAGTAAAAGGATCAGGGACAAGGCTGCGGCCGCCGCGGCGCCGGCGAAGATCGCCGCCCAGGACACCCCCGAGTAATGACTCGAGGCGTCCGCAGTGGCGAGCTGGTGTTCAGAGGGTCTGTTCATTGTTGTTCTGCTCCAGGCATGAAAAAGGCTGTTGCACGTCTCCAGGGGACAAGTGCAGTCAGCGTGCCAGTTGCACGAACTTTATAACTCAATGCATTTCAATGACTTGCGATCAGCTCCCGCGCCAGGGTCGTGCAATTTACCGGCCTGGGAGTTTTGTGGCGGGCGTTCTGCACGGCCCCCCCCCCCTCAGGCACGCCTGCTCAGGTAAAGCTCCCGGCCCCGGGTGTAGCACCAGTGCACCAGCAGCCCAAGGACCCACAGCGCCAGCAGCAGGTTGCCCACCAGGGTCAATTGCGCGATGCCCTGCCCCCACAGCATAAAGAGCGGCAATGCCAGCCAGGCTGAACGGCGAAAGTCCAGCAGGCGCATGATGCCCGGCACGATCACCGCCATCAGGGCAATGACCAGCACGTCCAGGCCGCGATACCCCAGCATCCAGCGCGCATAGTGGGGATCGGCGGCATAAGCCTCCAGGTAGCCTGGCAGGCGCAACGCCAGATCCACGGCCAGACTCAACAGCAGAGCAGCCACCACCAGCCACAGCAACCCCTTGAAACGTGATGCGTATTTCATTGCATGACACCTTGATACAGAGAAGCTCAGTCGGGGCTTCAACGCCGCTTGTAGCTTTTATTGCCACTGGGGGTCAGGCAGTAGACCCCGCCCCGCGGGCCAGTGCAGAAACTGCCGCTGCCGCAGGTACAACCCTGAGCGTCGCGCAGCAGTGGCTCGGCACGAGAGGTGGAGGAACGCTGACCGAACATCAGCGCGCAGTTCTTCTTCGAGGCGCTGATGGAGCCGTCGTTGCACAGGAAGAGTTCGCCGTCACAACGGGCGATGCCGCCTTTCTTTCCAGAACAGGGCTGATTGGCCGCCTGGGCCGCCGCGCCGCACAGCAGCATCAGGCACACCGCGAAAAAGGGCTTCCAGCCGACCCGGGTCAGGGCACTCATGGTGACGCCTCCTGGCAAAAAACTGGCCGGATGATATCAAGCTTCAACGCCCCTGACTTGGACTGTACGGACCAGACCACAAGCCAGATGAAAGTTTATTTAGAATCCCGGCCCTGGTTTCTTGGCAAAATGCCCGCCTGTGTCACGAACCGCCAAGCAGGTAACGCCTATGACCCGCATTCTGACCATCGAAGACGACGCCGTGACGGCCCGGGAGATCGTCGCCGAACTGAGCAGCCACGGCCTCGACGTGGACTGGGTGGACAATGGCCGTGAAGGCCTGGTACGCGCCGTGAGCGGCGACTACGACCTGATCACCCTGGACCGCATGCTGCCGGAGCTGGACGGCCTGGCCATCGTCACCACCCTGCGCACCATTGGTGTGTCGACGCCGATCCTGATGATCAGCGCCCTCTCCGACGTCGACGAACGGGTGCGCGGCCTGCGGGCCGGCGGCGACGACTACCTGACCAAGCCCTTCGCCTCCGACGAGATGGCGGCCCGGGTCGAGGTGCTGCTGCGGCGCAAGAACACGGTCAAGGATTTCGCCACCAGCCTGCGGGTGGCCGACCTGGAGCTGAACCTGATCAGCCGCGAGGCGACCCGCGCCGACCAGTTGCTGAGCCTGCTGCCCACCGAATACAAGCTGCTGGAATTCCTCATGCGCAACACCGGGCAGATCCTCTCGCGGATGATGATCTTCGAAGAGGTCTGGGGTTATCACTTCGACCCGGGAACCAACCTGATCGACGTGCACATCGGCCGCCTGCGCAAGAAGATCGACCCGCCCGGCATGACCCCGTTGATCCGCACCGTGCGAGGCTCGGGCTATGTCATTGCTGAACCCCTCTAAAGGCTGGCGCTCCTCCAGCAGTCGCCTGCTGGCGCTGTACAGCACGCTGTTCGTGGCCTGGAGCTGCATCCTCATGGGGGTGCTGTACTACGAAGTCTCCACCTACCTGGACAGCCTGGCCAAGCACTCGCTGATGCAGCGCCAGCACCTGTTCGCCCGCTTCGAAGGCGAGCAGTTGGTGGAGGCCCTGGCCACCAGCATGACCTTCGACATGCGCGCCATCGACGCCTACGGCCTGTTCGACGAGCAGCGCCGGCCCTTGAGCGGGCCGATCCGGCAGATCCCCGAGGACCTGCCCCTGGACGGCCAGATCCACGAGCTGAAGAGCTGCATCGACTCCGACGACACGAGCCTGCCCCGGGACAGCTGCGACGCCGTGGCCACCCACACCCGGGACGGCCGCTGGCTGGTGCTGGTGCGCGACAATGGCTCGCTGTTCGCGGTGACCCGGATCATTCTCCACGCGCTGCTGTGGGGGATTTCCCTGACCATCATTCCCGGGGTCGCCGGCTGGCATCTGCTGCGCCGCCGGCCGCTGCGGCGCATCCGTCAGATCCAGGCCAGCGCCGAAGCCATCGTCGCCGGCGACCTGACCCGGCGCCTGCCGCTGTCGGACCGGCGTGACGAGCTGGACATGCTGGCGGCCATCGTCAACGCCATGCTCGAACGCATCGAGCGGCTGATGCACGAGGTCAAGGGCGTGTGCGACAACATCGCCCACGACCTGCGCACCCCGCTGACCCGCCTGCGGGCCCAGCTCTATCGTCTGCAGCAACAGGCCGAGGAAGGTTCGCCCCAGGCCCTGCAGATGGACCAACTGCTGGCCGAGGCCGACACCTTGATGGCGCGCTTTCGCGGATTGCTGCGCATCTCCGAACTGGAGGACCAGCAACGGCGCTCGGGCTTCCTCGAACTCGATCCGCTGCCGCTGCTTCAGGAGCTGTACGACTTCTACCTGCCCCTGGCCGAAGAAGGCCGCCTGACCCTGCAGCTCGACGTGCCGGCCAGCCTGCCCCGGCTGATCGGCGACCGCGCCCTGCTGTTCGAGGCCCTGGCCAACCTGCTGAGCAACTCGATCAAGTTCACCCCGCCGGGCGGCGAAGTGATACTGCGCGGCCTCGACGACGGCGGCAGCCCGCGCCTGGAAGTGCTGGACTCAGGCCCCGGCATTCCCCCGGCGGAACGGGCGGCGGTGTTCCGGCGCTTCTACCGGGTCGACGAAAGCAACGCCCAGGGCGGCTTTGGCCTGGGCCTGTCGATCGTTGCGGCGATTGTCAGCCTGCACGGCTTCAAGCTCGAAGTGGGCAGCAGCGAACGCGGCGGCGCGCGCCTGAGCCTGGATTGCCGGCCAAGCCTGATCGCCGACCACTGACCCGCCCCATCCCTGTAGCCGCTGCTGAGCCCGCGAAGCTGCGGAAAGGTCCGCAGGACCTTGCCTGGCGATTTCCCGACGAACCTCTAGCGGGCTTCAAATCGCCGCGTCTCCTGCGACGCAGTGCTACCCAGAGCGTTCGCAGCCTTCGGCAGCGGCTACAGGTGGCCCAGGGAGTTGCTGTCCAGCTCGTAGAGCAACTCGTCGATGAGCCGCAATACGTCGGCCTCGCTCTGCAGGGACTTGATGCGCAACCCGCTGACCACCAGATCGACCCGGCCGCTGTCGGGCTCGAACACCCGCAGGGTCAGGGTGCCGTCGCCGGCATGGCTGAAACTGCAGGCCAGGGGCGCCAGGCGCTGTTCGATACAGGCGCGCCATTGGGCCTGGGTGAGCACCGCCGGTGCCTGATCGGTCACGGTGCCCTTGCTCTGTTCATCACCCATGCGGGCTGTCCTTGTGCTGTGGTTGTGCTCTGCCACAGCCCCATTGACCGGACCTGTGGCGGCTCCAAGGGTAGAAAACACCCACCACGCAAAGAAGGCGCATTTGCACGGGTTACCCTAGTGCATATGCACCAGTTCAGCGTCCCCGACTGCCGACCGTGCCGACGAACAGCCCGCGCTCCCGGGCCCAGACGATGGCTTCGCCCCGGCTGTGCACCCCGAGCTTGGAATACAGGGTGGCGACATGGTTGCGCACGGTGTTGGGCGCCAGCTTCAACTGGGCGGCAATCTCTTTGTCTGCCAATCCCTGATAGATCAACCCCAGCACTTCCCGCTCGCGGGCCGTCAGGTCGGCAGAGGACACCCCAGGCGTGTCCCGGGCCTTGGGGCTTCTCACGTTGGCCAGCTTTTCGATCAGGGTTCGGCTGAACCAGGAGGCGTCGCGCATCACTTCCTCGATGGCGCCCACCAGCTCCAGTTCGGAGCGCTTGCGCTCGGTGATGTCCATCAGCACCAGCAGGTAACAGGGGCTGTCCTGGATGAGCACGGTGTCGGCGTAGGCCACGCAATCGATCAGCCCGGCGTTCTTCTGGCGCACCTTGAGGTCCAGGCCATCGACGTTGCCGGCCTTCTCCAGTTGACTGAACAGTTGGCTGGCCGCCGCGGCTTCGGCGATGAAGCCGATGGCCTCGACGTTCTTGCCCAGCAGTTCTTCGCTGCTGTAGCCGCAGGTATTGAGAAAGGCCTCGTTGACATCGACGATCTGCTGCTCGGCGCTGCACACCAGGGTCGGCACCGGGGTCAGGCGGAACGACTTGGCAAAACGCTCCTCGCTCTGGCGCAGGGCGATCTCGATCCTGCGCCGCGGCTCCAGGTCCATGAAGGAAAACAGCATGCAGTCCTCGTCGTTGATGTCCAGGGGCTGGCCGGCGACGATCACCAGCTTGCTGCCGCCGTCGGGCAGGCGCAGCTCGGCCTGCATCTGCGGGATGGTCGCGCCCTGGCCCAGGCGCTCGATGGCCAGGTCCTTGTGCTCGGCGTCCTCCAGCACATCCAGCTCGTACACCGAACGGCCGATCACCTGGTCCCGGGCATAGCCGGTCATTTCCAGGAAGCCCTGGTTGACCTTGATGTAGCGCAAGTCGCTGAGGCGGCAGATCACCGCTGGCGCCGGGTTGGCGTTGAAGGTCTTCTCGAAGCGCTGCTCGGCGCCGGCCCAGTCGCTGGCATCGCTGAGGATCAGCACCAGGGACTCCGGCGCGCCGCTGCGATCGGTGAGGATCATGCTGCGCACCCGGTGCACCCAGTGCCGGGGTTCGCCGTCGATCTCGGCCTGTACCTCGACCACCACGTCGCTGAAGGTTTCCCCGGCGGCCACCCGATTGATGGGATAGGCCTCCAGGGCCAGGGGGTGATTGTTGCGATAGCGCAAGGCATAGCGCCGGGCGTACTCACGGACATTGGCCCCCAGCTCGCCGACCTCGCTCACTCCATGCATGGCCAGCGCCGCCTCATTGGCCCAGAGCAGGCTGCGGGCCTTGTCGGTCTCGATCAGGATCACCCCGTCGGACAGACCGGCGATGATCTGCTGCAACTGGCGGCGATTGGTTTCGGTAGCAAGTACGGCCTGGCTCATGGCATCTCCAGTCAGAACCGGCGCCACAGCGGACAGGCTGCGCGCCGCAAAAAAGGGGCTGAACACTACGACCACGGCCGCTCGCCATCGTGCCCTGCACCTCCGCCGCTGCGCACTGGAGCCACATCGCGCCAAGGGTTAAGCTGCTGCGCCTGGTCCGACCGCCCTCAAGGAGTGAAGCATGATCACCATCCGTGAAGCCGACAGCCGCGATATCGATGCCCTGCAGGCCATAGGCTGCGCCACCTACCGCGAACACTTCGCGGCGATCTGGACGACTGACGGCATGCAGCAGTTTCTCGACCAGGACTTCTCCCCCGCCAACCTCGAAGCGTCCGTAGCGGCCCGGGACCGGCACCTGTGGTTACTGGCCCTGGACCCGCAGCACCAACCCATCGGCTTTGCCAAGCTCAACTGGGCCCGCCCGACGCCGGGCAGCGGCCGGCTCGGGGCCGAACTGCAGAAGATCTACCTGCTCAAGTCCCAGGCTGGCCAGGGCCATGGCCGGCGCCTGCTCGAACACGTGTTGCAACGGGCCAGCGCCGCCGGGGAATCCTGCCTGTGGCTGGACGTGCTCAAGAGCAACAGCGGCGCCCGGCGCTTTTATGAAAGCGCCGGGCTGCGGCAGATCGGTGAAGTGCCCTTCAGCACCGACCTGGAACAGATCGGCATGTGGGTGATGGCCTGCGACCTGCCGCTGGCCCGGCCACCGGCCGAGGCTTGAACCCGGCTGCGGCCGTCCGCCCGGCGGCTACAGGCCCAGGGCCTTGAGGCGCCGGTACAGGGTTCGTTCGCTCAGGCCCAGGGTCTTGGCCAGTTCGCTGCGCGAGCCGTCGAAGACTTCCAGGGCATGGGCCAGCTGTTCCAGGTCCTTGCCGGCGCGACGGCGGGTCACCGGGACCGGTGCCTGTGGGCTGCGCAGTTCTGCCGGCAGGTCCTGCGGGCGGATCACCCCGTCATCACTGAACAACCGCGCCCGTTCGAGGATGTTGCGCAGCTCGCGGATATTGCCCGGGTAGGTGTACAGCCGCAGTTGTTCCAGGGCCTGGGGATCGACCCGCGGCACCACACCGGGATCGAGGCGGCGCAGCAGGCTGTCGATCAGCAGCGGCAGGTCGTCGCTGCGTTCGCGCAGGGCCGGCAGGCGGATCGGGAAGGCGCTGATGCGGTAGTACAGGTCCTGGCGAAAGGTGCCAGCGGCGACCATTTCCTTGAGCGGCTTGTGGGTCGCCGCCACCAGGCGAAAATCCGAGTGCACGGTGCGCAGGCTGCCCACCGGACGGAAGCTGCCGGACTCGATCAGGCGCAGCAGCTTGACCTGCATGGCCAGGGGCACCTCGCCGATTTCGTCGAGAAACAGGGTGCCGCCGTGGGCCGCTTCCGCCAGGCCGATCTTGCGTTGCAGGGCGCCGGTAAAGGCGCCCTTTTCATAGCCGAACAGTTCGCTTTCCAGCAGGGTTTCGGTGAGCCCGGTGCAGTCCACCACCACCAGCGGCCCACTGGCCCGGGGGCTGCCATCGTGCAGGGCACGGGCAAAGAGTTCCTTGCCGGTGCCGGACTCACCCTGCAGCAGCACCGGAATCGGCGCCGGAGCTGCCCGCTGCAGGGCGCTCAGCGCTTCGTTGAAGGCTGGCGAGCGCCCCACCAGGCCCTTCTGCTGGGGCTGCACCGACGCCACCGCCACTGAGCTCAGGCGTTCGACATAGGCCACCACGGTGCCGGCCTCGCCAATGATCGGCCGCAGCTCCACATCCACATGCTCGGGGCCGCGAGGTGTGTGATGAATGTGCAGCATGCGCTCCGGCACCCGGCTGTCATGGGCCTTGCGCATCGGGCAATGCTCCCCGGCCTGGTCGCAGGGCACGGCGAACTGGTGAGACACGCGATAGCACTTGGCGCCCACATGGGGCTTGCCGGCCACGCCGAACTGGCGCTGGTAGGCGGTGTTGGCGGCGATGATGTTGTAGTCGGTGTCGAGCACGATGGTCGGTTGCGGGTCGTGTTCGAGGTAGGACACCAGGGCAGACATGGACGGCTGGGCACGGTCGGTGGCGATCAGGGACATGGGGCAACTCCGAGGCAGTGGCGGCAGCTTAAAGCACGCCGCGGCCTTCTGCCATTTTCTGCCACAAACTGCCATGTCACTGCCAAATGACGCTGGCAGTCGCCTCGAAAAACGCCTGATGGCAGCCCCTGCGGCCTTCTACTTCAATGAACAGGTGGCCAATCCGGGTGTTTGAGGTTGGCACGTTTATTGACAGTCCAAGGGACGAGCGACAGCGCAGACTGCCCTCACCTTCATTGCCTGGAGTGCCCCATGATCATCAGCGACACGCTGCGTGTAGAAGCCTTTTTCGACCCTCACACCTGGACCATCAGCTACCTGGTGATGGACCAGGCCAGCCGCCGCTGCGCGCTGATCGACAGCGTGCTGGACTATGACCCGAAATCCGGCCGCACCCGCACCGAGTCCGCCGACCGCCTGATCGCCCGGGTGCGCGAGCTGGAGGCCCGGGTCGACTGGATTCTGGAAACCCACGTGCACGCCGACCACCTGTCCGCTGCCGCCTACCTCAAGGACCAGCTGGGGGCCCAAGTGGCCATCGGCAATCAGATCACCCGGGTGCAGAAAGTCTTCGGTGCGCTGTTCAACGAAGCCCCGGCCTTTGCCCGGGATGGCAGCCAGTTCGACGTGCTGCTCGAAGACGGCGCCGAGTTCGCCATCGGCGGCCTCAGCGCCCGGGCCCTGCATACCCCGGGGCATACCCCGGCCTGCATGACCTACCTGGTGCAAGTGGGCGATGAGTGCGTGGCCTTTGTCGGCGACACCCTGTTCATGCCCGACTACGGCACCGCCCGCTGCGACTTCCCCGGGGCCGATGCGCGGACCCTGTACCGCTCCATCGGCAAGATCCTCGCCCTGCCCCCGCAAACCCGGCTGTTCATGTGCCACGACTACCTGCCCAACGGCCGCGAACTGCAGTACATGACCACCGTTGCCGAGCAACGCGCCAACAACATTCACATCCATCAGGGCGTCGACGAAGACAGCTTCGTGAAGATGCGTGAAGCCCGCGACGCAACCCTGGACATGCCGGTGCTGATCCTGCCTTCGGTGCAGGTCAACATGCGCAGCGGACACTTCCCCGAGCCCGAAGACAACGGCGTGAGCTACCTGAAGATTCCCCTGAACACCCTATAACGATACCGACTCCACACGGAGAACTTGCCATGCGTCCCTTCAACCCGGCCCTGCGCGCCGTCGACGGCAGCCATCAGGTGCTGATCGTCGGTGGCGGTGCCGCAGGCATTGCCGTCGCCGCCAGCCTCATGTCCCGCGATCCACATCTGGATGTGGCGATCATCGACCCGGCCAGCAGCCACTACTACCAACCCGGTTGGACCCTGGTGGGCGCCGGGGTGTTCAGCGCCCAGTCCACCGAACGCAACATGGCCGCGCTGATGCCCAAGGGCGTCAAGTGGCTGCAGCACGCCGTCAGCCTGTTCGAACCCGACAACAATGCCCTGGTGCTGGACGACGGCCGCGTGCTGGGCTACGACCAACTGGTGGTGTGCCCCGGGCTCAAGCTCGACTGGGCGGCCATCGACGGCCTGCCCCAGGCCCTGGGCAACCACGGCGTGACCTCCAACTACCGCTACGACCTGGCGCCCTACACCTGGCAACAGGTGCAGCAGCTGCAACAGGGCGAGGCGCTGTTCAGCCAGCCGCCAATGCCGATCAAGTGCGCCGGGGCGCCGCAGAAAGCCCTGTACCTGTCCTGCGACCACTGGCGGCGCAACGGCCGCCTGGGGTCGATCAAACCGCGCTTCCTGAATGCCGGCGGCGTGCTGTTCGGCGTGGCGGACTATGTGCCGGCGCTGATGGAATACGTGAAGAAGTACGGCATCGAACTGGATTTCGGCCACAACCTGGTGGCGGTGAACGGCCCGGCCCAGCGCGCAACCTTCGTGCGCACCCTGGCCGACGGCCGCCAGGAGACCCTGGAGCGCGCCTTCGACCTGCTGCACGTGGTGCCGCCACAATGCGCCCCGGACTTTATCCGCCAAAGCCCCCTGGCCGACGCCGCTGGCTGGGTCGATGTCGATCCCCATAGCCTGCGCCACAAGCGCTTCATCAATGTCCACGGCCTGGGCGATGCCACCAACACCAGCAATGCCAAGACCGCCGCGGCGGCACGCAAGCAGGCGCCGGTGGTGGCCAACAACGTACTGGTGGCCCTCAAGCGCCTGACCCGGCTGGCCGAGTACGACGGCTACGGCTCCTGCCCACTGACCGTGGAACGGGGCAAGATCGTCCTCGCCGAATTCACTTACGGCGGCAAGCTGGCGCCGAGCTTCCCGCGCTGGCTGCTGGACGGCCGCCAACCGACCCGTCGCGCCTGGTGGCTGAAGGAACGAATCCTGCCGCCGCTGTACTGGCGCGGCATGCTCAAGGGCCATGAATGGCTGGCACAACCGACCCTGGCCACGGACACCCCGAAGACATGAGTGAACACAGTCTTTTGGGCGCTGGGCTGGGGGCGGTCATTGGCGCGATCCTGGCGCTGACCGGAGCCGGCGGCGGCATCCTCGCGGTGCCACTGCTGGTGTTCGGCCTGGGTTTGAGCATGGTCGAGGCCGCCCCTATCGGCCTGCTGGCGGTGGGCTTGGCCGCCAGCGTTGGCGCGGTGCTGGGCCTGCGCCAGGGCATCGTGCGCTACCGTGCGGCGGGGTTTGTCGCCAGCATCGGTATTCTCATGGCGCCGCTGGGGCTGTGGCTGGCCCACCGCCTGCCCAACCTGCCCCTGGCCCTGCTGTTTTCCCTGGTGCTGCTGTACGCCTGCGGACGCATCCTGCGCAAGGCCAGCCTGGAATTGAAACAGGGCCGGGCGGCGGCGCGTCCGGCGTTCCTGCCCTGCGTGCTCAACCCGGCCCAGGGCCGTTTGCGCTGGACCCTGCCCTGCGCCCGGGCACTGACCTTCACCGGCATGCTCTCGGGCCTGCTGTCGGGGTTGCTCGGTGTCGGCGGCGGCTTCGTGATCATCCCGGCCCTGAGCCGCTACACCAACCTGGACAGCAAGAGCATCGTCGCCACCTCTTTGGCGGTGATTGCCCTGGTGTCCCTGGGCAGCGTGGTGACCGCCAGCCTCAGCGGCGTGATGCACTGGGCCGTGGGTGCGCCCTTTGCCCTGGGCGCGGTGGTGGGGCTGGTACTGGGACGACAAGTGGCCAGCCACCTGGCCGGCCCGCGCCTGCAACAACTGTTTGCCATCACCGGCATGCTGGCAGCGCTGCTGCTGGCGGGCGGGGCCCTGGGTTGGCTGTCCCATTGAGGCCCTTTCGCCGGCAAGCCGGCTCCTGCAACAGTGGGTACAGATCCCCCATGGGCACTGGCTTGCCAGCGCAGGCGTGCGCACCGACGCTGCGGTTGCGCGGCGGAAATGCCTGAGCCATGACCGGCCCCTGCACCAGCAAGGGCCATGCAGAGGAAATCGATATGCTCTTTGACGCCGCACATTTCACCCCAGGCTCGGCCCTGGCCGGGGGCGCGTTGATCGGCCTGGCGGCCGGGCTGTTGATCGTCGCCAACGGGCGCATCGCCGGAATCAGCGGCCTGCTCGGCAGCCTGCTGCAACCGGGCAGCGACGGCTGGGGCGAGAAAGCCCTGTTCATCCTCGGGCTGCTGCTGGCGCCGCTGCTCTGGGGCCTGTTTCACACCCTGCCCGTCGCCGAGTTCCAGGGCGGGCTACTCGGCCTGATCAGCGCCGGCCTGCTGGTGGGCATCGGTACCCGCTATGGCGCCGGTTGCACCAGCGGCCACGGGGTCTGCGGCATTTCCCGGCTGTCGCCACGCTCGATCATCGCCACCCTGTGCTTCATGGGCACCGGCTTCGCCACGGTCTGGGTGCTGCGCCACGGACTGGGGCTGCTGCCATGAGAAAACTCAGCGCTTTTGTCGCCGGCCTGCTGTTCGGCATCGGCCTGTTGCTGGCGGGTATGGCCAACCCGGCCAAGGTCCTGGGCTTTCTCGATCTGGCCGGCACCTGGGACCCGTCCCTGGCGCTGGTGATGCTCGGCGCCATCGCGGCGGCCTGGTGGCCCTTCCATTGGGCCATGGGCCACTCGCGCTCGCTGCTCGGGGCCCCCATGCAGATTCCCGCCAAGCGCAGTGTCGATCGACGCCTGATCGGCGGCAGCCTGCTGTTCGGCATCGGCTGGGGCATCGCCGGGATCTGCCCGGGACCGGCCCTGGTGCTGTTGCCGGGCGGGCACTGGCAAGCCTGGGTGTTCGTCCTGGCGATGCTCCTGGGCATGTTGCTGTTCCAGCGCCTGGAGGCCCGCCAACGCGGCTGAAGCGCACACCCACGCATCCCCCCCTGCACAGGAACGGCCTTGCCAGCGCAGGCTCTCGCTGGCACCGCTGACCTGACAGAGGATTGATGACGCCGTCACCGGCCTCTTCGTCGGCGAGCCTGCTCCTGCCTGGGAAACGGCCAGGGAAATATTGGCCTCTGCCGGTCAGGGGCGCGGGCGGCGACGATGGCCTGGACCTGTATCTCCCAGGAGTACGCCATGTCCACCACCCAATCCCTTGAACTCTGTCTCTGGCGCAAGATCGGCCGCTACGCCTCGCGCATCGGCCGGACCTTGATCCAAAAAGCCCTGTGGCTCTACTACGCCGCGCAACGACCACAAACCCCGATCTGGGCCAAGACCACCATCTACGCCGCGCTGGGTTACTTCATACTGCCGCTGGACATGGTCCCCGACCTGCTCCCCGGGGCCGGATACACCGATGACCTCGGGCTGCTGGCCGGTTCAGTGGTGGCTGTGGCTGCGCATATCAACGCCGAGGTCCGGGAACAAGCCAGCGCACGCCTGGCCGACTGGTTCGGCAGTGAGCCGGAATGAACCGGAGGTCGGCGCCAGGGTACGCATAAGACTCAGCAAGGCGGTGCAGAACCCCGGACACAATGGCCGTTCGACTCACCGCGCCTGCGTGTCCAGGGCATAAAACTCCTGCAGCTTGGCCTGCAGCAGCTTCTTGTCCGGCAGTTGGGTCCGGTACTCGGCGATCAACGCCGGCGACAGTGAACGGTTGAGGGCATATTCCACCACCTCGTCATGCTTGCTGGCACAGAGCAACACGCCCAGCGCCGGGTTCTCATGGGGTTTGCGCACCTGGCGGTCCAGGGCCTCCAGGTAGAAGTCCAGCTTGCCCAGGTACTCCGGTTCGAAGCGCCCGACCTTGAGTTCAACGGCCACCAGGCAATTCAACCCACGATGGAACAGCAGCAGATCCAGGGCAAAATCGCGCCCGCCGACCTGCAGGGGATAGCCAGAAGCGACAAAGCAGAAGTCGCGCCCCATCTCGATCAGAAAATCCTTGAGCTGGCGCACCAGCCCCTGGTGCAGATCGGCTTCATCATGCCCCTGGGCCAGGCCGAGAAACTCCACCATGTAGGCATCCTTGAAGACCTTCAGGGCCTCGGGACGGGCCTGTTTCAAGGTGGCCGTGGCGCTTGCCGGGCGGGTCAGCGTGCGTTCGAACAGCGCGGATTTGATCTGCCGTTCCAACTCGCGGGTCGACCACTGCTCCTGAATGGCCATGCGCAGGTAAAACTCGCGCTCTTGCGCGCATTTACCTTGCGCAAGAATGATCAGGTTCTGGGTCCAGGGTAATTGTGTCAGCACTGCTGACACTTTCTCCTCCCCTCGATAGACCTCATAGAACTGACGCATGCGGAACAGGTTACGCCGGGTAAACCCCCGCAGCCCCGGCTGCTGCCGCGCCAGGTAATCGGCCAATTGCTGGACCACGCCATCGCCCCATTCCGCCGCCTCGAGCTTGCGGCTGATATAGGCCCCGACCTGCCAGTACAGTTCCACCAGTTCAGTGTTCACCGCCCGCACCGCCCGCTGCCGTGCGGCGGTGATCATTCGTGCCACTTCATTGAATGCCACCTCGGTGGAGGTGACGGCCGCTTGCGCCTCTTGCTTCATGACGAACGCCCGGTTGCCTGGATAAAGGCCTCCATCATCACCCGGCTCACCGTGCCGCTATAGTCGGCCCCGTCTCTTTAGCTTGAGCGAAACGTCCTTGTTTCAGTGACGCAAACAGCCCCGTCAGCCTGGCATGCAGGCAAAGCCATGGGTGCTGGCCACCTGCTTGCCCTTGGCGTCATACAAGCGAACCGACACCTCGGTCCCCAGGCTCGACTCCACCAGTTTGTAATGCTCACCGGCCTTGAAGCCGCTGTAGCTGATATGGCCATTGCAGTCTTGCTGATTTGAGTCGCCGACGCTCTCTTCAAACAGGGTCACGTCCAGGCGATGGGCGCCGGGCTTGACCTCAAAATAACGCCCATCGTCGACCTTCTGCCCATCCACCCGTTCGGCCATCAGGTCGTTGGGCGCCTCTTCCTGCAGGCCAATCCAGGCCTGGCTGGGGTCGGGCTGGGGCATCGGCCCGGCGCAGGCGCTGAGCAAGCAGGCAAGCCCCAGGGCGGGAATCAGCAACAGCGGTTTGAGTGTCATGAAAACGTACCTCGCCAATGACAGAAATGAGTGCGACGCCAGTCCAGGACAATCGGCTGCGTCGATGCCCATCAAGGGTGTCGAGGTGTCGGGGCGAGTACAAATGAATCCCAGTGAAAGGAATTTCAGGCCTTACCTAAAACTTCCTTCACCTGGCTGAAAGCCGCGTGTTAGGTGGGTCGCTGCAGGCTGCCGAGGTTTGCAATCCCACTCCCTCGGAGGTTTTCGGCATGCTCGGGCTGGTCAAGACCGCACTGCTCAAGCCCTACACGTTCATCGTGCTGGCGATATTCATCTGCATCATCGGGCCCCTGGCGGCCCTGCGTACCCCCACCGACGTGTTTCCCGACATCGGCATCCCGGTGGTGGCGGTGGTCTGGCAGTACAACGGCCTGTCGCCGGACGCCATGGCCGGCCGGGTTATCTACACCTACGAGCGCTCCCTGAGCACCACGGTCAATGACATCGAGCACATCGAATCGCAGTCGCTGCCGGGCATGGGCATCGTCAAGATCTTCTTCCAGCCCGGGGTCGATATCCGCACCGCCAACGCCCAGGTGACCGCGGTGTCACAAACCGTGCTCAAGCAGATGCCGCCGGGCATCACCCCGCCGCTGATCCTCAACTACAGCGCCTCGACGGTGCCGATCCTGCAGCTGGCGTTCTCCAGCCCGACCCTGTCGGAGGCGAAGATCCGCGACCTGGTGCAGAACAACATCCGCCTGCCCCTGAGCTCGCTGCCGGGGCTAGCCATGCCCACGCCCATGGGCGGCAAGCAGCGCCAGATCACCCTCGACCTGGACCCGCAAGCCCTGGCCGCCAAGGGCCTGTCGGCCCAGGACGTGGGCAATGCCCTGGCGGCGCAGAACCAGATCATCCCGGTGGGCACCGCCAAGCTCGGCGGCGATGAATACACGGTGCTGCTGAACAACAGCCCGACCGCCATCGACGAGCTCAACGACCTGCCGATCAAGACCGTGGACGGTGCGCTGATCACCATCGGCCAGGTGGCCCACGTGCGCGACGGCTCGCCGCCGCAGACCAATATCGTGCGGGTCGACGGGCGTCGCGCGGTGCTGATGCCGGCGCTGAAGAACGGCAACATCTCCACCCTGTCGATCGTCGACGGCATCCGCCAGATGCTGCCGCGGATCAACGAAACCCTGCCGCCGGCCCTGAAGACTTCGCTGCTGGGGGACGCCTCGGTGTTCGTCAAGCAATCGGTGGGCAGCGTGGCCCGGGAAGGCATCATCGCCGCCCTGCTGACCAGCGCGATGATCCTGCTGTTCCTCGGTAGCTGGCGCTCGACATTGATCATCGCCGCCTCGATTCCCCTGGCGGTGCTTTCCGCGATTGCCCTGCTGGCGCTCAGCGGCCAGACCCTCAACGTCATGACCCTGGGCGGCCTGGCCCTGGCGGTGGGGATCCTGGTGGACGACGCCACGGTGACCATCGAGAACATCAACTGGCACCTGGAACAGGGCAAGGCGGTGAAGCAGGCGATCCTCGACGGCGCCAAGCAGATCGTCGGCCCGGCCTTCGTCTCGCTGCTGTGCATCTGCATCGTCTTCGTGCCGATGTTCCTGCTGCAGGGCATCGCCGGTTACCTGTTCCGGCCCATGGCCCTGGCGGTGATCTTCGCCATGGCCAGCTCGTTCATCCTCTCGCGGACCCTGGTGCCCACACTGGCCCTGTACCTGCTCAAGCCCCACGCGCCGGAAGCCGGGCCCGGGCATCACCCGGAAGACGCCTTCATCAACCACCACGAAGGCGAACAGCACGCCAAGCCGCGCAGCGCCCTGGTGCGCGGGCTGCTGGCCTTGCAGCAGGGTTTCGAGGCGCGCTTCTCCAACGTGCGCGACACCTACCACGGCCTGCTGCACCTGGCCCTGGGCCGGCGCAAGACCTTCATCCTGGGCTTCCTGGCCTGCGTGCTGGCCTCCTTCGCCCTACTGCCGAGCCTGGGCCAGGACTTCTTCCCCGCCACCGACGCCGGCGCCCTGGCCCTGCACGTGCGCCTGCCCCTGGGCACGCGGATCGAGGAAAGCGCGGCGGCCTTCGACCGCATCGAAGCGCGGATTCGCGAAGTGATCCCGGCCGAGCAACTGGACAGCATCATCGACAACATCGGCATCCCCCTGAGCGGCATCGACATGGCCTACAGCAACAGCGGCACCATCGGCCCCCAGGACGGTGATATCCAGGTCACCCTCAAGCCCGGCCACGCACCCAGTGCCGACTACGTGAAACAGCTGCGCGAAGCACTGCCGGAAAGCTTCCCCGGCAGCCAGTTCGCCTTCCTGCCAGCGGACATCAGCAGCCAGATCCTCAACTTCGGCGCCCCGGCCCCGCTGGACGTGAAAATCTCCGGGCCCAACGCCGAAGCCAACCGCGCCTTCGCCCTGGAACTGCAACGGCGCCTGCAACATGTGCCGGGCATTGCCGACCTGCGCATCCAGCAGTCCACCGGCTACCCGTCCTTGCAGGTCAAGGTCGACCGCCTGCGGGCCAACGGCCTGGGCATCACCGAGCGCGACGTGACCAACAGCATGGTGGCCTCGCTCGCCGGCAGCTCCCAGGTAGCGCCGACCTTCTGGCTCAACCCGAAGAACGGCGTGTCCTACTCCATCGTCGCCGCCACCCCGCAGTACCGCCTGGACAGCCTGCCGGCCCTGGAGGCGCTGCCGGTCACCGGCAGCAACGGCCAGTCGCAGATCCTCGGCGGCCTGGCGGACATCTCCCGGGTCGAGAGCCCGGCGGTGGTCAGCCACTACAACATCCAGCCGACCCTGGACCTGTACGCCAACGTGCAGGGACGCGACCTCGGCGCCGTGGCCCACGACATGCAAAGGGTCCTGGACGACGCCGCGGCCCTGCGCCCCAAGGGCGCCACGGTCAGCCTGCACGGGCAGATCGACGCCCTGCACGAAGCCTTCAGCGGCCTGAGCCTGGGCCTGCTGGGGGCGGTGGTGCTGATCTACCTGCTGATCGTGGTCAACTTCCAGTCCTGGGTCGATCCGTTCGTGATCATCACCGCCCTGCCGGCGGCCCTGGCCGGGATCGTCTGGATGCTGTTCCTGAGCGGCACCTCGCTGTCGGTGCCGGCGCTGACCGGGGCCATCCTGTGCATGGGGGTGGCTACCGCCAACTCGATCCTGGTGGTGAGCTTCTGCCGCGAGCGCCTGGCGGCACACGGCGACGCCCTCAAGGCCGCCCTGGAAGCCGGCTACACGCGCTTTCGCCCGGTGTGCATGACCGCCCTGGCGATGATCATCGGCATGCTGCCCCTGGCCCTGTCCGAGGAACAGAACGCGCCCCTGGGCCGCGCGGTGATCGGCGGGCTGCTCCTCGCCACCGTCGCCACCCTGATCTTTGTCCCCGTGGTCTTCAGCCTGGTCCACGGCCGTCACCCCCAATCCGCTGTCGTTGGAGAAAACACCCATGTCGCCTGATCACACCCCTTCGCGCAAACGCCTGATGCTCCTGGGCATCGGCGGCCTGAGCCTGGCCGCGCTGCTGGTCGCCAGCGGCCTGGCGGCGCGCACCCGGCATGAACGGGCCGTGGTCGCCTGGACCGAAACCGCCGCCGTGCCGCAGGTGCTGGTGTTCCAGCCGCAGCACAACCTGCTGGGCGACACCCTGCGCCTGCCGGCGCACCTGGAAGCCTGGAGCAAGGCGCCGATCCACGCCCGGGTCAGCGGCTACCTCAAGGACTGGAGCCAGGACATCGGCGCCAAGGTGGCCGCCGGGCAGGTACTGGCCCATATCGACAGCCCCGACCTGGACCAGCAAGTGGCCCAGGCCCGGGCGCGGATGATCCAGCAGCAGGCCAATGCAAGGCTGGCGCAGACCACCGCCGAGCGCTGGCAGCACCTTTTGGCCAGCCACTCGGTGTCGCGCCAGGAGGCCGATGAAAAAAGCTCCAACGCCGCCGCGGCCAAGGCCAATGCCCAGGCAGCCGCCGCCGACTACGCACGGCTCACGGCGCTGGAAGACTACAAGACCATTCGCGCGCCCTTCGCCGGCACCATCACCGCCCGCCACACCGACATCGGCCAGTTGATCAAGGCCGACAACGACAGCGACCCGGAGCTATTCGACCTGGCGGACACCCACAAGCTACGGCTCTACGTGCCGATTCCGCAGAACTACGCCAGCGTGATCCGCCCCGGCCTGCAAGCGCAACTGACCGTGCCCGAGCACCCGGGCCAGCACTTCAGCGCACAACTGGTGGGCGACTCCACCGCCATCGACCCGCGCTCCGGCACCCTGCTGGCGCAGTTCGTCGCCGCCAACCCTGACGGTGCATTGCTGCCCGGCGACTATGCCGAAGCCACGCTGGCGATTCCTGCCGACACCCACGGCGTGAGCATCCCCGCCAGCGCGCTGATCTTCCGTGCCCAGGGCACCCAGGTGGCGGTGATCGACAGTGCAAAACGCGTGCACCTGCGCAGCATCCATATTGGCCTGGACCTGGGCGAGCGACTGGTGATCGACCAGGGCCTGCAAGCCACGGATCACGTCATCGACAACCCGCCGGACGCCCTGCGCGAAGGTGACCTGGTGCAACTGGCCGACGCCGGAGGTGAGCATGCGCCCAAGGCTTAAGCCCCTCGCCGCCCTGCTGGTGCTGGCCCTGCACGGCTGCTCCCTGGCGCCCCATTACCAGGTGCCGGCCATCGATCTGCCGGCGCACTACCGCGAACAGAGCAGCGACGGCCCCTGGCACCCGGCCGCCGCGCCCCAGGGCCTCGCCGAGCACTGGTGGCGGCTGTACCAGGACCCGCAGCTGGATGACCTGCAACAACGCCTGCTCCGAGCCAACCCGGATCTGGCGGCGGCCCTGGCCCACTACGACGGCGCCCAGGCCTACGCCAGCCAACTGCATGCCGGGCTGTTCCCGCAGATCAGCGCCAGCGCCCAGCCGTTGCGCCAGCGCCAGTCGGACAGCCGCCCCCTGCGCGGCAGCATGCAACCGTCGATCTACAACAGCAACAGCGCCGGTTTTGCCCTGAGCTTCGACCTCGACCTCTGGGGCCGAATCCGCAATCAAGCCGCAGCCGGCGATGCCCAGGCCCAGGCCTCCGGCGACGACCTGGCGGCGGCGCGCCTGAGCCTGCAAAAACAGCTGGCGAGCCTGTATGTGCAACTCAACGGCCTGGATGCCCAGAGCCGGATCCTCAGCCGTTCCCTGGAGGATTACGCCCAGGCCCTGCAACTGACCCGCGACCGCTATCAGGGGCAGATCGCCTCGGAACTGGACCTGACCCGGGCCCAGAGCCAACTGGCCAGTGCCGAGGCGGAACTGGACGAAGTGCGCGCCCAGCGCAACCTCACCGAACATGCGATTGGCGAACTGGTGGGCGAACCGGCCAGCCGCTTCAGCCTGGCGCCCTCTTCGCAACTGCTGAGCCTGCCGAGTATTCCCCAGCAACTGCCCAGCACCCTGCTGCAACGCCGACCCGACATTGCCGCCGCCGAACGCCGGGTGTACGCCGCCAATGCCGGCATCGGCATCGCCCGCGCCGCCTGGTACCCGGATTTCAGCCTGACCGGCATGCTCGGCGGGCAGACCCAGGGCGTGGGCAACCTGCTGGCGGCGGGCAATCGCTATTGGGCCCTGGGCCCCCTGATGAACCTGCCGATCTTCGATGGCGGGCGGCTAAGCGCCAATGAACGCCAGGCCCATGCCGAGTTCGAAGAGGCCGCCGCCCATTACCGTGGGCAAGTGCTGCGAGCGGTGCGCGAGGTGGAGGATAACCTCGGGCAACTGCGGGACTTGCGCCAGGAAGCGCTGGATCAGCAGGCAGCGGTGAATGCGGCGCTGCATACCCAGACCTTGGCCATGAACAGCTATCAGGCCGGGGCGGTGAGTTACCTGGATGTGGTGACGGCGCAGACTGCAGCCTTGCAGGCACAACGGGGGTTGCAGGCGCTGCAGACCCGGGAGTTGCAGGCCAGTGTGGGGTTGGTGGTGGCGTTAGGCGGAGGAGAGTCAGCGGCAAGTTTGTAGCGGCAAGCGGCAAGCTAAAAGCTTGAGGTTTGCCGCCTCGCCCGATGAGTCGCCAACCGTTGCTGATCGTGTTGAGCGGAAAAAAGTAGTTATCATACCCACCACCACGACAGGGAGTTGAAAGTGATGTGAACATCCGGCAACTCATCGCCCAGATCGAAGCAGATGGTTGGTATCTGGTCAGGGTCAAGGGCAGTCACCACCACTTCAAACACCCAACCAAGCCAGGCCTGGTCACCATTCCCCATCCCAAAAAAGATCTAGTGGTCAAAACGGTAAGCAGCATATTGAAACAAGCCCGGCTCTAACCACCCAGGCTCAAGGCTCCCAGGTCCGAAGGAGGATCAGTCCATGCTCTATCCCATTGCCATTCTCCCCGGTGACGACCAACACGCCTGGGGTGTGGAAGTACCCGATATTCCTGGCTGCTTCTCCGCCGGCGACGACCTCGACGACGCCATGGCCATGGCCCGCGAAGCCATCGAAGGCCACCTGGAATTACTGGCCGAAGAAGGAGCAGCCATTCCCACAGCACGCACAGTGACCCTCCACGCCGCCAATCCCCAGTATCAAGGCTGCACTTGGGCCGTGATTGATATCGACATCACTCGCTACATGGGCAAGGCGGAAAAACTCAACATCACGCTGCCGGGCTATTTGCTGAATCGAATTGATGAATATGTGAAACATCATCCGGAACAGAAAAGCCGATCGGGCTTTTTGGCTCAGGCCGCGTTGAGGGTCTTGCAGGGCGTTTGAGGGTTTTGCACTTGCTCTCACTCCCACTTCAGGAGCCCGGAACGAGGCGCCGGAAACCGGAGCAGGAACCCTTTGGCTATTTTGAGCTGGGCCGGCATTCCGGCTTTGCCAAAGTCACTCGCCCTTACCGCGAGTTCTGGGTACATATCCGTTGCTGCGGTCACGGCCGCTGGCGGTTTCGCTCTTACAGCGAGTCACTTTGAAAAGCCCAAAGTAACCAAAGGCTCCTGCCCCTCCACTCGGTGCCTCGCCTAGGCTCGGCATGCCCGAACTCCGGCATTGATCCGTGGGCCGCCGCCACCGGCCATCCATGGCCGGGTGGCGGCTAACCCGGCATCCCTGCCGGGTTACCCACGGCTCAATGCCTGCGTTCGGCCATCGTGGTTAACGGGGCGTTCAGATCAAGATCAAAATCAACAGCAAGATCAAAATCTGACGGCGGCCTGCCGGCCGGCCTGTTTCATTGCCGTTCGCGTTAATGTAGCCGCTGCCGAAGGCTGCGACCGGCTCCGCAGGAGACGCTAAACCTGCCTCCCCGATATTCCTGACATATCGCGTCGCCTGGTTTTGCGAGCGCGAGCGCTCGTTCGCAGCCTTCGGCAGCGGCTACAAGGAACCAGCCTGCGCACCTTGGCTTTGGCTTTGGCTTTTGATCTTGATCTTGATCTTCCGGCCCCTTCCCAGCCGGCCGAGCGCAGGCGTTGCGTAGGGGGCAGCTCGGCATGGATGCCGAGCTAGCCGCCACCCGGCCATGGATGGCCGGTTGGCGGCGGGCCCCCGGAGCAATGCCGGAGAGAGGGAACCCCGAGCCCCAGCGAGGGGCCCATGGAGGGGCAAGCGTTTTTTGGTTCCTTTTTTTGGCGTTTGAAAAAAAGGGACTCGCCGTAAGGGCGAAACCCTAAGTGGCCATGACCGCAGCAACGAATATGTACCCCGTCAACCTCGCCACAAAGACAAAACCGCCAGCCGCCACACCCGCAGCAACGGATATGCCCCCCAGCAAAACCAGCCACCAACACCACGAAACAAGCGCTCAAACATCTCCCCAACCACCCTGTTGCAGCGCTATGACGTCGCTCCTATAGTCCCCACTCGCAACCCAATCCGCGAGCGACCTTGGCCGGTCGAATATAGGAACGCATCGACTATCAAACCATCATTGCAGTCGCTTTTTGCGCCAGTGATCGAGGGACATGACGGTGATGCGCGGGACACCTTCTGGTGCACTGCTGTCCTGTCTCCGGCCAGTCTTTCCGCGTACTACCGCCCTACTCCTCCCAATCGGCGAAAAAGGTGACTGCTCTGAAAAAGGAGCCGCAGCTATGACTGACCATCACCTCCCTCGCTTCACCCCCATCGACACCCACGACAGCGAACACCCGGTGTTCTACCTCGACACCCAAGCCCCCTTGAGCGACCTGGCCAGCAGCGCCGCTCACCGCTTCACCGTGGTCCGCGACCTGATGGACAGCCTCTCCACCCTGGGGCTGAAAGACATCAGCGATTGCGACCTGACCCGTATCACCCGTGGCGTGCACCTGCTGACACGAGAAGGCTGCGCGGTGTTGGAAGTGATTCAGTGGCGGGTCGCGTAGCAACCCTATTCGCGGACCTGTGGCGAGGGAGCTTGCTCCCGATTGGGCCTCAACCCCATACATCCTGGTGCACCGCGTCATCAGGGTTTGGGGCCGCTGCGCAGCCCAGCGGGAGCAAGCTCCCTCGCCACGAAGAGCAGGCAGCAACTAAGACTCCAAGCTCCAAGCTTGCGGCTTGCGGCTTGCGGCTTGCAGCTTCTAGATATGGCAAGTGCTCAAGCCATTCTTCTCCAGGTAACGCTGGTGCGCTTCATCCGCCAGTTCGAAGCGGCCCAGGGGCACGATCACCGTGGCCACGGGTTTGTTGAAGCGTCCGGAGTCTTGCAGGGCGGTCTTGGCCGCCCTCGCCTGTTCGGCCTGCACAGCGTTGGTGTGGAAGATCGCCGAGCGATATTTCACCCCGCCATGTTCGCCCTGGCGATCCACCGAGGTGGGATCGTGCAGGCCCCAGAAGTGTTCGATCAGGCTGGTATAGGTCAGCACCTGCGGGTCGAAATCCACCTGCACCACTTCTATCTGCAAGGCTTCGTCCGCCGCTTCCACGGCGTAGCCGACGCGGCTGTCCACTACTCCAGGCAGCGCCCGGAACGCGGCTTCCGCGCCCCAGAAGCAGCCGGCGCCGAAGGTCGCCTGTTCGAGGCTGTTCACCGGCGCCCCACTCATTGCGCCACTCCCACTTTTTCACCGCTGGCACCCAGCCAGCCATCAACGATCTGCGGGTGCGCGGCGACCCATTCCTTGGCCGCCTGCGCCGCCGGCTGCTGTTCCTTTTCGATCTTGAGGATCAGGTCATTCAAGGCCTGGGGTTCGATGCTGAAGTTCTCCAGGAACGCGGCGATCCGTGGTGCGCGTTTTTGCAAAGCGCTGGACGCCAGGACATACACCCGGGCATCCGGGTAGGCGCAGGTGATCTTGCTCTTGCTCAGCCAGTCGGCGTCCACCGTGGGGCTGATGAATTTCCAGCAGCCGTCGGCCTTGTACAGCGGGTCGCCCTTCTTGTTGTCCTGGGCGTAGCCGTCGAACGCCGGTTCATCCAGGCGGCGCAGGTCGAAGGCGGAGAAGATCCAGTCCGGGGTGTAGGCGTAGAACACCACGCCGCGCTGGGCCTTGTAGGCCGCGGCGAGCTTGGCGTAGGTCACCGAGGCTTCGGTGGACACCGATTCGAATTTGTCGGCAAAGCCAAAATCCTTGGCCTTGATCTGGCCGATGTAGGTCGACTCCCAGCCCGCCGGGCCCACCAGCAGTTGGGCCTTGCCGCCGCCCAGGGGTTCGAAGAGTTTCGCCACTTCGGGCTTTTGCAGGTCGTAGACCGACTTAACGCCGTATTTATCTTGCAGGTAACCGGGAATGTAGAAGCCTTGCACCCCCAGGTACGGCTGCTTGTTGGGCACCAGGGAGCGGGTGCCGCCGGTGACGTACTTGGCCCAGGCGGCGGACTGGTTAGGCAGCCAGATGTCGGTCAGCACGTCCACCGAGCCGTCGCCCTTGGCGGCAGCAGCAAACAGCACCGGTACGTCACCGGCGAGGTAGGAAACGTCGCCGTCGAGGCGGCTCTTGATCACTTCGCCGAGGATGTTCTGGATGGCGATGGCGCCGGTCCAGTTCTGTTCGCCAATGACGATCTTGTCCTTGGCCAGCACCGGCAGGGACAGACCCAACAACAGCGCGGCGGCGCCAAGGGTACGGGTAAACGACTTGTTCAAGGGACACCTCATGATTGATGCAATGTGCGATCCCGCTGGCGCAGGGTCGCTTGAATGATTCGATCGGGAATCAGCGCGCAGAACACGATCGCGGCGCCGGCCAACATGCCCTCGCCGCCCTTGATGTTGCGCAGCGCGGTCATCACGTCGTAGCCCAGGCCACCGGCGCCGATCAGCGCCGCCACCACCACCATCGACAGGCTCATCACCAGGGTCTGGTTGATCCCCAGCAGCAAGGAACCCGCGGCCAGGGGCAGCTCGACCTTGGTCAGGATCTGCCACGGCGTGGCGCCGTGGGCCAGGGCGGCTTCGACGGCGGTCTTGGGCACTTCCTGAATCCCCAGGGCGGTAAGGCGGATCATCGGCGCCAGGGCGAAGATCACCGTGGCGATCACCGCCGGGGTCTTGCCCACCGAGAAGAACGCCACCGCCGGGATCAGGTACACGAAGGTCGGCAGGGTCTGCATCACGTCCAGCAAGGGAGTGATCAGGCGCCGGGCCAGGGCGCGCTTGGCCAGGAGGATGCCGGCCGGCACGCCGATCAACAGCGAGATCAGCACCGAGGAACCCACCAGGGCCAGGGTGGCGATGGTCCGTTCCCAGAAGCCGAACAGGCCGATGTAGAGCAAGGCCGCGGCGCTGGTCAGGGCCAGGGCGGCGCCGGCGCTACGCCAGGCCAGCAGCACCAGGGCCAGGGCCGGCACCGGCCAGGGCAGCCAGCCCAGCAGGCTTTCGATGCTTTCGATCACCGTGCGCACGGCGACTATCACGCCGACAAAGCTGCTTTCAAAGGTGACCTGGGACCAGCCGATCAACTGGTCGATGGCCGCCGCGGTGCCCAGCAGCACTTGGCGGTCGGCGGGAAACTGCAGCCAGGGGCCAGAGGCATCGGCGGCCAGTACCCGCCACAGCACCAGGGCCTGGGACAGCAGCAACACCAGCCACGGCAGGCGCCAGCCGGAGCGGCCCAGGCGGCTGGGACGGCGGGCCAGGGTCACACTCAACAGGCGGCTGGACAGCAAGCCGATGAGCGCCAAGGCGACCCAGGCGAAACCGGCCGTGGCCAGCCCCTGCCCCAAGGCTGCGGCGGCGCCCAGCTCCAGGGCAAAGCCCAGCCAGTACAGGCTACCGCGACCGCTGGCGGCCAGGGCCGCGGGCCCCAGCAGCAGGGCCTGGGCCAGGGACAGCCCGGGGCTGACCGGGGCCGGAGCCGGGGTCGTCGCGCGCGGGTGCGGGGCAATCGCCGCCACCGCAGGCGCAGCGCTGCGGGCACCGTGCTCCTGGAAGAAGTCCGCCACTTCGGCATCCGCCGGCTGCTCCAGCAGTTCGGCGGGGGTGCCCAGTTGAATCAGCTGGCCGTGGCGCAATACGGCAATGCGGTCCGCCAGGCGCAGGGCTTCGGCCGGGTCGTGGGTCACCAGCAAGGTGGTGATGCCGCGCTCGCGCACCACCCGCAGAAAGTGGCTTTGCAGATCCCGGCGAATGGTCGGGTCCAGGGCGCTGAAGGGTTCGTCCATCAGCAGGATGTCCGGCTCGCTGACCAGCGCCCGGGCCAGCCCGACCCGCTGCTGCATGCCGCCGGACAGCTCATGGGGATAGTGCTCGCCCCAGCCGTCCAGGCCCATGGCCTGCAGTTGCACATCCGCCGCGGCGTGACGCAGGGCCTCGGGCTCGCCGCGCAGCTCCAGGGGCAAGGCGACGTTGTCGCGCACGCTGCGATGGGGCAGCAGGCCGAAGTGCTGGAACACCATGCCGATGCGCCGCGAACGCAGGGTGCGCAGTTCCTGGGCCGACAGCTGGCTGATGGCCGAACCGTCGATCAGCACCTCGCCACTGCTGGGCTCGATCAGCCGGTTGATATGCCGCAGCAAGGTGGACTTGCCGCTGCCGGAGGTGCCCATCAGGCACAGCACTTCGCCACGGCGCACCTTGAGGCTGACCTGCTGCACCGCCGGCGGCGCGCTCTGGCCACGGCGGCGGGTGTAGTGCTTGGTCAGGTTGCGCAACTCCAGCACCACGTCGGCGGGGCTCGGTGGCGTGGCGGCTGAGGCTGAGACGGCGAAAGCCTCTTGGGGGTGAACGGCAGACACGGGAACTCCTGACGCCGGGCGCGGGATGGCGTAACCGGCGGTGAACAAGAAAAAAGGGGGGACCTGTTCGCCGGCAAGCCGGCTCCTACAACGGCATCGCGTGGTGCATGTAGGAGCTGGCTTGCCAGCGAAGGCAATCTAACCAGCGATCACAACTTCTTGGGGCTCCACAACTGCACGGCACGGGCATCCACCGGCTTGGGCAAGAGCTTTTCCTGGTAGAAGGCATCGGCGATTTTCTGCTGCTCGCCCAGGGCATCGGGCTTGACCGCTTCCACCTGGTAGGTGCGGCGGCTGTTGGCCAGCTCTACCGTCGGCACGTCCAGGTTGCCCCACAGCGGGCCCAGCAGTTTGGCCGCCTCGCTCGGGTGTGCCTTGACCCAGGCGCCGGTCTTCTGCAACTCGGCGAACACCTGGTTCAGCACCTCGGGATGGGCCTTGGCGTAGTCGTTGGAGGCCAGGTAATAGCGGCGGTAACTGGCCAGCCCCTGGCCGTCGTGCAGCACCCGCGCGCCCTGCTGGCGCTGGGCGCTGGCGACGAAGGGCTCCCAGGTGACCCAGGCATCGACCTTGGCGGTTTCCAGGGCCGCGCGGCCATCGGCCGGGGTCAGGTACACCGGCTGGATATCGGCGAAGCTCAAGCCCGCTTCGCGCAAGGCGGCGATCAGCAGGTAATGGCTGCCGGCGGCCTTGGTCACGGCAATGCGCTTGCCCTTGAGGTCGGCCAGGGATTTGAGCGGCGAATCCTTGGGGATGACGATGGACTGAGCCGCGGGGGATGGGGTTTCAGTGGCGAAATAGGTCAGCTGGGCCCCGGCGGCCTGGGCGAAGACCGGCACCGTGTCGGCGACATCGGCACTGATGTCGACGTTGCCCACGTTCAGCGACTCCGCCAGCGGCAGGCCACTGGTGAACTCGTGCCAGGTGATGTTGACGCCCTGCCCCGCCAGTTGTTTTTCCAGGGTGCCCTGGGCCTTGAGCAGCGCCAGCAGGGTCGAGGATTTCTGGTAGCCGATGCGCAGGTCGGTATCGGCCTGGGCATTGAGGGCCATGCCCAGCGCCAGACCGGCCAGGGCGGTAATCGACAAGCTACGACGCAAAGCAAAGGGCAGGCGCATGGGGGCGAACCTTCTCGGAGACAGGACAGTCGCTAAAAGCTAATCGATCTAATAAATCGAAAATAAATACTTTTTAGGAATTAGCTTAGGTTCGTGCGACCGACCACCCCTAACGGTCACAAGGCTTGGAACCGCCGAACTCGGTTTTGCGCAGGCAGAAGAAGCCGTTTTTCTTCAAGGTCAGCGGTGCCACGGCGCAAGGCAGCACGGCCTGATTGACCTCGATCGACACCCGCTCGCCCTGCAACTCGCGCTCGTCCAGCCGCAGCTCGCAACTGCCCGCCTGGTCACCTGCCGCGTAGCCGATATGGCTGATCACCCGGTTGTCCAGTTTGATCACCAGGGGGTTCTGCGCTGCCGAACAGGCCGAGAGGCTGGGGTGGCGGGCGTTGATGCTCAGATGGTTGTCATCGCCGGTGGCCGCCGGGACCAGGGGGATGAACAGCAGCGACATCAGATGGTGGGACGGCGCGGAGGTCAGCTTCACATACAGCGGCTCGGGCCCGCAGGCCAGCTTGAACGAGGTGCCCCGGTCATAGCTTCCCTTGCTGGCGTCCTGCCAACCGCCGAGGCTGTCGGCCTTCCAGTCGTGGCCCCATTTGTAATCGATACAGCCACCCAGGCTCAGAGCCAGGGCCAGACAAAGCGCCATCCTGTGCATAGTCGACATCCCGTGCGAAAAGTTCGCCAGTGTACGCCAGCCGAGCACCTGACGATGCGCCTTGCCGGCGAAGGTGTCGGCGGCCCACCTCTGGCGGGCCCCTTCGCCGGCAGGCCGACTCCTAAGGTTGGCGCTGGGCGATGGATTGGGAGGCGGCGAGCATGGCCCGCAGCAGCACGGCGCAGCCGGCGGCCAGGTCGTCGGGGTCGGCGTTTTCGATTTCGTTGTGGCTGATGCCGCCTTCGCAGGGCACGAAGATCATCCCCGCCGGGCCCAGCTCGGCGACGAAGATCGCGTCGTGCCCGGCGCCGCTGACGATGTCCATGTGGGACAGACCCAAGCCCTGCGCGGCTCCGCGCACGGCTTCGACACAGACGGGGTCGAAGTACAGCGGCGGGAAGTCCGCGGTGGGGGTCAGTTCGAAGCTCAGGCCGTGCTCTTCGCAGGTGTTGTCGATCACCTGGCGCACCTCGGCAATCATCGAATCCAGGCGCTCCGGCTCCAGGTGGCGGAAGTCCAGGGTCATGCGCACCTCCCCCGGAATCACGTTGCGCGAGCCCGGGTAGGCTTGCAGGCAGCCGACGGTGCCGCAGGCATGGGGCTGGTGCCCCAGGGCCGCACGATTGACCGCCGCCACCACCGCGGCAGCGCCCACCAGGGCGTCCTTGCGCAGGTGCATGGGGGTCGGGCCGGCGTGGGCTTCGACCCCTCGCAGCTTGAGGTCGAACCACTTCTGGCCGAGGGCGCCCAGCACCACACCGATGGTCTTGCGCTCGTCTTCCAGGATCGGGCCTTGCTCGATGTGCGCCTCGAAATAGGCACCCACCGGGTGCCCGCTGACCGGGCGCGTACCGGCGTAGCCGATGGCGTTCAGCGCCTCGCCGACGCTGACGCCCTCGGCGTCGGTCTTGGCCAGGGTGTCCTCTAGGGTGAATTTCTCGGCGAACACCCCGGAGCCCATCATGCACGGCGGGAAGCGCGAGCCTTCTTCGTTGGTCCACACCACCACTTCCAGGGGCGCCTCGGTCTCCAGCTTGAGGTCATTGAGGGTGCGCAGCACTTCCACCCCGGCCAGCACGCCAAAGCAGCCGTCGAACTTGCCGCCGGTGGGCTGGGTGTCGATATGGCTGCCGGTCATCACCGGTGGCAGCTGCGGATTGCGCCCGGGGCGGCGGGCGAAGATGTTGCCGATGCCGTCCACCGTGACCGTGCAACCGGCCTCCTCGCACCACTTCACGAACAGGTCGCGGGCCTGGCGGTCGAGGTCGGTCAGGGCCAGACGGCAGACCCCGCCCTTGACCGTGGCGCCGAGCTGGGCCAGTTGCATGAGCGACTGCCACAGGCGGTCGCGGTTGATGTGCTGATGGCTGGATTGCAGAACCTCGACGGCAGCGTTCATGGTGATCTCCTCAGGCATTTCTTCTGATTTTGTCGGGGGATGCATGACGCAATCACCCGGGATAACGGCCTAGCAACAATCGGTAGGAGCAGGCCGGGCGGTGTTGCGCTTGCCGGCGAAAGGCCGCGCAAGATGTGCGTCGCCCGTGCCGACGTCTTCGCTGGCAAGCCAGCGCCTACAAAAAACCGCGCGTATGTGGTAAGCACGTGAGCGCTGGCTGGGTGTTCATGTTGGGGTCTTGGCGGTCGCCACCTGGGTGCTGCGCCAGGTGCACAGGCCGTAGTAGATCAACCCGCCCAGGGCCGAACCGGTAAACCAGCCGTAGCTGTAGAACCAGTTGAAGGCGCTGCTGCCCAGGGACATCAGGGTCAGGGCCACCGGTACGCCGAAGGCGATGAAACCGTGCCAGTTCCATGCCGGGTAGACGTCGTCGCGGTACAGGCCGGCCAGGTCCAGGCGCTGTTTCTTGATCAGGAAATAGTCCACCACCATGATCCCGGCGATCGGCCCCAGCAGGCTGGAGTAACCCAGCAGCCAGTTGGAATACACCGTCTCCAGACTGACGTCGGAAATCAGCAGGCCGAGCTTTTTCAGCTGTTCGTGGCCCATCAGCGCCAGCCCCACCAGGCCAGTGAGGATCACCGCGGTGGTGCGACCGATCAGCTTGGGCGCCAGGTTCTGGAAGTCGTTGGTGGGCGAGACGATGTTGGCCGCGGTGTTGGTGGACAAGGTGGCGATGATGATCAGCGCCATGGCCAGGGCTACCCAGCCCGGGCTCTGGATGTGGCCGATCAGGCTCACCGGATCGGATACGGTGACGCCCACCAGCTTCACCGAGGCGGCGGTCATCACCACCCCCAGGGCGGCGAACAGGAACATGGTCAGCGGCAGGCCGAAGATCTGCCCGAGGATCTGGTCCTTCTGGCTCTTCGCGTAGCGGCTGAAGTCGGGAATGTTCAGCGACAAGGTGGCCCAGAAGCCGACCATCGCCGTGAGCCCGGCCATGAAGTAACCCGTGACGCTGGCGCCCTCGGGACGCTTGGGCGCGATTGCCAGCAACTCAGTCAGCGACACGCTGGGCAAGGCCCACACCAGCAGGCCGATGCCCACCGCCACCAGCAGCGGCGCAGACAATGTTTCCAGCCACTTGATCGACTCGGCGCCGCGCAGCACCACCCACAGGTTGAGGGTCCAGAAGATCATGAAGCCGATCACCTCGCCGGTGCCGCCCAGGGCCTTCCAGCCCTCGAAGATCGAGCCCAGGAACAGGTGGATCGCCAACCCGCCGAACATCGTCTGGATGCCGAACCAGCCGCAGGCCACCAGGGCGCGGATCAGGCACGGCACGTTGGAGCCGATGATGCCGAACGACGAGCGCAGCAGCACCGGGAAGGGAATGCCGTACTTGGTGCCGGCAAAGGCGTTGAGGGTCAGGGGCACCAGCACCACGATATTGGCCAGCAGGATCGCCAGCAGCGCCTCGCCGACGCTGAGGCCGAAGTAGGCGGTCAGTACCCCGCCCAGGGTGTAGGTGGGCACGCAGATCGACATGCCGATCCACAGTGCGGTGATGTGCCATTTGTTCCAGGTGCGTTCCTGGACCTTGGTTGGTGCGATGTCGTGGTTGTAACGGGGGCTGTCGAGCACGTCGCTGCCGGCGTCCAGCTCGTACAAGCCTTCGCGCTCGGTCACCTGGGATCTGATCTGTTGCATGGCCGCTCCACTGTTGTTCTGATTATTTTGCTCATCAGGCCGGCGCACTCAGGAACAGCGCGCCGGACGATGGCCGGAGAACTGACGACTTCCGCCCTCCTGGCCAGCGATCTGCGGCGGCACTCAATAAAGATGCCAACTAAGGCCGAACTCGCTACTGCACAGTGTGCGAAATCCATGTAAACAACTGATACCACTCAGTTTTATTCAACCAACTTTGCAGCCCTCGGTTAGTTGCCAACTCACTCAGGCCGGGTGTTTGGCAAGTTGTCCGTTTGGTCAGGACCCAAAGCGGTGCACGTTAGTTTTCCAAGTTATCGATTAGTCTTTCTCGCGACTCCTCAAGCAGCTGATTTGACATAGGAAATCTCGACTATTTTTCGATCCTGTCAAGTGCGTCAAAATGGTGATGAGCCGCACCATTTTGCGGATTTGCATTATTTATCGTTATTTTTCAATAAGTTAAATTGAATATAAGCTTATATAAAATATTCTTGCTGTTTCTTTGAACTCCGGCTAGCTTCTAATCCTGACACCGCTGACAGGATTATTAAGTTGTCAGCGCGTTCAATAAAAAAGTTAGAACCGACACCAGTCGGTCATGCCTGCGAGGAACTCGGAATGTCTCTGTTGATCCGTGGCGCCACCGTTATTACCCATGATGAAAGTTACAAAGCCGATGTACTCTGCGCAGGCGGTCTAATTCGCGCCATCGGCAACAATCTGGATATTCCCGCCGGCTGTGAAGTACTCGACGGCAGCGGCCAGTACTTGATGCCCGGCGGCATCGATCCCCACACCCACATGCAACTGCCCTTCATGGGCACCGTGGCCAGCGAAGACTTCTTCAGCGGCACCGCGGCGGGCCTGGCGGGGGGCACCACCTCGATCATCGACTTCGTGATTCCCAACCCGCAGCAGTCGTTGCTGGAGGCCTTCCACCAGTGGCGCGGCTGGGCCGAGAAATCCGCCAGCGACTACGGCTTCCACGTGGCCATCACCTGGTGGAGCGAACAGGTGCGCGAGGAAATGGCCGAGCTGGTGCAGCACCACGGCATCAACAGTTTCAAGCACTTCATGGCCTACAAGAACGCCATCATGGCCGCCGACGACACCCTGGTGGCCAGCTTCGAGCGCTGCCTGGAACTGGGCGCGGTGCCCACGGTGCACGCGGAAAACGGCGAGCTGGTGTACCACCTGCAGCGCAAGCTGCTGGCCCAGGGCATCACCGGGCCGGAAGCCCATCCACTGTCGCGGCCCTCGCAAGTGGAAGGCGAGGCCGCCAGCCGGGCGATCCGTATCGCCGAAACCCTGGGCACGCCGCTGTACCTGGTGCACGTCTCGACCAAAGAGGCGCTGGACGAAATCACCTACGCCCGCAGCAAGGGCCAACCGGTCTACGGTGAAGTGCTGGCCGGCCACCTGCTGCTGGACGACAGCGTGTACCGCGACCCGGACTGGCAGACCGCCGCCGGTTACGTGATGAGCCCACCCTTCCGCCCTCGTGGCCACCAGGAAGCGCTGTGGCACGGCCTGCAATCGGGCAACCTGCACACCACCGCCACCGACCACTGCTGTTTCTGCGCCGAGCAGAAAGCCGCCGGCCGCGACGACTTCAGCAAGATCCCCAACGGCACCGCCGGCATCGAGGACCGCATGGCCGTGCTCTGGGATGAAGGGGTCAACAGCGGACGCCTGTCGATGCAGGAGTTTGTGGCCCTGACCTCCACCCACACCGCGAAGATCTTCAACCTCTACCCGCGCAAGGGCGCGATCCGCGTCGGCGCCGATGCCGACCTGGTGCTCTGGGACCCGCAAGGCACGCGGACCATCTCCGCCAAGACCCACCACCAGCAGGTGGACTTCAACATCTTCGAAGGCAAGACCGTGCGCGGCGTGCCCAGCCACACCATCAGCCAGGGCAAGCTGGTCTGGGCCGACGGCGACCTGCGAGCCGAACGCGGCGCCGGTCGCTACATCGAACGCCCGGCCTACCCGGCGGTGTTCGACCTGTTGAGCAAGCGCGCCGAGCGGCACAAACCGACCGCCGTCAAACGCTGACCCCGGAATGCCCCAATGCAATCCACGCTCTGTCACGCTCTGTGTAGCCGCTGCCGCAGGCTGCGAACGAGCGGCACGCTCGCGGCGTTCTTGAGGCCACCAGAGGGTTGGCGGGAGATCGCCAAGCAAGGCCCTGCGGGCCTTTTCGCAGCCTCGCAGGCTCGGCAGCGGCTACAGCGATAGCGGGGATCAGGGCTTCGTGTAGCCGCTGCCGCAGGCTGCGAACGAGCGATACGCTCGCGGCGTTCTTGAGGCCACCAGAGGGTTGGCAAGAGATCGCCAGGCAAGGCCCTGCGGGCCTTCTCGCAGCCTCGCAGGCTCGGCAGCGGCTACAGGGATTGCAGGGATCGGGGCTTCGTGTAGCCGCTGCCGCAGGCTGCGAACGAGCGGTACGCTCGCGGCGTTCTTGCGGCCACCAGAGGGTTGGCGGGAGATCGTCAGGCAAGGCCTGCGGGCCTTTTCGCAGCCTCGCAGGCTCGGCAGCGGCTACAGGATGGCAGGACGACAGGACAGCTAGCAGTTTCGTGAACACCTATGCCCGTCAGAGGCAGATGAAAAACCGTGAGGCCAAAACCGTGATCAAGACCTTGAACCACTTGCCCCACCCGACCCTGGACGGCGCCACCCTGGCCGGCCATTTCAGCGATCTGGCGCCACCACTCAACGCCCGCCAGGCCCATCTGGAAGCCTCGCGCTGCCTGTATTGCTACGACGCGCCCTGCGTCAACGCCTGCCCCAGCGAGATCGACATTCCTTCGTTCATCCGCAATATCCACACCGACAACGTCCAGGGCGCGGCGCAGAAGATTCTCTCGGCCAATATCCTCGGCGGCAGTTGCGCCCGGGTCTGCCCCACCGAAATCCTCTGCCAGCAGGCCTGCGTGCGCAACAACGCCCAAGAGTGCGCGCCGGTGCTGATCGGCCTGCTGCAACGCTATGCCCTGGACAATGCACACTTCACCGAGCACCCGTTCCAGCGCGCCGCGCCCACCGGCAAGCGCATCGCCGTGGTCGGCGCCGGCCCGGCGGGTTTGTCCTGCGCCCACCGCAGCGCCCTGCACGGCCACGACGTGGTGATTTTCGAAGCCCGGGAAAAAGCCGGTGGCCTCAACGAATACGGGATCGCTAAGTACAAGCTGGTGGATGACTTCGCTCAGCAGGAGCTGGAGTTCCTGCTGGGCATTGGCGGCATCGAGATCCGCCACGGGCATAAACTCGGCGCCAACCTGAGCCTGAGCCAACTGCATCAGGAGTTCGATGCGGTGTTCCTCGGCCTCGGGCTGGCCGCCAGCAAACAGCTGGGGCTGGAGCATGAAGACGCCCCCGGGCTGCTGGCCGCCACCGACTACATCCGCGAACTGCGCCAGGCCGACGACCTCAGCCAACTGCCCCTGGCCGACCGCTGCATCGTCCTCGGCGCCGGCAACACCGCCATCGACATGGCGGTGCAAATGGCCCGCCTCGGCGCCCGGGACGTCAACCTGGTGTACCGCCGGGGCGTCGAGGACATGGGCGCCACCGGGCACGAGCAGGAGATCGCCAAGGCCAATCAGGTGCGCCTGCTGACCTGGGCCGCACCGCAAGACGTGCTGCTGGATGACCAGGGCCGGGTGCGCGGCATGCGCTTCGCCCGCACCCACATGCAAGAAGGCCGTTTGCAACACACCGGGGAAACCTTCGAGCTGGCGGCCGACGCGATCTTCAAGGCCATCGGCCAGTCGTTCGACGGCGGTGCCCTGGCCGATCCACTGGCGCGGGAACTGCAGCGTTGTGGGGAACGTATCCAGGTGGACGAACAGCTGCGCACCAGCATTCCCGGGGTCTACGCCGGCGGCGATTGCGTCAGCCTCGGCCAGGACCTGACCGTGCAGGCAGTGCAACACGGCAAGCTGGCCGCAGAAGCCATGCATGCCCAACTCATGCTCAACGTGGAGGCTGCGTAAATGGCCGATCTATCGATTGTCTTTGCTGGTATCAAGGCGCCCAACCCGTTCTGGCTGGCCTCCGCACCGCCCACCGACAAGGCCTACAACGTGGTCCGTGCCTTCGAGGCCGGCTGGGGCGGCGTGGTCTGGAAAACCCTGGGCGAGGACCCGGCGGCGGTCAACGTATCGTCGCGTTATTCCGCGCATTTCGGACCGAACCGCGAGGTCATGGGCATCAACAACATCGAGCTGATCACCGACCGTTCCCTGGAGATCAACCTCAAGGAAATCACCCAGGTGAAGAAGGACTGGCCGGATCGCGCCTTGATCGTGTCGCTGATGGTGCCCTGCGTCGAGGAATCCTGGAAAGCCATCCTGCCCCTGGTGGAAGCCACCGGCGCCGACGGCATCGAGCTGAACTTCGGCTGCCCCCACGGCATGCCGGAACGGGGCATGGGCGCGGCGGTGGGCCAGGTGCCGGAGTACGTCGAGCAGGTGACCCGCTGGTGCAAGACCTACTGCTCGCTGCCGGTGATCGTCAAGCTGACGCCCAACATCACCGACATCCGCATGGCCGCCCGCGCCGCCCACCGCGGCGGCGCCGATGCGGTGTCGTTGATCAACACCATCAACTCCATCACCAGCGTCGACCTGGAGCGCATGGTGGCCCACCCGATGGTGGGCAACCAGAGCACCCACGGCGGCTACTGCGGCTCGGCGGTCAAGCCGATTGCCCTGAACATGGTGGCCGAGATTGCCCGTGACCCGCAGACCCGCGGCCTGCCGATCTGCGGCATTGGCGGCATCGGCAGCTGGCGCGATGCGGCGGAGTTCGTGGCCCTGGGCTGCGGCGCGGTGCAGGTGTGTACGGCGGCGATGCTGCATGGCTTTCGCATCGTCGACGAGATGAAGGACGGCCTGTCGCGGTGGATGGACAGCCAGGGCTACCACAGCCTGCAGGACTTCTCCGGGCGCGCGGTGGGCAACACCACCGACTGGAAGTACCTGGACATCAACTATCAGGTGATCGCAAAAATTGACCAGGAGGCGTGCATCGGTTGCGGCCGTTGCCATATCGCCTGCGAAGACACTTCGCACCAGGCAATTGCCAGCATCCGCCAGGCCGACGGCACCCACACCTATCAAGTGATCGACGACGAATGCGTGGGCTGCAACCTGTGCCAGATCACCTGCCCGGTGCAGGACTGCATCGAAATGGTGCCCCAGGACACGGGCAAACCCTTCCTCGACTGGCAGCACGACCCGCGCAACCCCTACCGCGAAGCCGTGTAACACCGCACCACTTGTAGCCGCTGCCGCAGGCTGCGAACGAGCGGTACGCTCGCGGTGCTCGTGAGGCCAACAGAGGAGTGGCGGGAGACTGTCAAGCAAGGCCCTGCGGGCCTTTTCGCAGCCTCGCAGGCTCGGCAGCGGCTACAGGAATTGCGGGGATCGGATGGTTTCGTGTAGCCGCTGCCGCAGGCTGCGAACGAGCGGTACGCTCGCGGCGTTCTTGAGGCCAACAGAGGATTGGCGGACGATCGCCAAGCAAGGCCCTGCGGGCCTTTTCGCAGCCTCGCAGGCTCGGCAGCGGCTACAGGAATTGCGGAGGGTCGGGGGGGGTCGTGTGGCCGCTGCTGTTGCTCAGGGCTCCAGGCCGATGCCGCGCAGGATGACGCTGGTGACAGTCTGCACCGCGCGTTCGAATTGCAGGTCCGACAGCGGCTGGTGGTCGTTGAGGATCATCACCTGGTGGTCGAAGTCGGCGTAATGCTGGGTCGAGGCCCAGATCATGTACAGCAGGCTCGACGGTTCCACGGGCATGATTCGTCCAGCCTCGACCCATTGGCGGATCTTGGCTTCCTTCATCTTCGCCCAGTCGTACAGGCTGGCATCCAGCGCCGCGCCCAGGGTCGGCGCGCCATGGATGATTTCGTTGGCCCAAACCTTGGAGCCATAGGGCCGGCTGCGCGAGTGCTGCATCTTGGCGCGGATGTAGCTGCTGAGCACCACGCGCGGGTCGTCGAACATCTCGAAGCACAGGGCGTCCTGCTTCCACAGGTCCAGCAGGTCCATGAGCACGGCGCTGTACAGCTCGTTCTTGGTGCTGAAGTAGTAGTGCAGGTTGGAACGCGGCAGTTGCACTTCTTCGGCGATGTCGGCCATGGCGGTCCCGGCATAGCCTTTTTCAGCGAAGATTTTCTCGGCCGCCAGGAGGATCTTTTCCACGTTGCTGCGACGAATCTCGATCTTGTGATTGCCCATGAGGGCTCCTACGAAAACAGTCTGCGGCAAGACTAGCATTCGCCCGGGTCTTGCGGGGGCTGTCAGGGCCGCGACATTGCGCGCCGCCGATGGGTCTTTCGCCGCCCGGCCGGATTGAGTAGGATCGGCCTCCCGCTCATTTGCAGCAGCCACTGCGGTGCTCCGTCCAGGCGTTAACTCGCGACACGGGCATACAGGTCTCTGCCCGAATGCCGGCCCTGCCCCACCGCCGGCCATCTGTCCTGTTACTGATGGAACACACTCATGACGATTCGCCCTCGCGTCGCTGCGGACGACGCCCTGCTGACCGCGCTCTGGGAGCGTTCGGTACGCGCCACCCATGACTTCATTGCTGAAGACGACATCCAGCGCCTGTACCCGCTGGTACGCGACAGCTACCTGCCGGCCCTTGAGACCTGGGTCTTCGAAAACCCCGACGCCAGCCCCGCAGGCTTTATCGCCACCAGCGACAACACCGTACAGATGCTGTTCATCGAACCGGCCCAACGCGGCCAGGGCATCGGTCGAACGCTTCTGAATCACGTTCGCCGTCCCGGCCTCAAGGTCGACGTCAATGAACAGAACCCACAGGCCCACGGTTTCTATCGTCACTACGGCTTCGTCGACTGCGGCCGCTCGGAAACCGATGGCGAAGGCCGGCCGTTTCCGATCATCCACATGCAGTTGCGCGATCGTTGAGCCCCTGCCCTCTATATAAAGGTAACCCTCTCATGTCACTGAAAAACCTCTTCACCACCACCGCCCTGCTCGCCTCGCTGCTGGGCGCCTCCTCGGTATTCGCCCACGCCCATCTGAAAAGCTCGAACCCGGCGGCCGACAGCAGCGTGGCCGCGCCCAATGAACTGCGCCTAGTGTTCACCGAAGGCGTGGAAGCGGCCTTCACTCAAGTGACGATCAGCAAGGACGGTGCCCCCCTCGCAGTGAAAAGCCTGGCCACCGAAGGTGCGGACAAGAAGACCCTGGTGGTCACCCCGGCCGCCACGCCGCTGCGCGCTGGCGAGTACAAGGTGGAGTGGCACGCGGTGTCGGTGGACACCCACAAGAGCGAAGGCAGCTACAGCTTCAAGGTGAGCCCGTAAGCCGTGGCGTCATGGCTGGTGCTGTGCCGCTTCGTGCACTTTGCGGTAGTACTGACCCTGGTGGGGGCCTGGGTGTTTCGCCCGCTGTTGCTGGGCCGTGATTCAGCACAGAACGGCCATGGCGCCGTGCATCGACAGCTCGATCGGCTCAGCCGCTGGTTGACGCTGATCGGCCTTTGCAGCGGCCTGTGCTGGCTGTTGCTGATCACCGCCAGCATGGCCGGCTCCTGGTCGGCGGCGCTGGACCCGGCGACCGTGCAATTGGTGCTGGGCAAGACCTTCTTCGGTCAGGTCTGGACCTGGCACCTACTGCTCAATCTGCTGTTGCTGGGGCTGCTGCTGACGCCGCTGGGCCGGCGCCTGCCGCTGCAACTGGGGCTGGGCGCCCTGCTCCTGGCCACCCTGGCTCCGGTGGGTCACGGCGCCATGCTCGATGGGCTGCAGGGGCAGTTGCTGATCCTCAATCAGATCGTGCATCTAAGTTGCGTCGCCATCTGGTTGGGGGGCTTGCTGGTGTTGTTGCTGGTGTTGCGCCAACCCGCGGGGCTGTCTCTCGAGCCCTTGTTGAAGCGCTTCAGCGGCGTGGGTTACGGGCTGGTCAGCGGCTTGCTGATCACCGGTCTGATCAACGTCCGGGTGCTCACCGGACAGTGGTGGCCGACGCCATTGTTCAGCGGCTTTGCCCTGATCCTGCTGATCAAGGTGCTGCTGGTGGCGGGCATGCTCGGGCTGGCGCTGTTCAATCGCCTGCGCATCCGCGGCTGCGACCAGCGCCTGTCGAGCCTGCGCAGCAGCGTGCAGGTGGAGTGGCTGCTGGGTGTGGCCGCCGTGGCCGCCGTTTCGTTACTGGGCACCTTGCCGCCGATGCAGGCGGCATGACCTCCCGCGCACCGCGCCTCTGTAGCCGCTGCCGCAGGCGGCGAAAAGGTCCGCAGGACCTTCAGCGATCTCAAGGCCTCCCCCTCCTGGTCTGGAGCATCGCGGTGGAGCGCCATCCTTGGCGTCTGCTGCGCAGCCGGTCGCAGCCTGCGGCAGCGGCAACAGAGGATCCGCGGCGAGAGGGTTCAAGGCATGACGGAGGTGTCGATGCTGACCACCACCGATAACCCTGGCCGCAACCGCTCCAACTCCGGCTGATCCGGGTCGACGCTGATCCGCACCGGGACGCGCTGGGCAATCTTGACGAAGTTGCCGGTGGCGTTGTCGGCCTGCAACAAGGCGAATTCGGAACCGGTGGCCGGGGAAATCCGCTGCACCTTGCCGCTGAATGTGCGGTGGTTCAGGGCGTCCACGGTAAAACTCACCGGCTGCCCGACCCGCACATTGTCCATCTGGGTTTCCTTCATGTTGGCCATCACCCACAGCTGGTTCGGCACCAGGGCCATGAGCTGGGCGCCGGAGTTGACATAAGCCCCCAGGCGCACGCCGATCTGCCCCAGTTGCCCGTCGCGGGGCGCGAGGATGCGGGTGTTGGACAGGTCAATGCGCGCCAGCGCCACCGCGGCTTCGGCGCTGGCCACCGCCGCTTCCAGGGAGCCGCGGTTGACGATCACCGTCTGCAGGTCCTGGCGGGCGATGTCCAGTTGCGCCTGGGCCTGGGCCACGGCGGCGACGGTCTGGGCGTTGGCCGCGCGGGTCACGTCCAGCTCACGCTGGGACACCGAACCGTCGGCAATCAGCGCCTGGTTGCGTTGCAGGTCGGCCGCGCTCTTGCGCGCCTGGGCCTGGCTGTCGACCAGAGCGGCCTGGCGCAGCTTGATCGTGGCTTCGGCGCTGTTGCGTTGCTGCAGGGCATTGGCCAGGGCCGCCTTCTGCACCGCCAGTTGCGCCAGGGACTGGTCCAGGCGCTGGCGATAGATGCGGTCGTCAAGGCGCACCAGCAGGTCGCCGGCCTTGACCTGCTGGAAGTCCTGCACCGGCACCTCGAACACATAGCCGCTGAGCTGCGGGCCGATGATGGTCACCTGCCCGCGCACCAGGGCGTTCTCGGTGCTTTCGATGGCGCTGGAAAACGGCGGCAGCTGCCAGGCATAGAGCACGATCAGCACACCGACGATGGCGATGGCGGCAAAGCCCAGGGACGAGAGGATGCGCACCGCCAGCGGGCGCGGCTCGGTCGCCGGAAGACTCGGCGGGCCGTTGGGCTCGGGAGTCGAGGCGATGGCATTGGTGGTGGGGTTGACGGTTTCGCTCATGAAGTTGGGGCACCACTTTGTTGAACGGGAGCCGCGGGCGCGACCGCTCGGGTCGTGCTCATCAGCCACAGGCTGCGGATGAATATCCAGAGCATGGTGAGTACGGCAATCACCGCGATCAGCATGAATACATCGTTATAGGCCAGCACGTTGGCTTCGCGGGTGGCCGCACTGGCCAGGCTGCGAATGCCTTGCAGGGTGCGCAGGTCCGGGTCGGCGATGACCTTGCCGTAGGCCGCCGCGCCGCTCTGCACCCGGGCCAGGACCTGGGGATCGAGCAGGGTCAACTGCTCGACGATATGGCTGGAGTGGTACTTCTCGCGCACGATCTGGAAGGTCCCGAGCAAGGCCGAGCCGATCAGCCCGCCGAGGTTCTGGCAGATGCCGAACAGCACCGAGAAGCTGACCAGATTGCGCGGGTTGGTCAGCACATTGCGGGTGCCCAGGACCATGGTCGGGCCGAGAAAGAAGGTGCCGCCAAAGGCCAGGAGGAACTGGCTGAGGTACATGTTGGCCGGGCGCGTGAGGTTGCTGGAGAAACTGTCCATCACCGAGCCCACGGCCATCAGCGCCAGGGAAATGACCAGCGGCATCAACAGGTGCGCCGGGTTGATGGTCAGCGCGCTGGTGGCCAGCCCGGCGATGCTGCCCAGCAGCATCACCCCGTAGAGCAGGCGCATCTGCTCGCTGCTCATGTTCAGCGCCTGGAGAAACCCCACGGCGCCGGTGGACTGTTCCGACAGCACCATGCGAATCAGGATCACCGCCAGGGCCAGGCGGATCATCGCCCCGCTGCCCAGCCAGCGGGTCATCAGCATCGGGTTGCTGCGGTTATGTTCGATGCACAGCCCGGCCAGGATCAGCACGATGGAACCGGCACTGGCATAGCCGATCCACGGCGCTGCCAGCCACCAGTCGATGCGCCCCAGGGACAGCACCGCACACAGCAGGGCAACGCCTGTGGCGAGCAAGGCGAAGGTCAGGAAGTCGAGTTTCTCGAAGGTGCGAAAGCGGTCCCCCGGCGGCAGCTTGAGCAGGAACACGCAGCCCAGGGAGGTCAGCGCCAGGCCCAGTTCGAACAGGTACAGGCCGCGCCATTCGGCGATCTGCAGCAGGTCCTCGGAAAACAGCCGGGCCAGGGGCAAGGCCAGCTGCGAAGTACCCAGCCCCAGCACCAGGGCCTTGAGCCGCCATTTCGCCGGGAAGGCCTGGACCATGTAGTACAGGCCCAGGGAGCTCAGCGCCGCGCCGACCATGCCATGGGCCGCGCGCACGGCGATGGCCGAGCTCAGGTCGTTGACGAACAGGTGGCCGAAGGTCACCAGGGCGTAGAGCACCAGGAACACTTCGGTGAAGGCACGCAGGCCGAACTGCTGGCGAAACTTCACCAGCAGCAGGTTCATCGACACATTGGTCATCACATAGGCCGCCGGCAACCAGGCCATTTCCGCGGTGGTCGCCCCCAGCGCCCCTTGCAGGTACGGCAGATTGGCGATCACCAGCGAGTTGCCCAGGCCGCCGGTAATCGCCACCAGCAAGCCCACCAGGGCATAGGCCAGGCGCTTGTGGCCGGGGTGCAGCGGTGTCGAGGGGGAACCGGGCAAGCTGGGCTTTTCGTGGGGCTGCCAGTTGCGCGGGGCGTAGTGATCCATGCCGTGACCTTGTGCTGTACCGGCCGCTGTTGCAGCGCCCGGCGATGTTCGCGGTGCTCCGGCAGTGTGCCGGAAAAACCCGCCGTCCAGGCAGTACCCAGGCTTGCAGGATGAATTTTATTTTAAGGCGCTGGCGCCGGTGGCGTTTTTTCGCAATTCTGCCCTCGCTGGCGCCCGGCGAAGCGGGCGTCGCCTGCCCTCGCCCACCGGAGCTCGCATGTCGCTGAACTTTGTCAAGATGCACGCCAATGGCGACGACTTCGTGCTGATCGATGCCCGTGGCCGCGACAACCCGATCACTGCCGAACGGGCCCGGGCCCTGGGCGATCGCCGACGCGGCATTGGTTTCAATCAGTTGGTGGTGCTCGGCGATTGCCACGAGAGTGCGGCGCAACTGACCTTCTTCAACGCCGATGGTTCCAGCCTGGACACCTGCGGCAGCGCCACCCGCGGCGCCGCCGACCTGCTGATGGAGGAAAGCGGTGCCACCTCGGTGCAGGTGACAACCGCCCGCGGCCTGCAGCACTGCCTGCGCCTTGAGGATCAGTCGGTGTCCGTGGAAATGGGCCGACCATCGTTCGACTGGCGGGACGTCCCCCTGGCCCGAGAGCTGGACAGCCTGCACCTGCCGCTGCCAGGAACACCGGCGGCATGCAGCATGGGCAACCCCCATTGCAGTTTTTTCGTCGACGATCTGGAGCAACTGGACGTGGCCGCCCTGGGTCCCACGATCGAGAGCGACCCGCTGTTTCCACACAAGACCAATGTGCACTTCATCCAGGTGATCGACCGCCAGACCATCCGCCTGCGCATCTGGGAGCGCCATGGCGCCATCCCCCTGGGCTCCGGTTCCTGTTCCTGCGCGGCGGCGGTCAATGGCATCCGTCGCGGCTTGCTCGACAGCCCGGTGCGGGTGCTGTGCGACGGCGGGCCGGTGACGGTGAGCTGGGACGGCCAGGGCAAGGTGCGCCTGGCCGGCAGCGTGACCCGGGTGTTCAGCGGGTCACTGTGAAGGGCTCTACATCCAGCCCAGCCATTTCCACCAGGTCATGGCGAACACCAGCATCAACAGGTAGCCGATCAGCGTCACCAGCAGCCCGACCTTGGCGAACTGCCGGGCATTGAAGGTCTCGGTACCCAGGCAGACCATGTTCTGCGGCGCGTTGATCGGCAGGATGAAACCGTAGCTGACGACAAAGCCCAGGAGCATGGTCATGCCCAGGCGGCTGAACTCGCCCGGCAGGGTTTGCAGCACGGCAATCAGGATCGGCAGCAAGGCCGAGGTCAGGGCCGTGGCACTGGCGAACCCCAGGTGAATGAGAATCAGGAACGCCGCGAGAATCGCGAACACCGCCAAAGGCCCGACCTGGTCCAGGCCGGTGTGGGCCACCACCTGCCCGCCCAGCCATTGCCCGGCCTGGGTGCTGAGCAGCGCCGAACCGAGGCTGATGCCGACCCCGAAGACGATCACCGTGCCCCAGGGAATGCGCGACTGCACGTCCTTCCAGGTCATGATGCCGACTCGCGGCAACAGCAGGATCACCAGCCCGGCGTAGGTGGTGGTCGTGGTGTCGAAGGGGTGCAGCTTGCCTTCGGTGGACCAGGCCAAAAGCAGCAACAGCGACACCGCCAACAGGCGCTTCTGCGGCCCGGTCATGGGCCCGATGTCCACCAGGGACTGGGCCACCGCCTCCTTGCCGCCGGGGATGCTGTCGGTTTCCGGCGGCAGCAGTTTGAGCACCAGCCACAGCAGCACCAGGGACATGATCAGCGCCCAGGGCGCCCCGGCGATCAGCCAGTCGAGCCAGGCCACGCGCTGGCCGAGCATCTTGTCCATGAAGCCCACGGTCAGCAGGTTCTGCGCCGCGGCGGTCTGGATCCCGACGTTCCAGATGCTGGTGCCCTGGGCCACGACGATCATCAGCCCGGCGGCGATATTGGAGCGCTTGTCGACGCCGAACGCGGCGATCACCCCCATCATGATCGGCACCACGCAGGCACTGCGGGCCGTGGCGCTGGGCACCAGCAGGCTGAGGAGGATGGTCACCGCAATGGCACCGATGAGGATGCGCCGGGTGCTGGTGCCGACCCGGGTCAGGGTCACCAGGGCGATGCGTCGGTCGAGGCCGGTGTGGGTCATGGCGGCGGCGATGAACAAGGCACCGGCCACCAGGGCCAGGGCCGAATTGGAGAACCCGGTCAGCGCCAGACTGATGGCCGCCGAGCTGCCATAGACCTGGGTCGGGTCCTGCAGGGTCGGCGCGGTGCCAATCAGGAACGCCATCAGTGCAGTGATCATGATCGCGCTGGCCTCGTAGGACACCGCTTCGCTGATCCACACCACCACCGCGAAGGCGAGGATCGCCAGCATCCGCTGGCCGGCCACCGGCAGGTCGGCGGGCAGTGGCAGAAACAGCACCCCGATCATGGCCAGCACGGCGATCAGCAATCCAATCGGTAGTACAGCCTTGGCCGCGGGCGCCGTTGTCGGAGGCGTAGTCATGGGCCTTTTCCTTTGCAATTGGAGAGGCGCCAAGCTTGCTACAAAACCGCCAAAAGCGCGTTGATAAAGGTCAAGCCGCGGGGTTGCCCGCCCTTGCGGCGACGCTAGGTTGAAGCGCGTTGGACGCAAAGAAATATTTTTACATCCCTACAGATTTTTCATCTCTTTGGAGTCACAGTGCTATCAGGGCGACAAGGAGTCGAAAAGCAATTGGCGGTATCACTCCAACCTGCAAGGTGCCTGTATGGTGACAAGAAACTTGAAACTGACGTCCAGGGCGCTCCTGAGTTTTGGCGCTATCTGTGTACTAGTGGTCGGTCTGGGGGGACTGGCGCTGTGGAGAATGGGACAGATTCACGATGCTGCACTGGACCTGCGAAACAATTGGCTGCCCAGCGTCAGGCAAGCCACGAAAATCGAATCCTCCACCTTGCGTGTGCGCCTGGAGGCCCTGCACTACGCCACTGAAAGCGAAGCCCAGAAAGGCGCATCCCTGGACAAGCTGGGTAGCCTGAAAGCCACCCTGGCCCAGGCCATCAAGGACTACGAGCCGCTGGTGTCCAGCGCCGAAGAGAAAACCGCCTTTGATCAGGTCAAGCGCGGCGCCCAGGACTACCTGGACAAGCTGGCGGTGCTGATCGATGCCAGCAAGACCAACACCGCGCAGCAGAGCAGTGACTACATCAATCAGGTCACGGTGCCCCTGGCCAATGCCTTGCAAAGCGCAATCGAAGCCCTGATCGCGATCAACGAGAGCGGTGCCGCGCACTCGGCGACCCTGGCCGACCATCAGTTCGACAGTGGCCTGACCCTGACCTCGCTGATCATCGTCCTGGCGATTGTCCTGACCGTGCTCATCGCCACCCTGTTCACCCGCAGCATCACCCGCCCGGTGCAATCGCTGCTGGCCACCACGCGCAAAATCGCCGAGGGCGACCTGCGAACCCAGGTGGAAGTCAGCGGCCAGGACGAACTCACCGACCTGCAGAAATCCACCCAGTCCATGCTCGACAACCTGAAGTCGACCATCCGCCAAATTGCCGACTCCTCGACCCAGCTGGCCTCCGCCGCCGAGGAAATGAGCGCCATTACCCGTGAGTCCAACGCCGGCATCCAGCAACAGAGCATGGAGACCGATCAGGCCGCCACCGCGGTCAACGAAATGACCGCCGCGGTGGAGGAAGTGGCGCGCAACGCGGTGTCCGCCTCGCAGTCGACCCAGGAATCCGAGCGCTCCGCCGGGCTGGGCAAGGAGCGGGTCGAGCAGACCATCCACTCCATCGAGAAGCTCACCGGCACCGTGGAAAACACCCGGGTGGAAATGGCCGGCCTGGCGCAACAGGCCCAGGACATCAGCAAGGTCCTGGACGTGATCCGCGCCATTGCCGAGCAGACCAACCTGCTGGCCCTCAACGCGGCCATCGAGGCCGCTCGGGCCGGCGAGCAAGGCCGTGGTTTCGCCGTGGTGGCCGATGAAGTGCGGGCCCTGGCCCACCGCACCCAGCTCTCGACCCAGGAGATCGAGCAGATGATCCAGGGCGTCCAGAACGGTTCGAGCAAGGCCATGCTGTCGATGCAGCAAAGCAGCGAGGATGCCAGCCAGACCCTGGCCATCGCCCACGAGGCCGGCGCCGCCATCGGCCATATCGCCCAGGCCATCAGCGAGATCAACGAACGCAACCTGATGATCGCCACCGCCTCGGAGGAACAGGCCCAGGTGGCGCGCTCGGTGGATCAGAACCTGATGAGCATCCGCGACTTGTCGCTGCAAAGCTCGTCCGCCGCCAGCCAGACGTCCATTGCCAGCAATGAACTGTCGTCCCTGGCGGTGAGTTTGAACAAACTGGTGGCACGCTTCTCCCTGTGAGGCGGGCCCAGGCCCGGTAAGACGTCAGGTAGAGAAAAGCGCTGGCGCTGTTAGCCGGCGATCCGGCTCCTACACGGGTCTGTAGGAGCCAGATGACCGGCAATGGCCGACTGCCCTGAAAGGGAGTGTTGTTGATGCTGAAACTGATTTCGATCCATCAGTTGCAGATGGGCATGTACATCCATCAGTTCTGTGGCTCCTGGCTGGACCACTCTTTCTGGAAGGCTGGCTTTGTCCTCGACAGCCATGCCGACCTGCAACGCCTGCGAAGCTCCAACCTCAGCAGCCTGTGGATCGACACCAGCAAAGGTGGCGACCTGCCCGAGGCCAGTGCAACCACCACGCCGGACCTGCCGCCGACGGCACAACCAGCCACCGCGCCCACGCCCCGGGCCAGCATGGATGAGGAAGTGCAGCGCGCCCTCAAGCTCTGCGCCCACTCGCGCAAGGCGGTAATGGCGATGTTCCAGGAAGTGCGCATGGGCCAGGCCCTGGAGATGCAGCAAGCCGAGGATCTGGTGCTGCAGATCGGCCAGTCGCTGCTGCGTCATCCCGATGCGCTGATCAGTCTGGCGCGGCTCAAGAACGCCGATGACTACACCTACATGCATTCAGTGGCGGTCTGTGCGCTGATGCTGGCCACGGCGCGGCAATTGGGCTTGTCGGAGGACTATATCCGCCTGGCAGGCGTTGCCGGATTGCTGCATGACGTGGGCAAGCTGACCATCCCCGACAGCATTCTCAACAAGCCGCAAAAGCTCTCGGACACCGAGTTCGAACGGGTCAAGCTGCACCCCGAAGCCGGTGGCGCGATCCTGCGTCAAAGCCCCGATGTGGATGCGCTGGTTCTGGATGTATGCCTGCATCACCACGAAAAGGCCGACGGCTCGGGCTATCCGCACCGTCTGGCCGGCAACCAGATCAGCCTGTTCGCGCAGATGGGCGCGGTCTGCGATGTGTACGACGCGGTGACCTCCAATCGTCCCTACAACCGTGGCTGGGACCCGGCCGAAGCGATCCAGCGCATGTCCACCTGGAAAGGTCATTTCGGTCAGCGGGTGTTCCAGGCCTTCGTCAAGAGCGTGGGTATCTATCCCGTTGGGGCCCTGGTGCGCCTGAAAAGCGGTCGCCTGGCGGTAGTGATCGAACAAAACCCCAAGTCGTTGCTGACGCCCAAGGTCCGGGTGTTCTTCTCCACCCGCTCCAACCTGCCCCTGGAACAGAACGTGGTCGACCTGGCCAAGATCCACGGCCAGGATCGCATCGTCGCTCGCGAAGCCCCGGAAGACTGGGAGTTCAAGAACCTGGATCGGCTCTGGAGCGGAGTCTCCGCCTGAGCCTCAGGTGCCCAGGGTCAGGCCGTTGGCCGGCAGCGGCAGCGCGGTCTTGTAGCGCACCTGCTTGAGGGCGAAGCTGGAGCGGATGTTGGCCACACCGGGCACCTTGGTCAGAAAGTCCATCATGAAGCGTTCCAGGGACTGGATAGTCGGCACCAGCACGCGGATCAGGTAGTCCGGGTCGCCGGCCATCAGGTAGCACTCCATGACTTCCGGGCGGTCGGCGATGGCCTCTTCGAAGTGCTGCAACGCCTCCTCCACCTGCTTCTCCAGGCTGACGTGAATGAACACGTTGACGTGCAGCCCCAACAGGTCGGCATCCAGCAGGGTCACCTGCTCGCGGATCAGCCCCAGCTCCTCCATGGCCTTGACCCGGTTGAAGCACGGCGTGGGTGAAAGGTTCACCGAACGGGCGAGGTCGGCGTTGGTGATGCGAGCATTCTCCTGAAGACTGTTGAGAATGCCGATGTCGGTACGGTCCAGTTTGCGCATGAGACAAAACAACCTGTTTTTTATGTTTATGCAGATTTTTTATCTGCAAATAACTTCCAGCGCAATGAAACAGAGATAAATATTCTCCTACGCCCGGCCTATGATGTTTGTAGGACAAGATTTCTTTTATCCAAAGAATGACTGTCAGCTAGCGCGCCCAATTACAAGAAATCCACAAGATCGAGCGTAGAAAGCCATGACCACAGCGTATGCACCGCTACGCCTGCACGTTCCCGAACCCTCGGGCCGTCCCGGCTGCAAGACCGACTTCACCTACCTGCGTCTGAACGACGCCGGCCTGGCCCGCAAACCTCCCATCGATATCGAACCTGCCGACTGCGCCGACCTGGCCCGCGGCCTGATCCGTGTGCTCGACGATCAGGGCAACGCCCTGGGCGACTGGGCCGACGACGTGCCGCTGGAAATCCTGCGCAAGGGCATGCGCGCCATGCTCAAGACGCGGATCTTCGACAACCGCATGGTGGTCGCCCAGCGCCAGAAGAAGATGTCCTTCTACATGCAGAGCCTGGGTGAAGAAGCCATTGGCAGCGCCCAGGCCCTGGCCCTGAACATCGACGACATGTGCTTCCCCACCTACCGCCAGCAGAGCATCCTGATGGCCCGGGAAGTGCCGCTGGTGGAGATGATCTGCCAACTGCTGTCCAACGAGCGCGATCCGCTCAAGGGACGCCAGTTGCCAATCATGTACTCGGTGAAGGAATCCGGGTTCTTCACCATCTCCGGCAACCTGGCGACCCAGTTCGTGCAGGGCGTGGGCTGGGGCATGGCCTCGGCGATCAAGGGCGATACCAAGATCGCCTCGGCCTGGATCGGCGACGGCGCCACCGCCGAATCGGACTTCCACACCGCCCTGACCTTCGCCCACGTGTACCGCGCGCCGGTGATCCTCAACGTGGTCAACAACCAGTGGGCGATCTCCACCTTCCAGGCCATTGCCGGCGGTGAAGCCACCACCTTCGCCGGACGCGGCGTGGGCTGCGGCATCGCTTCCCTGCGGGTCGACGGCAACGACTTCATCGCGGTCTACGCCGCCTCGCGCTGGGCCGCCGAACGCGCCCGGCGCAACCTCGGCCCGACCCTGATCGAGTGGGTCACCTATCGCGCCGGCCCGCACTCCACTTCCGACGACCCGTCGAAGTACCGTCCGGCCGACGACTGGAGCCACTTCCCCCTGGGCGATCCGATTGCCCGCCTCAAGCAGCACCTGATCAAGATCGGCCAGTGGTCCGAAGAGGAACACGCCGCGGTCAGCGCCGAGCTCGAAGCCCAGGTGATTGCCGCGCAGAAAGAAGCCGAGCAGTACGGCACCCTCGCCGGCGGCCAGATCCCCAGCGCCGCGACCATGTTCGAGGACGTCTACAAGGACATGCCCGAGCACCTGAAACGTCAACGCCAGGAACTGGGGGTCTGACATGAACGATCACAACAACAATATCCAGCTGGAAACCGCCATGACCACCACCACCATGACCATGATCCAGGCCCTGCGCTCGGCCATGGATGTGATGCTCGAGCGTGACGACAACGTGGTGGTGTTCGGCCAGGACGTCGGCTACTTCGGCGGCGTGTTCCGCTGCACCGAGGGCCTGCAGGCCAAGTACGGCACCTCGCGGGTGTTCGACGCACCGATCTCGGAAAGCGGCATCGTCGGCGCGGCCATCGGCATGGGCGCCTACGGCCTGCGTCCGGTGGCGGAAATCCAGTTCGCCGATTACGTCTACCCTGCCTCGGACCAGATCATTTCCGAAGCCGCGCGCCTGCGCTATCGCTCCGCCGGCCAGTTCACCGCGCCGATGACCCTGCGCATGCCCTGCGGCGGCGGCATCTACGGCGGCCAGACCCACAGCCAGAGCATCGAGGCGATGTTCACCCAGGTCTGCGGCCTGCGCACCGTGATGCCCTCCAACCCCTACGACGCCAAGGGCCTGCTGATCGCCTCCATCGAAAACGATGACCCGGTGATCTTTCTCGAACCCAAGCGCCTGTACAACGGCCCGTTCGATGGCCACCACGACCGCCCGGTAACCCCCTGGTCGAAACACCCGGCGGCCCAGGTGCCGGACGGCTACTACAAGGTGCCGCTGGATGTGGCGGCCATCGCCCGTCCGGGCAAGGACGTCACCGTCCTCACCTACGGCACCACCGTCTATGTGTCGCAAGTGGCGGCCGAGGAAACCGGCATCGACGCCGAGGTCATCGACCTGCGCAGCCTGTGGCCCCTGGACCTGGACACCATCGTCAAGTCGGTGAAGAAGACCGGCCGTTGCGTGGTGGTGCACGAAGCCACCCGTACCTGCGGCTTCGGCGCCGAGCTGGTGTCGCTGGTGCAGGAACACTGCTTCCACCACCTGGAAGCCCCGATCGAGCGCGTCACCGGTTGGGATACGCCGTATCCCCACGCGCAGGAGTGGGCATATTTTCCAGGGCCGTCCCGAGTGGGCGCGGCGCTGCAACGGGTCATGGAGGTCTGAATGGGCACGCACGTTATCAAGATGCCGGACATCGGCGAAGGCATCGCGGAAGTTGAACTGGCGCAGTGGCACGTAAAAGTCGGCGACCAGGTTGTCGAAGACCAGGTCCTGGCGGACGTGATGACCGACAAGGCCATGGTCGACATTCCCTCGCCAGTGCACGGCACGGTCATTTCCCTGGGTGGCGAACCCGGTGAAGTGATGGCGGTGGGCAGCATCCTCATCAGCATCGAAGTCGAAGGCGCGGGCAACCTCAAGGAATCCGCCCAGGCCGCCGCGCCGGCGCAACAAGCACCGGCCGCTATTAATAAGCCGGCTGCCGCGCCAGTGGTCGAAGCACCCAAGGTGGAACAAGCAGTCGTCAGCCAAGCCGCCTGCCGCCCTGCTCCCCAGGCGCCGGTGGCGCGCCAGGCCGACGAACGCCCCCTGGCTTCGCCCGCCGTGCGCAAGCACGCCCTGGACCTGGGCATCCAGCTGCGCCTGGTGCAAGGCAGCGGCCCGGCCGGGCGCATCCTGCACCAAGACCTGGAGGCCTACCTGGCCCAGGACAGCCAGCCGCTCAAGGGCTACTCGGCGCCCGGCACAGGCTATGCCGAACGCCACGACGAAGAGCAGATCCAGGTGATCGGCATGCGCCGCAAGATCGCCCAGCGCATGCAGGAATCCAAGCACCGCGCCGCGCACTTCAGCTATGTCGAGGAAGTGGACGTCACCGCCCTGGAAGAGCTGCGCATCCACCTCAATGAAAAACACGGCGCCAGCCGCGGCAAGCTGACCCTGCTGCCGTTCCTGGTGCGGGCCATGGTCGTCGCCCTGCGCGACTTCCCGCAGATCAACGCGCGCTACGACGACGAAGCCCAGGTCATCACCCGCCACGGCGCGGTGCATGTCGGGGTCGCCACCCAGAGCGACGTCGGCCTGATGGTGCCGGTGGTACGTCACGCCGAGGCCCGCAGCCTGTGGGGCAACGCCGAGGAAATCTCGCGCCTGGCCAAGGCGGCCCGCAGCGGCAAGGCGGCCCGGGATGAACTGTCCGGCTCCACCATCACCCTCACCAGCCTCGGCGCCCTGGGCGGGATTGTCAGCACCCCGGTGCTGAACCTGCCGGAAGTGGCAATTGTCGGGGTCAACCGCATCGTCGAGCGGCCGATGGTGATCAAGGGCCAGATCGTGATCCGCAAGATGATGAACCTCTCCAGCTCCTTCGATCACCGGGTGGTCGACGGCATGGACGCTGCGCAATTCATCCAGGCCATTCGCGGCCTGCTCGAACAACCCGCCACGCTGTTTGTGGACTGACTTTCAGAGGAGCAGGCATGCAACAGACTCTCAACACCCAACTGCTGATCATCGGCGGCGGGCCTGGCGGTTACGTGGCGGCGATCCGTGCCGGCCAGCTGGGCATTTCCACCATCCTGGTGGAAGGCCAGGCCCTGGGCGGCACCTGCCTGAACATCGGCTGCATCCCGTCCAAGGCGCTGATTCATGTGGCCGAGCAGTTTCACCAGACCCGTCACCACAGCCAGAGCTCGGCCCTGGGCATCGAAGTGGCGGCGCCAACCCTGAACATCGGCAAGAGCGTGGAATGGAAGGACGGCATCGTCGACCGCCTGACCACCGGGGTCGCCGCGCTGTTGAAGAAAAACAAGGTCCAGGTGATTCACGGCTGGGCCAAGGTCATCGACGGCAAGACCGTGGAGATCGAAGGCACTGATACCCGCATCCAGTGCGAACACCTGCTGCTGGCCACCGGCTCGAAAAGCGTCAACCTGCCGATGCTGCCCATCGGCGGGCCGATCATCTCCTCCACCGAGGCCCTGGCGCCCAAGACCCTGCCCAAGCGCCTGACCGTGGTCGGCGGCGGCTACATCGGCCTGGAACTGGGCATTGCCTACCGCAAGCTCGGGGTCGAGGTCAGCGTGGTCGAGGCCCAGGAGCGCATCCTGCCGGCCTACGACGCCGAGTTGACCCAGCCGGTGCTGGAGTCGGTGAAGCAGTTGGGCATCAAGCTCTACCTCAAGCACAGCGTGCTGGGCTTCGATGCCGCCAGCAGCAGCCTGCAGGTGCGCGAGCCCAACGGCGACACCCTGAACCTGGCCACCGATCAGGTACTGGTGGCGGTGGGTCGCAAACCCAACACCCAGGGCTGGAACCTGGAAAGCCTGAATCTGGACATGAACGGCGCGGCGATCAAGATCGACCACCGCTGCCAGACCAGCATGCGCAACGTCTGGGCCATCGGTGACCTCAGCGGCGAACCCATGCTCGCGCACCGGGCCATGGCCCAGGGCGAGATGGTCGCCGAGCTGATCGCCGGCAAGCACCGCGAGTTCAACCCGGCGGCGATCCCGGCGGTGTGTTTCACCGACCCGGAACTGGTGGTGGTGGGCAAGACTCCGGACGAGGCCCGCGCTGCCGGGCTGGATTGCATCGTCAGCAGCTTCCCGTTCGCGGCCAATGGCCGGGCCATGACCCTGGAATCGAAAAGCGGTTTCGTGCGGGTGGTGGCCCGAAGTGACAATCACCTGATTGTCGGCTGGCAGGCGGTGGGGGTCGGTGTCTCCGAATTGTCCACGGCGTTTGGCCAATCCCTGGAAATGGGCGCGCGCCTGGAAGACATCGGCGGCACCATCCACGCCCACCCGACCCTGGGTGAAGCGGTCCAGGAAGCGGCGCTGCGGGCCTTGGGCCACGCCCTGCACCTGTAAACACAACCTGTAGCCGCTGCCGCAGGCTGCGACAAGGTCCGCAGGACCTTCCGAGGGCCTCAAGAGCACGTTCTCTTCGAGGCCGATCGCAGCCTGCGGCAGCAGTTACAGGGTTCAATACGGGGATGCGGTAAGCCCCCGGAATGCAGTATTGTTGTGCCCATCCAAAAAAACGTCAGAAGCCTTAAGCCGTTCCGGCGGTTGTTAAGTGATAGAGGGTGTCATGGGTAACGAAAGCATCAATTGGGACAAGCTGGGTTTTGACTACATCAAGACAGACAAGCGCTATCTGTCGCACTGGCGTAACGGCGAGTGGGACGCAGGCACCCTGACCGAAGACAACGTGCTGCACATCAGCGAGGGCTCCACCGCCCTGCACTACGGTCAGCAATGCTTCGAAGGCCTCAAGGCCTACCGCTGCAAGGACGGCTCGATCAACCTGTTCCGTCCGGACCAGAACGCCGCACGCATGCAGCGCAGCTGCGCCCGCCTGCTGATGCCGCAGGTGTCCACCGAACAGTTCATCGAAGCCTGCAAGGCCGTGGTCAAGGCCAACGAGCGCTTCATTCCGCCGTACGGCACCGGCGGCGCGCTGTACCTGCGGCCGTTCGTGATCGGCGTGGGTGACAACATCGGCGTGCGTACCGCGCCGGAGTTCATCTTCTCGATCTTCGCCATCCCGGTCGGCGCCTACTTCAAGGGCGGACTGACCCCGCACAACTTCCTGATCTCCAGCTACGACCGCGCCGCCCCACAAGGCACCGGCGCGGCCAAGGTCGGTGGCAACTACGCCGCCAGCCTGATGCCGGGCTCCCAGGCCAAGAAGGCCAGCTTCGCCGACTGCATCTACCTCGACCCGCTGACCCACAGCAAGATCGAGGAAGTCGGTTCGGCGAACTTCTTCGGCATCACCCACGACGACAAATTCGTCACCCCCAACTCGCCATCGGTACTACCGGGTATCACCCGCCTGTCGCTGATCGAGCTGGCCAAGACCCGCCTGGGCCTGGAAGTGGTCGAAGGCGACGTGTTCATCGACAAGCTCTCGGACTTCAAGGAAGCCGGTGCCTGCGGTACTGCCGCGGTGATCACGCCGATCGGCGGCATCCAGTACCAGGACAAGCTGCACGTGTTCTACAGCGAAAAAGACGTCGGCCCGATCACCCAGAAGCTCTACAAAGAGCTGACCGGCGTGCAGACCGGCGACGTGGAAGCGCCAGCGGGCTGGATCGTCAAGGTCTGATTCGCCCCCTGCTGCACCCCAGCCCGCCCCTGCTTGCCAGGGGCGGGCTTTTTCATGCCTGGAGACTGCAGGATGCCTGCCGAAGGCGGGGCTCCCCCCTCAGAGGCTGATACCGAACGACATCAGCACCTGTTGCGTTCCATCCACCACCAGCAATGCAGCCCGGGACGCCACCAAGGTGTAGAGAAAACTCGTGATCAGCACACAGAGTTCGAAGCAGACGAACATCGGCCAGTCGCTGGCTCGCAGCGGTCGGCCCTGCATGAGCCACTCCATTCGATTGCGTGGCAGGTGATAAACAAGTTCGAAAATCTTCAGCTCGCGAAACTGCTTGATCACCGCGTGTATCACCCCCATCGCAGTGACTATCGCGATACACCAGAACACAACGAACTCAACCCCTTTGTTCCCGTACCCGCCAAGACTGACTGTCTGTTGAAAAAAGGCGAGGCCGACCACCGATACCACAGGCCCAACTACCCAGGCGTAAATCACCAACCCCAGGCTGGCCATGGCCACACCACTGGCAAAGACACTGATGCGAACCACCCAGGCCAGGAACCCGGGGGAAAACTTCGAATAGGCCCTCTGGGTCTCGATCACCAGCAAGGGGATCAGCATGGTCAGCACTCCAACCGCGATGTCCACGACCTTGAACCCGGTCTTGGGCAGCAGCAGCGCCGCCAGGAAGGTCACGCCGCGGCTGCCCACCCGCCACATCATCTTGGCGTCGTCAGTCACTGCCTTCGACCAGAACTCCTCGGTAATGCCCTTGCCGTCATCCACACCGTCATCCATTGACTGCCTGCCTCATTGTTCAAAGCCGCGCATTGTCAGGGAAGGCCCTGGCGTCTGCCCAGCGCTATCGCTGCGCACCTGACCGATCCGCTTGCCTGGCCGCGCTGCCACCTGGCTGGCCTGGCCGTCGCGCTGCTTGCCGTGGCGCGCTTCGCTGATCAACGCCGGAATCAGCGGTCCCTCCGGCAGGTGCTTCCAGAACCGGGTCGGCAAATGCCCCTGCATGACCTTGGGGTTGAGCCGCGCCGGGTTGAAGATGTGGCTGTAATAGGCCAGCCACAGCTCGCTCCCGGGGTCGTCGCCGGCCTGGGCCAGTTGCCGCCAACCAGCGGGGCACTGGCGCTGGTGGTGCAGTTGCTCGCCGTCGAAATACACCCCGTCCCGGGGCGTGGCGATCATCCAGCGGTGGCGCCCCATGCGTCCGATGAAGTGCCGGCTGGCCTGGGCCAGGATGTCGTGGGCCGGTTCGTGCCAGGCCACGTATTCGGGTTGCTCGGCCAGGGATGAACGGCCCTCGGGCAGCCTGACGAAGCGCACGAAGGCATGCAGGTGATGGGCCTCGCGGTCCACCTGCTTGATCCGCCGCTGCAACTCGCTGCCCAGTTGATCGCCGCTGAGCATGGCCGTGCGGTCGCCATGGCTGACCCGCCACAGCACCTCGTAGAGCAGGCTCCAGCGCTGCTCGCCGCGGTAGCAGGCGGCCCGCTGCAACAGCTCCAGCAGGGCCTGGGGAATGCGCGCGCGAAAGGGCCCCGGCTGTTCGGGGCAGCTCTCGTCGCTGGCAAAGAGGTCGGCCTCCCGGGTCCCGGCCCAACTGACCCGGCTCGGATCGATGGAATGACTGAGCAGCCAGCGCGCCTGCTGGCGCCAGGTGTCGAACAGGTCGTCGCAGTCCAGGCTGATCATCCCCAGAGCCCCATCTGCTGCGGTTGCGGCCGGTCCCGCAGTTGCTGGTAGAGCAGCGCACTGCTGGTTTCCGCCTGCTGCGGGTGATAGTCGCTGGTGATGAAGAACGGCTTGGCCTTGCTCAGCACACAGCGCATGCGCGCCAGGTCCTCGAAGCGGATGCGCCGCTCGCGACGCAGCTCCACCAGGCGCTGGGTGGTGCGCAGGCCGATCCCCGGAATGCGCGCGATCAAGGTTGGCTCGGCGCGGTTCAGGTCCAGGGGAAACAGATTGCGGTTCTCCAGCGCCCAGGCCAGCTTGGGGTCGATGTCCAGGGCCAGGTGCCCCGGCCCCTTGAAGAGTTCGTTGGCACTGAAGCCATAGCCGCGCAGCAGGAAGTCGGCCTGATACAGGCGGTGCTCGCGCATCAGCGGCGGCGCGGCCAGGGGCACGCTTTTCGGGCTGTTGGGGATCGGGCTGAACGCCGAGTAATAGACCCGGCGCAGGCGGAAATTGCCGTACAGCGCCTCGGCGCTGTGGAGAATGGTGCTGTCATCGGTGTCGTCGGCACCGACGATCATCTGGGTGCTCTGCCCCGCTGGGGCGAAACGTGGCGCCCGGGGCTCGTTGCGCACGGTCTGCTCGCCGGTATAGATGGTGCCCATGGCCTGCTTGATCGAGCCCAGGTGTTTTTCCGGGGCCAGGGTCTTGAGGCCCTGGTCAGTGGGCAGCTCGACATTGACGCTGAGGCGGTCGGCATAGCGCCCGGCTTGCTCGATCAGCAGCGGGTCGGCGTCGGGAATGGTCTTGAGGTGGATGTAGCCGCGGAACTCGTGCTCTTCACGCAACAGCCTCGCCACCTGCACCAACTGCTCCATGGTGTAGTCCGCCGAGCGGATGATCCCGGAGCTGAGGAACAGCCCGCTGACGCAATTGCGCCGGTAGAAATCCAGGGTCAGGCGCACCACTTCCTCGGGGCTGAAACGGGCCCGGGGCACATCGCTGGAACGGCGGTTGACGCAGTACTGGCAGTCGTAGAGGCAGAAATTGGTCAGCAGCACCTTGAGCAGCGAGACGCAGCGCCCGTCCGGGGTATAGCTGTGGCAGATGCCCATGCCATTGCTCGAGCCCAACCCGCTCTTGCCTTCGGAACTGCGCTTGGGCGCGCCGCTGCTGGCGCAGGAAGCGTCGTACTTGGCGGCGTCGGCGAGGATGCTCAGCTTGTCGATCAGTTGCATGGCGAGGCCCAAATACTGTTTTTATATACAGTACAGAGAGTGCCCCATGCCGTTCAAGCGGTGTTTATCGGCGCCGGCAAAAAAACGCTGATTGCCCTGCCTGCGCCAGCAATCCGGTGCAGGCAGCAAGGGACTGGCCCCTTAGAAGTACTTCAGCCAGTCCAGGTCGCGGCGCCGGGCCTTGAGTCGGGCGAAGCCCCGCACCGGCGGGTACAGGACCAAGGCCAGAAGCAACGTGATCAGCCACAGCCAGCCCAGCGAATCGAAGCCAAAATAGGCCCCTTGATTGCGTCCCAGCAGCGCCACGGCCAGCAGATACAGGCCCTTGAGCACATACAAGTGCAACAGGTAGAAGAACATCGGCGCCGCGCCAAATACGCCGAGCACCCGGATCAAACCGCTGTCCTGCCGTCGCTCCAGGGCCCGCAGCAGAAGCAGCCCGGCGCCCAGGGTCAGGGCGATAAACAGCAGCGACGGCGGGTATTTGGTGATGTTGAAAAAGCTCATCAGGGTTTGCCCCCAGGTCTCGCCACTGACCCAGGGCCGCTCGCCATAGCCGTTAAGCAGCCGGAGCACGATGAACCCCGCCAGCGCCGCCAGCCCCCATCGCAACAGACGCTGCTGTCGCTGAGCGGCTCCGGCTTCGCGGGCGAACCAGGGCCCCAGGGCGTAACCCAGGCCGATCACGCCGATCCATGGCAGCAACGGATAGGAGGTCCGCAGACGCAGCCCTTCGCCCCATTCGATCCAGCCGCGATCATGCAGGATCGCCCAGGGCACGTGCAGCGCCTCGCCCGGGGCGAAATGCAGCCCATCCAGCAGATTGTGCCCGCCGATCAGCAGCAGGCTCAGGCCCAACAACAGCGCCCGAGGCAGCCACAACAGGGCCGACAGCGCCAGCATGCTCAGGCCGATGACCCAGATCACCTGCAGATAGATCAGCGTCGGCGGGATCTGCCCGGTCCAGGCGAAGTTCACCAGGGTCAGTTCCAGCACCACCAGGAACAACCCACGCTTGAACAGGAAAGCGCTGGCCTCGGCCCGATGGCCGTGCTTCTGGGCAAACAGGTAAGCCGAAAGCCCGGTCAGCAGGACAAACACCGGCGCGCACAGGTGTGCCAGGGTGCGGCTGACAAATAGCCCGGGCTCGGTGGTGGCCACGTCCATGGGATCGCTCACCTGCCGGTGCAGGAAGAAGGTTTCCCGCACATGGTCCAGTAGCATGAACAGCATCACCAGGCCGCGCAGGGCATCGATACTCAGCAGCCGGGTGCCGAGGCTCGCGGGAGGGTTGGGTAAAGAACTCATAAGGAGGGATCGCAGCGTCAGGTTCAAAGGGACGGTGCCGGTCTCGCGCCCGGCAAATCGGCCGTTACTTTATAACATCTGGCTGTCTATCCAAAACTCCTTAGCTGTGGCCACGGCCCCAGGCAACAATCGACCCGTAGCGCCGCGCCCGCCAGGGCACGGGCGGCGACGCTGCGCGGCGTTACTGATGCTGGAACTGCACCATGGAACTGACCTGGACCCGAGCCTGCATCTGTTCAGCCCCTCCCCCGCGACGCATGCCGCGCACCGGGCAGGCATCCAGGTAGTCCAGGCCCACCGCCAGTTTCAGGTGACGCTCGGGTCGCGCCAGGCGGTTGGTCACGTCGAAGCTGTACCAGCCGTCGTCGAGCCAGGCTTCGGCCCAGGCATGGCTGGCCAGGTGGCTGGCGTCCTCGGTGCACAGGTAGCCGGAGACGTAACGCGCGGGAATCCCCAGGCTGCGGGCGCAGGCCAGGAACGCGTGGGTATGGTCCTGGCAGACCCCGGCAGCGCCGGCAAAAGCTTCGGCCGCAGTACTGCCAACCCCGGTGGCGCCCGGGCTGTAGGGCATGTGCTCGGCCAGGGCCTGCATCAGCTCGATCAGCGCGGCGCGATCACGGCGCTCGCCGCAATGGCGCCGGGCAAAGTCGCAAAGGGCCGAGTCCGCCTTGCTCAGGTGGCTGCAACGCAGGAACGGCAGCGGCGACTGGCTGTCGCCCTCCACTTCCCGCGTGCCATCGATCTGCACTTCGCCAAAGGCCGTGAGGACAATGGCGCCGTGGGGCTCGTCGAGGGTCATGACATGCAGGATATTGCCGTAGGGGTCGCGCTGGGCGCGCACCTGCCGTGGCAGCTCCAGGTGCCATTGGAGGATCTGCTGACGCTGGCTGTCCTGGGGCGTCAACCGCAGGAACTGGATGCTGGTGCAGACTTCATCGGCGTAGCTGTAGGTCGTGTCGTGACGAATGGACAGTTTCATACCACCTCCAGATAGGACTCATGCACGGTCTGCCCCAAGTGGCGGATCTGCCCGATGCAATCGGTCAGCCACTGGTGCAGGCCGGAATCGAGAATCTCGTTGATCCCGGTGTAGCGCAGGCGCGCATTCAGCTCGGCGGCCAGGCGCTGGGCCGGACGCCCGTTGTCCCCCGGCAAGGTGGCCAGGAGCTGGTCCAGTTCCTCGACACAGGCATGCAGCGAGCGCGGCACATCGGCGCGCAACAGCAGCATCTCGGACACCTGCTCGGCCCCCGGGGCATTGCGGTAGATCTCGTTGAACGCTTCGAAGGACGACAAGGCACGGAGCAAGGCGCTCCACTGGTAATAGCCCCGGGCCGAGTTATCGCTGACTTCCTCGGACTCCTCGCCGAACATTTCATAGCGTGCGTCCAGCAGGCGCAGGGTGTTGTCGGCGCGCTCGATAAAGGTCCCCAGGCGAATGAAGCGATAGGCGTCGTTGCGCATGATGGTGCCGGCGGTGGCGCCGCGGAACAGGTGCGAACGCTCCTTGACCCACTCGCAGAACTGGCTGATGCCGTAGCGCCCCAGGCCATTGCGGGCGATGTTGCGCATCTCCAGCCAGGTGGCGTTGATGTTCTCCCACATGTCCGCGGTGATCCGCCCGCGCACCGCATGAGCATTGCTGCGGGCCGCCCGCAGGCAGCAGTAGATGCTCCCCGGGTTGGTCTCGTCGAGGGCGAAAAAGTGCAGCATGCGCTCGGTGTTCAGTTCACCGTAGCGCTGGTTGTAGTCATCCAGGGTGCCGGCCGCCAGCAACGACATGGCCAGTTCGGCATGGCCGTCACCGCGCCCGGCCTGGGGCATCAGCGACAGCGAATAACTGACCTCGAGCATGCGCGCCAGGTTCTCGGCGCGCTCCAGGTAGCGGGACATCCAGTACAGGTCCGCAGCGGTTCTTGAGAGCATGGTTCAGTCCTCCACTACCCAGGTGTCTTTGGTGCCGCCGCCCTGGGACGAGTTCACCACCAGCGAGCCTTCGCGCAGCGCCACGCGGGTCAGGCCGCCGGGCACCAGACGGGTTTCCCGGCCGGAGAGTACGAACGGCCGCAGGTCGATGTGCCGCGGGGCGATGCCGCTTTCGACAAAAGTCGGGCAGGTGGACAGGGACAGGGTCGGCTGGGCGATGTAAGCCTCGGGGCGAGCCTTGAGGCGGGTGCGGAATTCTTCGATCTCCGCTGCGGTGGCCGCCGGCCCTACCAGCATGCCGTAGCCGCCGGAGCCCTGGGTTTCCTTGACCACCAGGTCCGGCAGGTTGGCCAGCACATGGGACAGCTCGGCGGGCTTGCGGCACTGCCAGGTGGGCACGTTCTTGAGGATCGGTTCTTCGCTCAGGTAGAAGCGGATCATCTCGTCCACATAGGGATAGATCGACTTGTCGTCGGCGACCCCGGTGCCCACGGCGTTGGCCAGCACCACATTGCCGCAGCGATAGGCGGCGATCAGCCCGGGCACGCCGAGCATGGAATCGGGGTTGAACGACAGCGGATCGAGGTAGGCATCGTCCAGCCGACGGTAGATCACGTCCACCGCCTGGGCGCCGGAAGTGGTGCGCATGAACACCCGGTCGTCACGCACGAACAGGTCGGCGCCTTCTACCAGTTCCACGCCCATTTCCCGGGCAAGGAACGCGTGCTCGAAATAGGCACTGTTGAAACGTCCCGGGGTCAGCACCACCACCGTCGGGTTGTCCAGGGGGCTGGAGCTCTTCAGGGTGTCCAGCAACAGGTTGGGATAATGATCGATGGGGGCAATGCGCTGGGCGGCAAACAACTCGGGAAACAGACGCATCATCATCTTGCGGTCTTCAAGCATGTAGCTCACGCCGCTGGGGGTGCGCAGGTTGTCCTCCAGCACGTAGTAGCTGCCATCGCCGTCGCGCACCAGATCGACCCCGGCGATATGGGCGTAGGTGCCCCGGTGCAGGTCCAGGCCCTGCATGGCCACCTGATAGCCTTCGTTGGCCAGCACCTGCTCGGCGGGAATGATGCCTTCCTTGATGATCCGCTGGCCGTGATAGATATCCGCCAGGAACAGGTTCAGCGCCTGGACCCGCTGCACGCAGCCGCGCTCCACCGTGCGCCACTCGCTGGCCTTGATGCTGCGGGGAATGATGTCGAAGGGAATCAGGCGTTCAGTGCCCTGTTCGTCGCCGTACAGGGTGAAGGTGATACCGGCGCGGTGGAACAACAGGTCGGCTTCACGCCGACGCTGGTCCAGCAGCTCCAGGGGCGTGTCCGCCAGCCAACGGGCGAACGCTTCGTAGTGTGGTCGACAGGTGCCGCTGGCAGCGTACATTTCATCGAAAAAAGCGCGGGACATAGCCAACTCCTTGCCGCGATATGAACGGCTTTTTATTTGAACCCTGTGTGTGCGTGACCCGGCTTTAACCTTGAAGGGATGATAGTTCCCCTGTGTGCGAGCACCTCCTGGGCCCACGGTCGGACGGCCCCTGCCGCCCGCTTCACAGAGCGGTAGCAAAGGCTATGCCGCAAATGCCCAAACCACGGCCACTGCGGCATATGGTCTGAAAAACCCCACAAATAGCGACAAATACATTCATAAAAGAGACATCTATCCCCGCCAGGAAGCGGTCTTGGGGACGCCCATGGGGACCCTGCCCGAGTCATGGCAAACGGTTGCGGGCTGAATCGGTGCACAAAGCCCCAGGGAGGATTTTTTTGCCCCGTTATCGGGAGCTTTGCCGGCAATAGGGCGTGCACTGGCCAGCAGCGGCCCCTGAACACTGACCGCCAGCGCACCATCGAGGTTCAAGGCATTGACTGGCCACAGCGAGGATTGGCCGGTCGGCCTTCAGCTGCGCACCGGCAACCGAGCCAGGATCAGCGCCACCGCCTGCTGCGGCGACAGGCTCGCACTGTCCAGGCGCAAGGGCGACTGCGCCCAGGCCTGGTAGTCGTGATCGAGTACCGACTGCCAACTGGGCGCTTGCAGCCCCGGCACATCCACCTGCCGGGTCTCGACCCGCCGTCGATGTTCCCGGGGGTCGGAACAGATCACCTCGACATCCAGCAGGAGCACTCCCAGTCGCTGCGCCAGATCGCTCCAGGCCTGACGACTTTCGGCCACGGGATTGACGCAATCGGCCAGCACCGAGTTGCCCAGGGCCAGATTGGCCTCGGCCAGTTGCAGGGCGATCTGGTAACCGGCCTTGCCGACCTCTGCCAGGCCGGCATCGCGCAGGCCCTGCTCGATGCTGTCGATACGCAGGTAGGTGGCTCCCAAGTGGGGAGCCAGGGTGCGAGCGATGGTGGTCTTGCCGGAGCCCGGCAATCCGCTGAATACGATGAGCATGCAAGGCCCTGGCTGGAACGTTGGAGGGCAAGCTTCAACGCAATCGCCGTCGACGTCCAGCGCGGGACCCTCCAACACCGCAGAGCAGTGTCAGGGAAACACTAAAGGTTGCTCGGCCGGGATGCTTCGCGGCCAGGACAACAGTGCGCTTTCCGACATCGGCCGGGCGTACCAGTACCCCTGGGCCATGACGCAGCCTATTTCCAGCAGCAGGCGCCGCTCGAGCTGGGTTTCCACCCCCTCCACCACCAGGCACATTTCCAGGTTGCTGGCTAAGGCCAGGGAGGCACCGACCACCGCGCGACAGCGGGGCTGACGCACCAGTTCACGGACAAAATGCGCATCGAGCTTGATCTGGTTGAACGGCAGTTCGCACAGGCGCTGCAAGGAGGAATAGCCGGCGCCGAAGTCGTCGATGGCCAGGTTGCACTCCATCATCCGCAGACGCACCAGGTTTTCCAGGCTGATGGCCGGCGCCTGCACCAGGCCCACCTCGGTGATTTCGAACGTCAGCAACCGCGGCGGAACCTGATGCCGGTCGATGGCCTGACGGATGTGCCTGACGATGTCACCGCTGGCCAGTTGTCGGGGCATCAGGTTGAACGCCAGCTCCAGTTCTTCACCCTGGTCCAGCAGCCGGCGCTGCAGGGCCATGCTCTGGTCAAGCTGCTGGTGGAGAACCTCGTCCAGCAGGCCTGCGGCCTCCAGCTCATCGAGAAAGGCCGCCGGCGCCAGGACCCCGCGCTCGGGATGGCACCAACGCATCAGCACTTCGGCGCCACAGCAACTGGCGTGGCGCAGGTCGAACTTGGGTTGGTAGTAGGCGACGAACTGGCCCTGCTCGACGCCCCGCTGCAGGTCTTCAAGGCTCACCGGGGCAAAGTGCCGGGACGGTGCCGGAACCTGTTGCTGATGGCGCTGCTGATACAGTTCGAGCATCGCCTGCAAGGCTTCCAGGTCCGCCGGCTTGCCCACGTCCCCCAGGACGATCAACCCATGCAGGCTGATCATCTGCAACACTGCGCGACGCAGATCGGACTCAATCAGGCTGTAGAGAATCACCGCCCGCACCAAGTGCTCCTCACTGGCTCGCCGCAAGAACTCCAGGCCGTCCATGCCCGACATCTGCAAGTCGCACAGAACGATGTCCGCCGCACCGCGCTCACGCAGCAGGTTCAGGGCACTGTCCCCATCGGACGCCGCCAATGGCTGAGCTACATCCAGGCGTCGCAATTGCTCCAGGGCCAGTAGTTGCTGCGCCGGATGGTCTTCAAGCACCAATATTTTCAGGGTATTCACGCGCGGCTCCAGGGTGAGCGGCGACTGCCCAGGGGCCCGATAACGGATCGCTAGGCACCTTCTGTGGTGCTAACCGACAGAAGTATCGCAAGGGTGCAGATAGACACAAGCGTATCGCCAACCGAACGCGGGTCAAGACAAAGGCCCTACCTTCGGTCCGCCAGCCTTGACGGGCTTGCCCAAGCCCGAGCAACTCAGGAAAATAGGCCCGTTTCGCGCTCTTCCTTGATCTATATTGATATCCAGCATTGACGATCAGCCCTTGTGCGGCGGTCAACTCAGCCAGCCCAGTTCCTCCTCGACTCATCCTTGTGCCGTTCTTCGATCAGGAGCCCCGATGCCCCGCTTCCTCCTGCCAACGCTGATATGGCTGGCATGCTTTCCCGCCTTGGGAGACACAGCAACTCCCTTGCAACTGCTCAACTATGAATCACCCCACCACCATGAATTGCCCTTGACCAACGATGATTGGCAATGGCTGCGCAACAAGCGCGAACTGGTGCTGGGCACCTCGCAGCAGAACCTGCCACCGCTGGAGATGGTCAACGAGTCCAGGGAATACGAAGGCATCACCGCAGACTACATCGGCCTGCTGGCGGACGCTCTGAGGGTGAAGATCAGCGTCCGCGCCTATGACAACCGCGAACAGGTCTTCAAGGCCCTGGCCAAGGGTGAGATCGACTTCATGGGCAGCGTGACACCGGTCGATGCCCAGCAACATCAGCTCCTGCGCAGCCAACGCTACCTGGTCAATCGCCCGACGCTGGTGGCCCGCCTCGGGGACTCTCCATCGCTGAAAAACGGCTTGCAGGGGCGTCGCCTGGCCATTTCCCCGGACACCATCAGCCTGCCCGTTGCCCGGGCCATGTACCCCAAGGCACAGATCGAAGGCTACGACAGCACGGATGCCGCCATGGCCGCCGTGGCCTTCGGTGATGCCGATGTGCTGCTCAGCGATGCGGTCTCGGCGCAGTTCCTGATCTCGCGCAACTACAGCGACTACCTGCGGATCATCTATAGCGGCCCCGCGAGCATCCCGGGTTTCGCCTTCGCCGTGAACCCGGACAACCAGCAGTTGCAACGCCTGATCGACAGTGCGCTGCAAGCGATCCACAAGGAACAGGACATCAGCATCCGCAATCGCTGGGGCGACCGCCTGCTGCTGAGCATGGAAAAAACCGATCTCACGGCCGACGAACAACGCTGGATCGAAAACAACCCCGTGGTGCGCATCGGCATCCACCGCTATCTGCCACCGATGTCCTACTTCGACGCCGAAGGCAATTACCTGGGGATTACCTCCGACCTGCTGGCCATGCTGGAGACCAAGACCGGGCTGAGTTTCGAGATCGATGCCATGCCCAGCTTCACGGACCTCAACAACGCCGTACGCGAGGGCCGGGTGCAGATGGTGGCCGATCGAGCCCGCAACCCCGAGCGCGAAGGCTACTTGCAATTCACCCGCCCCTACCTGGTCGGGCCCTACATGTTGATCACTCGCGACGCTCCCGATGCGCCGAAAACCCTGGAAGAAATGGCCGGCAAGACCCTGCTGATCGGCAGCGGCCATGCCCTGGTGCCGCTGCTGCGCCAGCGCTATCCACAGATCCGGGTCAAAGAAGTACAAACCAACTTCGAAGCCCTGGCCCTGCTGCGCGACCACAAGGGCGATGCTGCGGTGCAAGCGGAAATCGCCGTCAGTTTCAACTTGCCGCGCATCAAGCAAGACCAGCTCAAGGTCCGATCGGCCCTGAACCTGCCGCTACTGAACGAATCCTTCGGCGTGCGCAGGGACCAACTGGAGCTGTTCAGCATCATCGACAAGTCCTTGCGCAGCATTTCTCCCGACGCCATTACCGAGCTCAATAATCGTTGGCGCTCCAAGGCCGCTGTCGTCCCTCCTTCCTGGCGCGACTACCGCACCACCCTCTACCTGGCGGGTGCCGTCTGCGTGCTGTTGCTGCTGATCGCCCTGGCCTGGGGCTATGCCATGCGCCGCCAGGTCAGCCAGCGCGAACGGGCCGAGCATGCGCTCAACGATCAAATGCGCTTCATGGACGCGCTGATCAACGGCACGCCGAATCCGATCTACGTGCGCGACCTCGAGCGGCGCCTGGTGATCTGCAATGACAGCTATCTCAAGACCATGGGCACCGATCGCGAGAGCGTGCTGGGCAGCAACCTCGAACAGTTGGCGGTGCCCGAAGCCGGTCTGTTCGCCAAAGATTTCCAAAGCATCCTCGACGGTGGCCCGCCGCTGCTGATCGACCGCACCGTCCATATCCGCGGGCAGCAGACGCAGATCTACCACTGGATGCTGCCCTATCGAAATGCCCAGGGCGAAATCCTCGGCATCATCGGCGGCTGGCTGGACATCAGTGAGCGCCAGCAACTGCTGGACGAACTGACCCAGGCCAAGAACGACGCCGACAAGGCCAACCGCGCCAAGACCACCTTCCTGGCCACCATGAGCCATGAGATCCGTACCCCCATGAGCGCGGTCATCGGCATGCTGGAACTGGCCCTCAAGCGTGCCGACCAGGGCCAGCTCGACCGCAGCTCGATCGAGGTGGCCTACAGTTCGGCCCAGGGCCTGCTGGAGTTGATCGGCGACATCCTGGACATCGCCCGGATCGAAAGCGGACGCCTGAGCCTGAGCCCCGAACGGGCCAACCTGCGGGATCTGGTGGAGTCGGTGTTCCGGGTCTTCGATGGCCTGGCCCGGCAAAAGGGCCTGCGCCTGGAGCTGGATCTGGACAGCAGCGTCAATGGCGACGTGCTGGTGGACCCACTGCGCTTCAAGCAGGTGCTGTCGAATCTGCTGAGCAATGCGATCAAGTTCACCGAACACGGCGGGGTGCAGATCCGTTTGCAGGCCGAGGGTGACGATGCGCAACTTTTGCCCCTGCTGCTGACCGTCAAGGACACCGGGATCGGCATCGATCCCGACGACCAGCAACGGCTGTTCCAGCCCTTCAGCCAGGTGCCAGGGCAACATCAGAACGCCCGCTCGGGCACCGGACTGGGGCTGGTGATCTGCCGCACGCTCTGCGAAATGATGGGCGGCCAACTGCGTCTGGAGAGCCAGCCGGGCGTCGGCACCCTGGCCCGGGTGCAGGTGCAGTTGAATCGCCTCGACCCACTGCCCGATGCCCCGCCTGCTGTAGCGCAAGCCACCCCGTCGGTCGCCGCCAGGGCACCGCTGCATATCCTGGTGGTGGACGACAGCCAGGCCAATCGCCAACTGCTGTGCGAACAACTGCGCTTCCTGAACTATTCATTGAGCCAGGCGCAGAACGGCGCCGAAGCCTACAAAGTCTGGCAGCGGGAAACTTTCGACGTGGTGATCACCGACTGCAACATGCCGGTGCTGAACGGCTATGAACTGACCCGACAAATCCGTGTTGCCGAACAGATCCAGGGCCGGCCGCCGGTGCAGATCTTCGGCTTTACCGCCAACGTCCAACCCGAAGAGGAACAGCGTTGCCGGGACGCCGGCATGAATGGATGCATCTTCAAGCCTATTGCCCTGCCGGAACTGGACCGCCGTCTGCGAGAACTGCCCGCCCTGCCCCGCTTGCAACTCAAGGCCAACAGTGAGCGCTTCGACATCCAGCAACTGGACCACCTCACCGGCGGCAACCCAGCATCCATTCAACGGGTGCTCAAGGGCTTGCACCAGAGCAACCAGCAGGACTTGAAGCAGATCCGCGGGTTGCTGGCCAACCCCGACAACAAAGGCGTGACCGACCTGGCTCACCGTATCCGCGGCGCGGCGCGGATCATCAATGCCCAGGCCCTGATCGATGAATGCGAATACCTGGAGAAGGCCTGCCGCGAAGGCGCGAATGCCGGCCAGATCAAGACGGCATTGACGCGATTGGAGCAGGCCATGGTGGGGCTGGATCGTGACTTGCTGGAGTCCGTGGTGCCCGATTGAGCAGCCCTGGCATCAGCTGATCGCACACTCGGGCACCGCACCAGAGCCCCTTACCGCCCAGCCGCCGGGGTTCAGGCCCCCAGGCTTTGCAGCTCCAGACTGGCCGACGCCGACAGCGGCTTGGATGGCTGAATCAAGGCGATACCGAAGTACTTGCTGATGTAGCGCCCGCCGGTGCCGGTCAGGGTCAGGGCTCGGCTGTCCACATCCTGCCTCAGCCATTTGCGCTGCAACAGCACCCGCAGCAGCGCCGCCCCCAAGGCGCCCGCCAGGTGCGGGCTGCGCATGCTCCAGTCCAGGCACGGACAGGCCAGGTTTCGGCGCAGCCTGCTCAGCTCGGCCACGTCGATGCCCAGGCCGCGGAAGAACTCGACACCACTGTCACTGACCCGGTAGTCCTCGCCCTCCTCCCCCATCAGCAACCAGCCGGCTTCCAGCATCCGGTCGTGCAACTGCACCCCCAGGGTGCCCGCCAGGTGGTCGTAGCAAGTGCGGGCAAATTGCAGGCGGTCCGGGGTACGCGGGGTGAAGGTGCTGCCCTGGCCGATCACCATCAGGGCCTCCAGGGCCTGGGCCACCAGCGGATCGCCGAGGCCGTAGTAACGGTGCCGCCCCTGGACCTGCACCCGCAGCAGGCCAGCGTCCCTGAGCTTGGCCAGGTGGGCGCTGGCGGTGGAAGTGCTGACCTCGGCAATCGCCGCCAGCTCGGTGCTGGTACGGGCGTGGCCATCCATCAGCGCACAAAGCATCCGGGTACGGGCCGGCTCGGCGATGGCCGCCGCCACGTTGGATACCCCCAGGTCGTTCTGCACTACATTCATATTTCGCTCCATGACGAATCGTGTCTTCGAAAAGATGAGGATAGTAGCAACCTGGATATCTGCCCAACAAAGAGACAAATCATGGACCCGATCAGCGCTGCCACCCACTTTGCCCCCTACGATTTCTATTACGCCCGCCTGCGTGCCCGGGGAGGCCTGACCTACGATTCAGCGCTGGGCCTATGGGTCGCCAGCAGCGCCGCCGCAGTAGCGGCGGTGCTGAACCACCCCGCCTGCCGTGTCCGACCGCCCCAGGAGCCGGTGCCCCGGGCCATCGCCGGGCGGCCTGCCGGGGACGTGTTTGCACGCCTGATGCGGATGAACGATGGCCTGCGCCACGGCTGTCCCCGTGCAGCCATGGCGGCGCCGCTGCAGCAGCTGGGCACCATCGACCTGCAGCCCTGGCTGGAACAGTGGCGCCCTGCCCTGAGCGCCCCCCAAGGCGCCAACGATCTGCAACGCTGGCAATGGCGCCTGCCGGTGGCACTGCTGGCAGGACTGCTGGGAATAGCCGCCGAGCGGCGCGAAGACCTTGCCCGACGCACCGGCGAATTCGTAGCCTGCCTCTCCCCCTTGAGCAACGCAGAACAGTTGCAGGCCGCCGACTCAGCGGCGCAGCACTTGATCCAACAGATGCAGGCATTACTCGATGCGCCGCAACACAGCCCGTTCCTGAGGGCGATCCTCGAGCGCAGCCAGGGCCTTGCCCCAGAGGATCTGCAGGCCAACCTGCTGGGCCTGCTGGCACAAACCCATGACGCCTGCGCCGGGCTGATCGGCAACAGCCTGATCGCCCTGCTGGCGGAGCCGTCACTGTGCCAGCGCCTGTCCCATGACCCGGACCGGCTCAGTGCCTGGCTGCTCCAACGCCAGCGCCTGGACCCGCCGGTGCAGAACACCCGACGGTTCGTCGCCACGGCTTGCACCCTGCTGGGCGTGGACCTGCAAGCCGGCGAGACGGTGCTGGTGCTGTTGGCGGCGGCCAATCACGACCCGGCCCTGGCCGCGGTCACCGGCTGCGATCCGGCATACCAGGGGTTCAGCTTTGGCAGCGGCACGCACCGCTGTCCCGGCCAGGGCCTGGCGCTGAACATCGTCCAGAGTTTGCTGCAGCAGCTGCTGCGCTCGCCGGGGCTGAGCACCCTGACGCTAGACTGGAATTACCTGCCTTCGGTCAACGGCCGCCTGCCGCTGTTCACCGATGCCGCCGGATAACCGGCAAGCGCCTTGGCAGTCTCCGCGTGCTTGAGGTAAAAGGTGCCCCACGGCCAAAACCGATCCTGGAAAAGGAACAACAATGCTGTTTGTGGTGATGCTGGGGGGAAAACACCCCAGAGCGAAAATTGAAGTCCACGATGTCCAGTTCGTGGTCGCCGAGCGTCTCGAAGCCGCCTACCCGCAACTGCGCGAAGGCTGGTTCGGCAGCCAGGCGGGCTTGCACATCGATGCCTGGATGCAGGTCGACGGGGTCGAGGACTACAAGGTCGAACTCAGCCCCCTGGCACCGCAGCCGGGTGCACCACGCCTGTACTTCCTGAACCTGGGCGGTTACGAAGCGGCGGCCTTTGGCGAGGCCCACAGCTACCTGCTGGTGGTGGCCCGGGACAAGGCCGAAGCCAAGGCCAAAGGCAAACGGCAGATGCTGGCCCACTGGCACAAATCCCACACCGATGCCTTGCTGGACGTGGACGACTGCCTGCCGATCGATCTGCTGGAGGGCCGTTATGTGCACCTGGTGCCCGGCCCGCACCGGGGCATCGTGCAGCGCAACGACTACATCCTCCTCAACTGAGTTCAGGACGGCCGGTAACCGCCCCCGGCACCCGGTAGTCCAGTTCGAGGTCGCTGATATCCAGCACCTGGCTCAATAGAAACGCCCGCAACCGGGCGATGTGCTCCTGGCGTGGACTGTCGCGCAGCCACACCAGGTAATAGCCGTCCCCTGAGGCCACCGCGCTGGGGAACGGCAGGCTGATCCGCCCCAGGCGAATGTCCTGCGCCACCAGATGCAGGTCGCCGATCGACAGGCCGTGCCCGGCCATGGCAGCGCAGATCGCCTGGTCCAGGGTGTCGAAGACATTGCCCCGCTCCAGCCGCACCTGATCCAGCAACGCCCGGTCCTGCGGTGCTTGTGCCTGCAGCCAGCGGCGCCAGTCGCGACGGTCCGCCGAAGGATGGATCAGCTCGGCGTCCTTGAGCCGTTCCAGGGTCCAGGGCGGTCCGTCCGCGGGCTCGGGTGGGCCGATGGGAATCAGCCACTCATCGAACAGCTTGCAGGCCTCGATCCCGGCGCCAAAGTGTCCGTTGCCCAGGAGAATCGCGCAGTCGTAGGGCTCGGCGTAAAAATCCACATGGTCGAAGTCCATCCAGACACTGGCCAGTTGCACCGCCAGTGCCGGCTGTTGCCCCTTGAGAGCCTCCAGAACCCGCAGCAGCCAGCGCATGGTCAGGGTCGAAGGCGCCTTGAGACGCAACTGGCCGGTGTTGGCCCGCAGCGGCAGGCAGGCATCCTCGATGATCCGAAAGCCCACCTTGAGCTCCCGGGCCAGGCGCTGTCCGGCTTCGGTAAGCACCAGCCTGGGGCCGTGGCGCTCGAACAGGCGACAGCCGAACTGACTTTCCAGGGTACGGATATGCCGGCTGATGGCGCTTTGGGTCAGGGACAGCTCCTCGGCGGCCCGGGTAAAGGAGCTGGAACGGGCGGCCACTTCAAAGGCCCGCAACGCGTAGAGCGGCGGCAGGGATTCGACCATCGACAGGCACCAACAATGATTAAAACTCATAGTAGGTCATAGCTTTTTGCGTTTTTCAATGCAGCTCAAAGCCGCCAAGCTGAGGCCTTGCACATGACTTGAAAGGCGTTATTCGTGGACCTGAACCTGTCGTTATTATTGGCCTACGCACTCAGCGTACTGATGCTGGTGGCCACCCCGGGGCCCGTGGTGGCCCTGATCGTCAACACCAGCATGAACGCCGGGCCGCGCCAGGCCGTGTTGACCGCCCTGGGCACCAACGCCGCCTCACTGCTGCTGGCACTGCTGGCGGTGCTGATGCTGACCACCGGCCTGGCGCTGGACCCGCGCCTGATCGGCTGGGTCAGTCTGCTGGGCTGTTGCTTCATCGGCTGGCTGGGCGTGCAAGGACTGCGCGAGGTGTTTGGCCCGGCACCCGCGGAAGCGGCGCCACGCACCGACCAGGGCCGCCAGGGCCTGGCCAGCGGTTTCCTGGTGGGAATCGGCAACCCCAAGGACATCGTGTTCTTTGCCTCCTTCTTCCCCCAGTTCATTCAGGTCACCCGCTCCTTGCAGCACAGTGCGCTGCTGCTGACGCTGGTCTGGGTGCTGGTGGATTTTGCCGTGCTGGGGGCTTACATCCTGGTGGCGCGTCAGGGTTTCTCGCTGAAGTACAAACGCCTGGTGACCGGCATTTCCAGCCTGGCGCTGCTACTGGTGGCTCTGCTGGGCCTGGGCTACGCCGTGCTGGAACTGAGCAATACCGGCGCCCACCGGTGACGCGTGACTGTGCCCCGGGCATTCGTAGCCCGTGGCGACATTGTGGAAAAACCGCTCGCCAGCCGATAAAAATCTCCTGTGGGAAGCACGCCATGAATTAACATAGCCAAGTGCTATCCACCCCTCAGGACCACCCTCTTCCATGCTGTCCAGAATCCGATGATTGCTGTCTGGCCCCTGCTGTGTCTGTCCCTGTTGCTGGCCCTGCTGGCGTTGTGGCTGTTGCGCCGCGAACGCCGCGCCCAGGCCCAGTTGCGCGTCTATCGCACACTCGCCGAAGGCGTGCCCGACGATGCCGAGCGCTTCAAGCGCAGCCAGTACTTCGCACGCATCGGCACCTGGGACTGGGAAGTGGACACCCAGCGCCTGTACTGGTCGGAAGCCATCTACGGCATGTTCGGCTTCAAGGTCGGCGAAGTGGTGCCCTCCTACGAACTGTTCTGCTCCTGCGTGCATCCGGACGATCGCGAACGGGTCCGCGCCGGCGAGTTGCGCTGCCTGGAAACCGGCGAGAACCACGATGAGGAGTACCGCGTGGTGTGGCCCGACGGCAGCATCCACTGGCTGCGGGAAACCGGCAACGTGGTGAAGAACGTGCACGACACCACCATCAAGATGATGGGGGTGGTGCGGGACATTACCGATGAAAAAGTCTCCACCAGCCAGTTGCAGCAACTGGCGCATTTCGATCCGCTGACCGGCCTGCCCAATCGCCTGATGCTGGAACAGCGCCTGTCCCGGGCCCTGGAGCAGGCGCGTCACAATCAGACCCGGGTGGCCCTGGTGTTCGTCGACCTCAACGGTTTCAAGGCGATCAACGACCAGTACGGCCACGCTGCCGGCGACCGGGTCCTGAGCGCCACGGCCCAGCGCCTGCAAGGCATCCTGCGCAGCAGCGACACCGTGGCGCGGATCGGCGGCGACGAATTCGTGGTGATTCTGGAGGGACTGTCCCCGGGGCTCGACCTGACGGAAGAAGCCCGGCGCATCGGCGAAAAGATCTTCAGCCAGCTATCGCCCCCGGTGGAGGTGGACAGCCAGCGCCACAGCATCGGCAGCAGCCTGGGGGTGGCGGTGTTTCCCGACCATGCCGGGCGCATGGACCAGTTGCTGCACATCGCCGACCTGGCAATGTACGAAGCCAAGCGCAGCGGCAACAACCAGTACCGCCTGGGGCAGTGATACCCGCCAACCCGACCTAGGCGTCGGCGTCGAGCAGGCGCTCGCGCAAAAACACCAGGGCCGCCTGGAACAGCGGGTGCCATTGGGCCGACGGCGGGCTGGCCAGGGCATGCCAGAAGAACTCGAAGTGATGGCCGCCGTCATCCGCGGTGAAGTGAGTCCAGCTCTCGGGCAGCGGCGCCGGCACCCGGCACTCATGGAAAGCCCACACCTGGCCGGCAAACCCCGAGTGCCAGAGGCCGAGAAAACGGCTTTCCTCGGCCTTGACGCCCGCTTCTTCCGCCAGCTCGCGGACCGCCGCAGCGGCCGTCGACTCTCCCGTCTCCACCGTGCCCTTGACCAGTTGCAGGCCGGCCAGCGGATGGCGAAAGGCCAAGACCTCAAGCTCGGTGGTGTAGCGCAGCAGCACCGGGCACGCCTTGTTGGCGGGTGTCGAGGGTGCGGCTGAGGTGTGCGCCGGCCCCTCAGTCGTCACGGGTCAGCACTTCCAGCAACTCGATCTCGAAGATCAGGTTCGAGTTGGGCGGGATCGCGCCCATGCTGCGCTCGCCGTAGCCCAGGTGCGCCGGCACCAGCAGTTTGCGCTTGCCGCCCACCTGCATGCCCATCAGGCCCTGGTCCCAGCCCTTGATCACCCGCCCAGTGCCGATCACGCACTGGAACGGCTTGCCGCGATCGTAGGAGGAATCGAAGCTGCTGCCGTCCTCCAGAAAGCCCCGGTACTGGGTGGTGATCAAAGCGCCCTTGACCACCGCCTTGCCGTCGCCCAGCTGGATATCGATCACCTGTAATTGGTCACTCATGCTTCACTCCCGTTCAAACATTGCCCCGACACGGGACCGCGGCGCGCTTTTTCGCAGAATTGCCGCGCCTTGGCAATCACTGCGGCGCCCCCGGCCCGGACTGAAGCTGAATGCGCGTGTCGGTGCCGAGCAGCATTTCGCCGAGCGCCGCCCGGACTTCCTCGACGCTGGCCAGCCCGGCGTCCCAGCTGATGTCCAGGCCGGGCAGGCCCCGGCACCAGTCCAGGGTGCTGGAGAACTGCAGGGTCAAGCGCCCCGGGGCCAATTGCAGCTGCTCGATGCCGCCATAGCCGGCCACGCCCTGCCCGCCCAGCTCGACGTAATAGGTGTCCATGCCCAGTTGCCGATCCTGCTCGTCGAAGCATTCGGCACGCTGCAACAGCAGGTAGTGCTCGGGCTGCTGCCCATCGTCGGCAAAACCCAGGATCTGCACGTCGTCCTCGGTATAGGCACTGTAGGTGTTGGCATGAAATTTCAAGTTCATCGGTCCTTGCTCCCTGGCGCGGTCACTGGCGCAACAGCCCGCTTTCATAATCCAACCAATCCTGGTCAACGCACGCCTGCAGGTACTCCAGCACGCTGTCCAACGGCACCGAGGCCGGTACGTTGACCGCGAAGAAGGCCTGGCTCATGCCCTCCCAGCGACAACCCAGGGCGTTGATCCGCTCCAGCACCTCCGGGATCCGCTCCCGGCCGGCCTTGAAGAACACCACGCGCAGGGTGCTGTTGCCACTGCTGCGCCCCACCTGCCTGAACCATTTCAGGCCATCGGCCTCGACCTGGACGGCCACCTCGTCGTCATAACAGACGTCCTGGGAATAGAAGGGAAGATTGGCGATCCGGTACAGGCCGTCCGGCTGCTGCTCAGCCCAGACCCCTTCGCTGGCAACCGGTGGGTAATCGTCGACCACCGTCAACCTGAGCATGATCTTGTCCATCGCCTGTCCCTGGTTCATCGAATGAAAGGCGCTCGCTCGACCTTGAGGCCGGAGCGCCGCGCGCTTTTTCGCAGAATTGCCGGCCCGGGGCAATCCCTGATTGGCTACTTGAGCAAAGCGCTGTCACGGCCCGGGACGTTTCCGTTACCATGGCCGCCCCCACGCCTCACCCCGATAAGGACATCCCATGGCCACCGCCGATATCGTCGCCCTGGTGCTGCTCGCCGTTCTGGCGCTGTACCTGGTCAGTCTCTACAACCGTCTGACGACCCGGCGCAATCGCCTGCGCAATGCCTTCGCCCAGATCGAAGTGCAGCTCAAGCGCCGCTACGACCTGATCCCCAACCTGCTGGAAACCGTCAAGGGCTACCTGCAGCACGAGCGCCAGACCCTGACCACCCTGGCCGAGGCCCGCAACAGCGCCCGGGACAGCCTGCAAGCGGCCGCCGCGCAACCCGGCGACAGCGCGCGCATTGCCCGCCTGGGCCAGGACCAGGGTGCCCTGGACCAGGTCCTCGACCGCCTGCACCTGAGCCTGGAGGCCTACCCGGAACTCAAGGCCTCGCAGAACATGGCGCAGCTCAGCGAAGAACTGACCAGCACCGAGAACAAGGTCGCCTACGCGCGCCAGGCCTTCAACGACGCCGTGACCGACTACAACCTGTGCAAGCAGCAAGTGCCGGCGCTGTTTTTCGCCGGGCTGTTCGGCCATCGCGCCGATGCCGCGCTGCTGCAATTCGCCGACAGCGCGCAGATCCAGGACGCCAGCAAAGTGTCGTTCCAATAACCCCGCCGCCTGCCCCCGGAAACTTGCATGAAGTTCTTTCAACACCAGGCCCGTGCCCGGCGCCACACCCTCAAACTGCTGCTGTTGATGACCCTGGCGGTGACCACCCTGGTCAGCCTCAGCAGCCTGGGGCTGGGCCTGTTATGGCGCGAGCTGAGCCAGGAGTACGGCCAGCCCAAGGTGCTGAACTGGGCCGTGGTCGCGGTCATAGCACTGCTCATGCTGCTGGTGGTGGTGCTGGGCAGTTGGTACAAGACCTGGCGCCTGCGGGCCGGCGGCAAGGTGATCGCCGAGCACCTGGGCGGACGCCTGATCAACGACTCGCCGCGGGGCAGCGAAGAACAGCGCCTGCTCAATATCGTCGAGGAAATGGCCCTGGCCTCCGGCGCCACCCTGCCGGCGGTGTATGTACTGCCGGAAGACGCGATCAATGCCTTCGCCGCCGGGCTGACCCCGGAGCAGGCGGTGCTCGGAATCACTCGCGGTGCCCTCGTCCATCTGGACCGCGACGAATTGCAGGGCTTGGTCGCCCATGAGTTCAGCCACATTTACAACGGTGACATGCGCCTCAACACCCGGCTGCTGGCGGTGATCCACGGTCTGCTGGTGTTCAGCCTGGCGGGCATCGCGGTGCTGCGCCAGGCTGAAAAGCAGCACCTGGGCAGCGACCGCAACCGTTTCTTCTGGCAGATCGTGTTTGCCGTGCTGGGCCTGGCCCTGCTCATCTTCGGCTCCCTGGGCAGCCTGCTGGGCAACCTGATCAAGGCCGCCATCTGCCGTCAGCGCGAGTTTCTCGCCGATGCCTCGGCGGTGCAGTTCACCCGCAACCCCCAGGGCATTGCCGGGGCCCTGAAAAAGATCGGCGGCAGCAGCGCCGGCTCACGCCTGCGAGCCTTCGCCGCCGCCCAGTACAGCCACCTGTATTTCCACCAGGGGGTGAAACTGCGCCTGGAACGCCTGTTCGCCACCCACCCGCCGCTGGCCGCACGCATCCAGCGCCTGGACCCGCAGTGGGATGGGCGCTTCACGCCGCTGTAGACGCGCTACCAGAGGGCGATGTCGTAAGTGATGTAGAGGCGGTTGCTGTCGCGTCCCCGGGAGTAGTCGGAGCGATACACGTAATTGCGCAGCTTCACCCCCAGCCCCTTGAGCGAGCCTTGCTGGAGTACATACGCCAGTTCGGCGTCTCGCTCCCACTCGTCGACCCGGGTCCCGGACTTGCCGTCGTTGCCGCTCAGGTAGCGCGAGCTGAAGGTCAGGCCGGGGACACCCAGGCTGGCGAAGTTGTAGCCATAGCTGAGCATCCAGGTCTTCTCGCCCTCTTCGATGAACTTGCCGATGCCGGCGTTACTGAAGGAGTAGACCGTGGCGCCACTGATATACGGCAAGCCGGCATCGCCACTCAGGCGCTGATAGCCGCCGCCCAGGGAATGCCCGGCAATCGCGTAGGTCAACTGGCCGCTGAACATGCGGTTGGCGATCTTGCCGTCAAAGGCCGCGCCTGAATCGGCGCTGCGGAAGTAGCGCAGATCGCTGGTCAAGGTCCCCTGCCACAGCGCCAGGTCATGTTGCAGGCCGACAAAGTCCTGCCGATAGAAGTTCTCGAGCTCGCCATGGAAATAGCTCAGGCGCAGGGTCTTGCTCCATTTGTATTCGCCCCCGCCGTAGCGGAAGTCCCCGGACTGGCCGCCGCTGTAGCCGTCGGGCACCAGCCCCACGCTGTCGGTGGAATCCCGCAGTTTGAAGCGCTGCAGATAACCGCCGGTCAAGCTCAGGCCGTCAATATCGGTGCTGGTGAGCTGGGTGCCCTGATAGGTCTGCGGCAACAGACGGGCATCGTTGTAGACCAGCACCGGGGTCTTGGGCAGCAAGGTGCCGTACTTGAGGGTGGTCTTGGCCAGCCGCACCTTGGCCGTGGCGCCGGCACTGGCAAATTCGCTTGCGGCGCGACCGTCGTCGTGCACCGGCAGCAGCCCCGTGCCACTGCGGCCCTTGCCGGAATCGAGCCGGACCCCCAGCAGCCCCAGGGCATCGACCCCGAACCCCAGGGCGCCCGGGGTGAATCCGGACTGATAGTCCAGCAGGAAGCCTTGAGCCCATTCGGTGCGCTCGCTCTTGGCCGTGCGCGCAGCCTTGGCGCTGAGGCCGTGTTCGTCGCGGAAGTTCTCGTTGAAATAGACGTTGCGCAGTTGCAGCTTGAGGCTGCTGTCGTCGATGAAGTCAGCGGCCTGGAGCCCGGCCACGGGTGGCAGGCTCAAGCAGGAAAATACCGTTGCGCGAATCAGCAAATGGCTCATGTCGTACTTCTCGTTGTTGTTATTCAAGGCGCAGCTCGCCAAGCGCCCCGCCAGCAGGCGCGCCCGGCTACAAAAGAGGGTTTCGAGGCAATCAGACGAACAGGGTCAGGGCCCCGGTCAGCAAGGCCAGGGCGGTAATGACCAGGGAGGTCAGCACGGCCCACTTCACCGTGGCTTTCTGGAAGTCGCCGATGTCGCGATCCACCATGCCCACCAGCAGCAAGGTCGAGGCCACCAGCGGGCTCATCAGGTGCACCGGCTGGCCGAGGATCGAGGCCCGGGCGATTTCCAGGGGAGAAATGCCATAGGCCGCCGCCGCGTTGGCCAGGATCGGCACCACGCCGAAGTAGTAGGCGTCGTTGGACAGCACGAAGGTCAACGGCATGCTGGTCAGCGCCACCACCAGCGGGAACAGGTGACCCCAGGAGGGCGGAATCCAGTCCACCAGGGTCTGAGCCAGGGCATCGACCATCTTGGTGCCGGAGAAAATGCCGGCGAAGATCCCAGCGGCGAATACCAGCAGCACCACAGTCATGGCGTTGCCTGAATGGGCAAGAATGCGCTCCTTCTGAATATCCAACTGCGGGTAGTTGATCATCAAGGCCAGGACAAAACCGATCAGGAACAGCACCGCCGAGTGCATCAGGCCCAGCACCAGCGCGGTCATCACCGCCACCACCAGCAGCAGGTTGACGTAGGCCAGCTTGGGCCGCTTGTGCGGCGTGTCTTCGAGAATCGCCTGGATGTAGCAGTCGCCACCGCCGCTTTGCAGCTGGGTGTTGCCGATGCGCTTGCGCTCGGCCCGGCCCAGCAGGTAGGCGGTGAACACCACCCAGGCGGCGCCACCGATCATGGTCGGCAACAGCGGCACGAAGTACTCGCCGGCATCCAGGCCCAGGGCGGCGATGGCGCGCGTTGCCGGCCCGCCCCAGGGGGTCATGCCGCTCATGATGCTCAACGACAGCATGGAGATGGTGGCGAGGATCATCGGGTTCATGCCAATGCGCTTGTACAGCGGCAGCATGGCCGCGCAGGTGATCATGTAGGTGGTGGTGCCGTCACCGTCCAGGGCCACCACCAGCGACAGCAGCGCGGTGCCGATGGCGATCTTGGTCGGATCGCCATTGACCCGCTTGAGAATCTTGCGGATCAGCGGGTCGAACAGCCCCGAATCGATCATCAAGCCGAAGAACAGAATGGCGAACAGCAACAGCGCCGCCGACGGCGCGACCATTTTCAGGCCGTCGAGCATCATCTTGCCGGTGGTGCCGGCAAACCCGCCGAGCACCGCGAAGACGATGGGCACCAGCGTCAACGCCACGATGGGCGACAGGCGCTTGGTCATGATCAGGAAGGTGAAGACCACCACCATGGCGAGGCCGAGTAAAGCGAGCATAAGTCGATTCTCTTGTTTTTATGATGAGCGTGGCCGACGCGCGGGCGCACGGCCACCCGAGCACCGGACGCCCCGATCAAGGGCGCCCGGCACAGGTGTTGAGTCGGTACTTGGGGTGAAGCGGTGCGGCCTGGGAGGTCTAGCCGAGCTTGTTCGCCAGCGCGCTCGCCGGGGTGTCGTCGGCAGCGGCCTGGGCCGCAAGGGGCTGGCCATCGAGCGTGCGCAACAGCACCTGGCGGTCGCAGGCCTGCTCCGAAATGGCGATCACCACGGTTGCCACGGCGTTGCTGGCCAGGCTGGTCAAGGCCCGGGCCTCGGACATGAAGCGATCGATGCCGATCAGCAACGCCAGGCCGGCCAGGGGGATGTCATGAATCACCGTCAGGGTCGAGGCCAGGGCCACGAAACCGCTGCCGGTCACCCCAGCGGCGCCCTTGGACGACAGCAGCATGATCGCCAGCATGGTGACGATCTGGCCGGCGCTCAGCTCGATGTTGCACGCCTGGGCAATGAAGATCGCCGCCAGGGACAGGTAGATCGCCGTACCGTCGAGATTGAACGAATAGCCGGTAGGCAGCACCAGCCCCACCACGCTCTTGCGGCAGCCCAGGGCCTGGAGTTTTTCCAGCATGCGCGGCATCACCGGCTCCGTGGACGAGGTGCCAAGCACCACCAGGAACTCTTCGCGCAGGTAGCGCAGCAGCTTCCACAGGCTGAAGCCGTTGGCCCGGCAAATGCCCCCCAGGACCACGCAGACAAAGAAGCCGCAGGCGACATACAGGGTCATGATCAGTTTGGCCAGGGCGCCCAGGGAGGTGATGCCGTACTGGCCCACGGTAAAGGCCAGGGCCCCGAAGGCGCCGACGGGGGCAAAACGCATCAGGTAGGAAAAAATCTTGAACACCATCTGCGAGGCCGACTCCAGCACCTCCAGCACCGGCTTGCCGCGCTCGCCCAGGGACGACAGGGCAAACCCGCACAGCACCGCGATAAACAGCACCGGCAGGACCTCGCCCTTGTTGAAGGCGCCGATGAAGGTCTCGGGGATGATGTGCATGAAGAATTCCACCACCCCCAGCTTGGCCGCCGACTCGGTGTACTGGGACAGGCCCTGGGTGTTCAGCCGGGTGGGGTCGATGTTCATCCCCGCGCCGGGCTGGAACAGGTAGACCGCCGCCAGGCCGATGCACAGGCTGATCAGCGTCAGGCCCAGGAACAGCAGCATGGTCTTGCTCAGCAGCCGCCCCAGGGAACGCTTGTCGCTCATGCCGGCGATGCCGGTGACGATGGTGCAGAACACCACGGGAGCGATCATCATTTTGATCAGCTTGATGAAGGCGTCGCCCAGCGGCTTCAAGGCAATGGCTTGCTGGGCCCAGAAGTGCCCCACCAGTACCCCGAGGCACACCGCGCAGAGGATCTGGAAGTAGAGCGATTTAACAACTTTCATGGCATCACCCATTTTTAGAATTGTTCTGATGCAACCAGGATCGACAGCGCGTCGACTAACCGGCTAGACGTTGTGCAGCAGGCGCGTAGACATACCCGGAAAACAATCGGCGAGCGGTGCGGACCACCGAGGCGCGGATGGTCTCGGGGCTGGTTCCGCTGTAGGACAATACGACATCTATCGCCCCGCTGGGGTGTTCGATTCGAACCTGATGCAGACGCGGTTCACTGATCCCGCCGAGCATCTCGGCCACCACGCTGCCGACGGTGACACAGGCGGTAGCCAGGCCGATGGAGCCGGTGATGGCCAGGGCCCGATGGCAGTTGTGAGGCATGAAATAGCGCACCGCCAGGGTGCCCCCCGCCCGGGCCGGGGACACCAGCACCGGCTTGGGAATCACCTTGTCGCTGACATCCCCCAGGCCCATGGCCAGGCCGGCCTTCACCCGCAGGCTTTCCAGACGCTGGAGAAAGTCCGCATCGGCGTCCAGTTCGGCGGGGCTTTCATCGCCGCGCTTGCCCAGGCAGGCCGCCTGCACCAGCACCATGGGCATGGCCATGTCGATGCAGGTCACGGCAATGCCGTCGATCAAATCCTGGGGCTGGCCGGTGGGGAACAACTGGCCGGTCTTGCTCCCGGCGGCATCGAGAAAGGTCAGGGCCACCGGCGCCGCGCTGCCCGGCACGCCGTCAATGGTGGTGTCGCCTTCGTAGCTGACCTTGCCATCGGGGGTCTGGACCTGGGCATGGACCAGGGTGCCGGTGTTGAGGTTGCGAATCCGCACCTGGGTCTGTGCCCCCGTGGCCTTGACCAGCCCCTGCTCGATGGCGAAAGGCCCGACAGCGCAGAGCATGTTGCCGCAGTTGGGTGCGGTATCGACCCGCCGCTGGGACACCATGACCTGGACGAACAGGTAATCGACATCCGCCTCCGGGTGCAGCGACGGACTGACGATCGCCACCTTGCTGGTTTGCGGACTGCCACCGCCGATGCCGTCGATTTCCAGCTCATGGCCGGAGCCCATCAGGTTGAGCAACAGCTCATCACGCTCGGACACGGCCACCGGCAGATCCCAGGCCAGAAAAAACGGCCCTTTGGAGGTGCCGCCGCGCATCAACACACAAGGAATTCGTTGCATGAACACTGACTCTTGTTGATCAATCGAGGTAATTGATGTTCTGGGCACAAGAGTGTCAGGGATTAAAATGTGTTTCCAATGCAAAGATCAGAGAGATTATTGCGTTTCGCGCATGAGTTAAATATCGTGTCCGCCAGCGCCCCACCCGACTCCCGCCTTGAGTAGCCCGCATGGAATATGAGCTTCAGGACATCAGATCTTTCGTGAAAATCGCCGAACTGGGGAGTTTTCACGAAGCGGCCGACGCCTTGCACCTGTCCCAACCGGCCCTGAGCCGACGCATGAAAAAGCTCGAAGAGGGGCTGGGCACCGCCCTCCTCGATCGCACCACGCGCAAGGTCAGCCTGACCAGCGTCGGTCGCGATTTTTTGCCCAAGGCCCGACGCCTGCTGGACGACTTCGACGACTCGATCCTCAACATCCGTGAGCTGGCGGAACGGCAGATCGGTCAGGTGACCCTGGCCTGCATCCCCACGGCGGCCTTCTACTTCCTGCCGTCGGTGATCCGCCTGTACAACCAGCGCTACCCGAAAATCCGCATCCGTCTGCTCGACCTCAGTGCCAACGAGGGCCTTGAAGCGGTGCTGCGCGGCGAAGCGGACTTCGGCATCAACATGATGAGCGGCCAGCACCCGGACATCGAGTTCGTGCCACTGGTCAACGAGCCCTTTGTCCTGGCCTGCCGGCGCGACCACGAACTGGCCGAGCGCAGCTCGGTGACCTGGTCGGAACTGAGCGACTACCGCTTGATCGGCGTCGGTCGCCTGAGCGGCAACCGCATGCTGCTGGACCACGCCCTGTCCGGCTTGAGCTGGCGGCCCCAGTGGTTCTACGAGGTGCAGCACCTGTCCACGTCGCTGGGCATGGTGGAGGCCGGCCTCGGGGTGTCGGCGATGCCGAGCCTGGCCATGCCGGCCGCCGATCACCCGACCCTGGTCAGCGTTCCGCTGACCGACCCCGTGGTCAATCGCACCCTGGGCCTGGTGTATCGACGCGGCGCATCGCTGTCGCCGGCGGCGGAAAAATTCGTGGCGATCCTGCTGGAGCAGTGGCCGCACTGACCGGCGCGCCCCTCCAGCTTCTCCCCCCTCCAGCTTGCCCCCTACTCCGACGTGCCTTGCAGGGCGCACCGCCAGTCTCAGAACATCCACGCCGTTTTTATCCGGGCGCAGACTGGCAACAGCCATCCGCTGTTTGTCACCGGCGAGCCTTTATCATCCACTGCGCCCCGTTCTCCCTGGAGTCCCCCCGATGCCCCATGAAGGCAACCTGCTACAAGCCGCCGTCGTGTTCCTCTGCGCCGCCGTGCTCATCGTGCCCCTGGCCAAGCGCCTGCAACTGGGGGCCGTGCTCGGCTACCTGCTGGCCGGGGTGCTGATCGGCCCCTCGGTGCTGGGGCTGGTGGGCAATCCGCAAAGCGTCAGTCACATCTCCGAGCTGGGGGTGGTGCTGTTGCTGTTCATCATCGGCCTGGAGCTGTCGCCCAAGCGCTTGTGGGTGATGCGCAAGGCGGTGTTCGGCGCTGGCCTGGCCCAGGTGTTGTTGACCGGCACAGTGATCGGCGTGGTGGCCCTGTTTCTGTTCGGCCAATCGCTGAACAGCGCCATCGTGCTGGGCCTGGGCCTGGCCCTGTCATCCACCGCCCTGGGCCTGCAAAGCCTGGCCGAACGCAAGGAGTTGAACAGCCCCCACGGGCGCATGGCCTTCGCCATCCTGCTGTTCCAGGACATCGCCGCCATTCCGCTGATCGCCATGGTCCCGGTGCTGGCCGGCAACGATCACCACACCAGCAGCGCCGAGGATCTGCGTCACGGCCTGCAAGTGCTGGGCAGCATCGCCGTGGTGGTGGTGGGCGGGCGTTACCTGCTGCGCCCGGTGTTTCGCATCGTGGCCCGCACCCGCTTGCCGGAAGTGTCCACCGCCACCGCCCTGCTGGTGGTGATCGGCACCGCCTGGCTGATGGATCTGGTGGGCGTGTCCATGGCCCTGGGCGCCTTCCTTGCCGGCCTGCTGCTGGCGGACTCGGAATACCGCCATGAGCTGGAAGCGCAGATCGAACCCTTCAAGGGCCTGCTGCTGGGGCTGTTCTTCATCAGCGTCGGCATGGGCGCCAATATCAGCCTGCTGCTCAGCGCGCCCATCGCGGTGCTGGGCCTGACCCTGCTGCTGATCGGCCTCAAGCTGCCGCTGCTGTTTGTGGTCGGGCGGCTGGCCGGCGAGCTCAATCGCGAGAGCGCGGTGCGCCTTGGCGTGGTGCTGGCGGCCGGCGGTGAATTCGCCTTCGTGGTGTTCAAGATCGGTCGCGACCAGGGCCTGTTCGAGGCCCGCCTGCATGACCTGCTGGTGCTCACCATTACCCTGTCCATGGCCCTGACCCCGTTGCTGTTGCTGGCCTGCTCGCGCTGGCTCAAACCCAAGGCCAAACCCCTGGAAATGCCCGCCGAGTACCGTCAGATCGATGCCGACAGCCCGCGGGTGGTGATCGCCGGCATGGGCCGCATGGGGCAGATCGTGGCGCGTATCCTGCGGGCGCAGAAAATCCCCTTCGTCGCCCTGGACACCTCGGTGGACACCATCGAACTGATCCGCAGTTTTGGCGGCATGCCGGTGTTCTACGGCGACCCCATGCGCCCGGAAATCCTCAGCGCGGCCAAGGTCGGTACAGCGGAGTACTTCGTCATCGCCACCGACGATCCGGAAACCAACATCAAGACCGCCGAACAAGTGCGCAAGCTCTACCCGCACCTGAAGATCATCGCCCGGGCGCGCAACCGCCAGCACGTGCACAGGCTGATGGACCTGGAGGCCCAGGCCGTGCGGGAAACCTACTACTCCAGCCTGGAAATGAGCCGCCGCACCCTGGTGGGCCTGGGGCTCAGCCAGGCCCAGGCCGACTCGCGAATCCAGCGCTTCACCCAGCACGACGAACAACTGCTGGCGGCCCAGCACGCGGTCTACGACGACGCTGCCAAAGTGCTGCAGAGCGCCCAGGAAGCCCGGGCCGAACTGGCCCGACTGTTCGCCGCCGACGAGCAGGACGAGCAGATCGAGAGCCCGCTGCCGCCGATGCGCTGACGGCGCTTCAGAGCACAGCGCGTGGGAGCCGGCTTGCTGGCGAACAGGCCACTGAACCTTGCCTCGCCCCCAGGGACTGCTTGGCTGGCCAACCAGCGACTGGGGGCGGCAGGCTGTGGTGGTGGCCAGCGACTACCGACAGATTCTGTCAGGAGCGGTTGTGTAAAGTGGACGCCGCCTCGCCACTGAACGGATACACCCCATGAGCTCAAGCCAGCAGAACGCTCCCGCCCTCAAGGAGATCTTCAACCAGGAACGCCTGGAACACATCGCCGAACAGATGCACGCGGTGTATCCAGACTTCCAGCGCCAGGCCTTCTTGCAGCTGGCCAGCCAGGATCTGCCCCAGTTGTCGCTGATGCAGCGCCTGGCCCGGGTCAGCGACAGCCTGCATCAGGTGCTGGACCTGGACTACGCCACCAGCCTCGAGCTGTTGCGCCAACTGGCGCCGCGCCTGAACAGCCGCTTCGTGTGCATCTTCCTGCCCCATTACGTGGCCAGTTTCGGCCTGGACGATTTCGAGCGCTCCATGCAAGCCCTGAAGTACTTCACCGGGTTTGGTTCATCCGAGTTCGCCGTGCGCCACTTTCTGCGCCAGGACTGCCAGCGCACGCTGGCCGTCCTGCAGGAGTGGGCCACCGACAGCGATGAACACGTGCGTCGCCTGGCCAGCGAGGGCAGCCGCCCGCGCCTGCCCTGGTCGTTTCGCCTGGAACAGCTGCAAGCCGACCCGCAGCTGGCGGCGCCGATCCTCGAACGCCTGCGCAACGACCCCAGCCTGTACGTGCGCAAATCCGTGGCCAATCACCTCAACGACATCACCAAGGAGCACCCGCAGTGGGTCCTGGAACGCCTTGAAGGCTGGCCCCTGGAGCAACCCCACAGTGCCTGGATCGCCCGTCATGCCTTGCGCAGCCTGATCAAGCAGGGCGACCGCCGGGCCCTGGCGATCATCGGGGCCGGGGCCCGGCCCGAGGTCGAGGTCAGCCGCTTCCAGGTGGCTCCCGGGCAATTGCGCCTGGGGGACAGCCTCAACCTGTCCCTGACCCTGGTCTCCACCAGCCCCCGCCACCAGCGCCTGGTGGTGGATTACGCCATCGACTACGTCAAGGCTTCAGGCGCCACGGCGCGCAAGGTGTTCAAGCTCAAGACCTTCACCCTGCAAGGCCTGGCCCGGGTGGACCTGGGCCGCAGCCAGCAGATCCGCGAACTGACCACCCGCCGTCACTATCCCGGACGCCATGGCGTGCAGTTGCTGGTCAACGGCGAACCCCTGGCCACCAGCCATTTCGACTTGCTCATCCCCTGACATTCAAGGAAGACCGCGTGGCAATCATCAGCAAATGGGCGAAATCCATCGCCCGGGTCCTGGAAAGCAGTTTCAGCGTCAGCAGCACCATTGCCAGCCACTCCGGGGTCCTTGGCGACGCCCGGGAGAGCTTCATCCGTGACGTCCTCAAGCGTTTTCTACCGAGCAACATCAGCATCGGTGCCGGACAGATCATCGACGCCCAAGGCGGCATCTCCAAGCAGATCGACCTGATCATCTACCGCAACGATTTCCCCACGCTGCGCACCTTCGGCTCGGCCGACGTGTACCTGATCGAAGGGGTGATCGCCACCGTGGAGGTCAAGTCCCAGCTCAACGAAAAGAGCCTGTTCGAGGCCCTGGAGAACGGCAAGTCGGTGCGCAACCTCAAGCCCTCGGTGCTGCGCCATTCCCTCGACGAGTACAGCGCGCGCATCTATGACCGCGACTATCAGAACCTGACGGTCTCGCAGATGAATTCGGTCATGGGCCTGGTGCTGCCGCCGGCGTATGTGTACGGCTATCGAGGCTATCCCGGCGCCAGCCTGGAGCAACTGCGCAACAGCCTGAACACCTGGCACAACCTCCCCGACCGTGCCGGTGAACTGGACGTGACCCTGATGCCCGAGGTCATCGCCACCCAGGGCTGTGTGACCCTGAAGAACCTCAACAACCACCTGGCCCTGCCCCGGCCCGGCGCTGCCGACCTCGAAGCCTGTCGCCAGAGCTACAACACGGCCATGTCCAGCAGCATGAGCAAGCAGGAATTCTTTGCCTGCTTCCGCGAAAGCAACGCTGAGAGCTTCGACTACGGCATCGCCATCAAGGCCTACGAAACGCCGCTGCAGTACCTGATTTCCAGCTTGCTGGAGGCGGTGACCTCACGCATCGGCTACCAGCAACTGGGGGGGACGGCGATCCAGTACAACCTGTTGAAATACCACCTGAGTGAAGAGATGGAGGGCGGCTGGTCCGGCGCCGCGATCAACCTGACCCGGGTACGTGATCCCAAGCTGGATCTGGCGGGCAAGTTCGGCCTGTGGAAGGCCAGGACCTGAAGCCATCGACAGCCCCCACGGACTGTCCCCCCGTAGGAGCCGGCTTGCCGGCGAAAGCGATCCTGAGGACGCCGTGGAGAATCGGCAGACCGCGGCGCGGCGGTTCGCTGGCCAGCCGGCGTCTGCCGGCCACGCCGTCTGTCAGCGCCGGGCACCCGGCAGCATGCGCTTGAGGGTGTTGTCGCCGACCCAGTAGTGGTGGAACAGCCCAGCCACGGCATGCAGGCCGATCAGCCAGTAACCGGCGCTACCCAGTTGCTCGTGCCAGTGCTTGAAGAATCGCGCCTGATCAGGGTCCACCGTCACTGGCGCGGCCGGCAGGAAGAACTCGAAGTAAGGCACGGGCTTGCCCGCCGCCGAGAGCATCAGCCAGGCCAGCAGCGGCGTGGCAATCATCAGCGCATAAAGGACCAGGTGCATCAGGTGCGACAGCCCGGTCTGCCAGGCTGAGGGCGCCGGCAAGATCGGCGGTCGCGGTTGCAGGCGGGCCACCAGGCGAATCCACACCAGGGCGAAGATGCTGATCCCGAACAGGCTGTGCAGCCCGAGAAACAGCCCCCGGGCCGCACTGCCCCGTGGCATCAGGCCCTTGAGTTCAATGCAGGCGTAGACACCGACGAACAGCGCCAGCATCAGCCAGTGCATCAGGATCGACAGTCGCGCGTAACGCGATGGTACGGATTGAGCAGTCATACACAGTCCTCACGGTGGTTCGGGACGCCCGAGTCATTCAGGTCGTCGCAGGACCCGCGCAACGCCTTCTTCGGTCGCTCGGGTGCGCCACCTTGTGTTGCCAGCCTTAAGGCAACCTGAAGAGCGCAATAAATGTCTTTTGGCCATCTTCAGACTTCGTTAAGAAAGCCTGCCGATACTCCTCCCCAACATGCCTCGGGAGGCTCTGCATCCATGCCTGGTTTTGACTGGAACATCCATCTGCCCCTCAACTTCGGCCGGGACTGCGCCACGGCCCTGACCCTGGCCCGCAGCCTGCCTGGGGAGGTTCAGCGCCCCGTCTTCGAAACCTACGTCAGCCAGCGATTCCAGCAGGTCCACGGCGCCACCATCCGTCAGTTCATGCCCGAGCTGTTCGGTTTGAGTGATCCCCAGGGCGCGCTGTGCGCCGTCGCCGGGGTGCGCCTGGCCAGCAGCGGCCCGCTGTTTCTGGAACGTTATCTGGATGCACCGATCGAGGAGTTGATCGACTTCGCCGCCCAGCGCCCGACGGCGCGTCAGGGCGTGGTGGAAGTGGGCAACCTGGCGGCCAGCGACACCGGCAGCGCACGCCTGTCCATCATCGCCATCACCTGGCTGCTGGCCATGGGTGGCCTGGAGTGGGTGGCGTTCACCGGCAACATCGGCCTGGTCAACAGCTTTCATCGCCTGGGCCTGCGCCCCTTGACCCTGTGCGCGGCCGACCCCGAGCGCCTGGGTGAAGAGCGGCATCACTGGGGCAGTTACTACCAAAGCCAACCATCGGTACACGTGGGCAGCATCCGCGCAGGCTTCATCCATTTGCGCAACATGGGGATGTTCAACCGCCTGGGCTTGCCGGAGTCATTCGAGGAGAGCACCCATGTCGCCTGAAGTGCAGCGCTTCAAGGAAGCACTACGCAAGCACGCCGAAGAAAAGACCACCCACATTGCACTCTGGGGCGATCGCCTGCGCCTGGACTACGCCACCCTGTATGCCGAGGTGATCGACCGCCAGCAACGGCTGCGCGAGGCACAGGTCAACGTGCTGGCCCTGGCCCTGGACAACAGCCCGGAACTGCTGCTCTGGGACCTGGCGGCCCTGTTCGAGGGCCTGACCTGCCTGACCCTGCCGCCCTTCTTCAGCGCTGCCCAGCGCCAGCACTGCCTGGAACAGAGCCGCGCCGAGCTGCTGCTGGCCGAAGACGGCCAGGAGGCGCCACTGCAAGCCGCCGGCTATGAGCGCCAGGGCGAATTCTGGCGCCGACGCTTCGATGGACCCTCGATCCTGCCGCCAGGCACCGCGAAACTGACCTTCACCTCCGGCACCACCGGCACCCCCAAAGGCGTGTGCCTGGGCGCCGACAGCCTGCTGCAGGTGGCCCGGGAACTGGAACAGGCCAGTCACTCCAGCAACCCGCGCCATCACCTGGCGCTGCTGCCCCTGGGGATTCTCCTGGAAAACCTGGGCTGCTACGCCGCGCTCTATGCCGGTGCCACCCTCAGCCTGCCAAGCCAGAAAACCCTGGGCATCCAGGGCGCCAGCGGGGTCGACGCGCCCACCTTGCTCGGCTGCCTGGCCCAGCGCCAGCCCGAAAGCCTGATCCTGGTGCCACAGTTGTTGCTGTTGTTGGTGGGGGCCGCCGAACAGCGCCTGTTCAATCCCGCCAACCTGCGCTTTGCCGCCGTGGGCGGGGCCAAGGTCTCGCTGGAGCTGCTGCAACGCGCCCAGCGCCTGGGCCTGCCGGTGTACGAGGGCTATGGGCTGTCGGAATGCGCCTCGGTGGTGTGCCTCAACCGTCCCGGCGCACACCGCCCGGGCAGCGTCGGCCAGCCCTTGCCCCATGTCCGAGTGCACCTGGCAGCCGACGGCGAGGTGCTGATCGAGGGCTCGCTGCTACTGGGCTACCTGGGTGAACCCGAGCGGGTCGAGCGCTGGTGGCACAGCGGCGATATCGGTGAGTTCGACAGCGATGGCTACCTCTATCTCAAGGGCCGCAAGAAGCATCAGTTCGTCACCAGCTACGGGCGCAACGTCAACCCTGAATGGGTCGAAGCCGAACTGACCCAGCGCAGCCATATTGCCCAGGCCTTCGTCTACGGCGAGGCCCTGCCCCGCAACCACGCCCTGCTCTGGCCCCATCGGCCGGACTGCAGCGACAGCCAACTGGCCGCTGCCGTGGCCCAGGCCAACGAGGCCTTGCCGGACTACGCCCAGGTCCACCACTGGACCCGCCTGCAGCAACCCTTCACCCCAGCCAACGGCCTGCTCACCGCCAACGGCCGGCCTCGCCGCGAGGCCATCGTTGAACGCTACCGCGACCTGCTCTGCCCTACTGTTCATTCCGAGGAATCATCGTCATGAGTTTTTTCGACCAACTGCAAGCCGCCACCTCCCGGGAACGGGAACAGCTGTTCAGCCTGCCGATCATTCGTGAAGCCCTGGCCGGCCAGGTCAGCCTTGAGGGCTACCGGGCATTCCTGACCCAGGCCTACTACCACGTGCGCCACACCGTGCCGCTGATGATGGCGTGCGGCGCACGCCTGCCGGAACGTCTGGAATGGCTGCGCGGCGCGGTGTGCGAGTACATCGAGGAGGAGTACGGCCATGAACAGTGGGTGCTCAACGACATCGTCGCCTGCGGCGGCGACCGTCTGGCGGTTCGCGATGGCCGCCCGTCCCTGGCCATCGAGTTGATGGTGAGCTTTCTCTATGACCTGATCGCCCGGGACAATCCGGTGGGACTGTTCGGCATGGTCAACGTGCTCGAAGGCACCAGCATCGCCCTGGCCACCCTGGCCGCCGGCAGCATCCAGGACAGTCTGCAACTGCCCCCGAGCGCCTTCAGTTACCTGGCCTCCCACGGCTCCCTGGACATCGAGCATATGCAGACTTACAAGCGCCTGATGGACCGTCTCGACGACCCTGCCGACCAGGCCGCAGTGATCCATGCCTCGAAGGTGGTCTACCACCTGTACAGCGAGATGTTCCGCGGTCTGCCACGTGTCGGGGAGCGCGCCCATGCGCCTGCCTGAAACCCGCGCCGTGCTCACCGGGGCCAGTGGCGGCATCGGCCTGGCCATCGCCGAGGCCCTGTGCGCCAGTGGCGCCCAGGTGCTGGCCGTGGCCCGGCACAAGGAACCCCTGGAGCCGCTGCTGGCGCGTTACCCGAATCAACTGTGCTGGGTCTCGGCAGACCTGACCTTCCTCAGCGACCGGCGCAAGGTGCTGCTGGCCGCCGAGGCCATCGGTAGCGTCAACCTGCTGATCAACGCCGCCGGAATCAATCACTTCGCCATGCTCGAACAGCTCGAAGACGCCGAGATCAACGCCATGCTGGCGGTCAACATCGGCGCACCGATGTGCCTGACTCGCCTGCTGCTACCGCTGTTGCAACAGGCTCCCAGCGCCATGGTGGTGAACGTCGGCTCCACCTATGGCTCCATCGGCTACCCCGGTTATGCCGCCTACTGCGCCAGCAAGTTCGCCTTGCGCGGCTTCTCCGAGGCCCTGCGCCGGGAACTGGCGGACACCCGGGTCAACGTGCTCTATGTGGCGCCGCGAGCCACCCGCACCAGCATGAACAGCCCCGCCGCCCAGGCCTTGAACGATGCCTTGAAAAGCAACGTCGACGATCCGCAGACCGTGGCCAGCGCGGTGGTCCACGCCATCGCCGGCGACCACCGCGAGTTGTACCTGGGCTGGCCGGAACGTTTTTTTGTCCGCCTCAACAGTCTGCTGCCCAACCTGGTGGACCGCGGCCTGCGTAAACACCTGCCGCTGATCCGGCGGCTGAGTATCCGATCCGAACGGGAGCACGAAAAACCATGAAGAACCTGATCAGCGCACTGTTGCTGGGCTGTTTGAGCCTGCCCGCCTGGGCCCTGGATACGGCGGACCAGCAACGTCTCGGCGTCATCCAGCAAGGCTGGGCGCACATTCAGTACCAGGTGCCGGCCGAGCAACGGGCCGCCGCCTTTGAACAGCTGGCCACGCAAACCCGGGCCTTTACCCAGGAGCGCCCGGCGGTCGCCGAAGCCTGGATCTGGTCGGGCATCGTCACCAGCAGTTGGGCCGGAGCCCAGGGCGGGCTGGGGGCCTTGAGCAAGGTCAAGGCGGCCAAGGCCGACCTGGAACGGGCGCTGAACCTGGACCCCAAGGCCCTGCAGGGTTCTGCCTACACCAGCCTGGGTGCACTGTATGATCGCGTTCCTGGCTGGCCCATCGGTTTCGGCGACGCCGACAAGGCCGAGGAGCTGCTCAAGCAAGCCTTGCAGCAAAACCCAGAGGGCCTGGATAGTCTGTACTTCTGGGGTGACCACCTGTATCGCCAGGGCCGCTACGGCGAGGCCCGGGTCGCTTTGCTCAAGGCATTGCAAGCTGCTCCGCGCCCCGGGCGGGAAGTGGCCGACAAGGGCCGGCGCGAGGAGATCCAGGCGCTGCTGGCCGAGGTGGGCAAGAAAATCAAATGATCCGGACAGGACAGGAGTCGTTGTGCGCTTACTACTGATCGAGGACGACCAGCCCCTGGGCGAAGGTATCCACCAAGCCTTGACTCGCGAAGGCTACACCGTGGACTGGCTCAAGGACGGCAGCAGCGCGTTGCATGCGCTGCTCAGCGAAACCTTCGACCTGGCCCTGCTCGACCTCGGCCTGCCGCGCCTGGATGGACTGCAAGTGCTCAAGCGCCTGCGTGACAGCGGCTCGACCCTGCCGGTGCTGATTCTCACCGCCCGGGACGCCACCGAGGACCGTATCGCCGGCCTGGACGCCGGCGCCGATGACTACCTGATCAAGCCCTTCGACCTGGACGAACTCAAGGCCCGGCTGCGGGCCCTGCTGCGGCGCAGTGCCGGGCGCGCCCGGGTGCTGATCGAGCACGCCGGCATCAGCCTCGACCCTGGCACCCAGCAGGTGCACTACCACGGCGAGCCGGTGGCCCTGACACCCAAGGAGTACCAGCTGCTCTACGAACTGCTCTCGCCGCCGGGCCGGGTGATGACCCGCGACCGCCTGGTGCAGTTGCTCTACGGCTGGAATGAAGAGGCCGAGAGCAACACCCTGGAAGTGCACATCCATCATTTGCGCAAGAAGTTTTCCGCCGACCTGATCCGCACCATTCGCGGGGTCGGTTATCTGGTGGAGGAGCGTCGATGAATTCGATCCGCCGACGCACCCTGACCCTGATCATCGGTCTGCTGTTCGCCGGCCTGCTGATTCTGACGACCTTCAACCTGCACGACAGCAACCACGAGATCGACGAGGTCTACGACGCCCAACTGGCGCAACATGCAAGGCTGCTGCTGGGCATCATGCGCATGCCCAACAGCAGCGCCGAGCAGGCCCAGCTGTATCACGCCTTCAACCTGGCACTGAGCCAGGCCATGCCCCAGGTCGACGGTCACCCCTACGAAAGCAAGATCGCCTTCCAGGTGTGGGACCGCAAAGGCAGCCTGCTGGTGCGCACCACCAGCGCCCCCGCCCTGGCGGTGCAGCCGCTGACGCCAGGGTTCGGCAATGAACAGGACGGCAACGACCATCAGTGGCGCACCTTTATCCTGGATGATCAGGATTCCGGGCTGCGGGTCTGGGTCGGCGAGCGAGTCGATGTGCGCAGTGACCTGGTCAACCGCATCATGCGCCACACCCTGTGGCCCAATGTGGTCGGCAGCCTGCTGCTGGTGCTGATGATCTGGCTGGCCATCGGCTGGGGCCTGCGCCCCCTGGCCAATATGGCCGCCCTGCTCCGGGCCCGGCCCAGCGGTTCCCTGGAACCCCTGCACCTGGAACCGCTGCCCAGGGAACTGGAACCCATGCAGGCTGCCCTCAACCGCATGCTGACGCAGATTCAGGAACTGCTGGGCCGCGAGCGGCGCTTCATTGCCGACGCCGCCCATGAGCTGCGCACGCCCCTGGCGGTGTTGCGCGTGCACGCGCAGAACCTGTTGCAAGCCGGCACCGAACAGGAACGCCGGGCCTCCCTGGAATCGCTGATCCTGGGCGTCGACCGCGCCGGGCGCCTGGTCAACCAGTTGCTGACCATGGCCCGCCTGGAACCCAAGGCGCAGATGCCCAGCGAGCAGACCGTGGACCTGGCCCATACCGTGCGCGACAGCCTGGTGCAACTGACCCCGTGGCTGCTGAACAAGGGCCTGGAGCTGTCCTTCGAGGTGGACGAGCGTCCCTATCCGGTTCGCGCTGAAGCGGCCTCCATCGACATTGCCCTGAATAACCTGATCAGCAACGCGGTGAACTTTTCACCGGCCAATGGCGTGATCAGCGTGCGCCTGACCCAGGTCGACGAACACTTTGAACTGAGCGTGGAAGACCAGGGCCCGGGCATCGATGAAGGGGAACGCGAGCGGCTGTTCGAGCGCTTCTACAGTCGCGGCAACGCCCACGGCGCCGGCCTTGGGCTGACCATCGTCAGCGTCATCGCCCGCCACCTGGGTGGCCGGATCAGCCTCGACAACCTGCCCCTGGGCGGCCTGCGCGCGACCTTGTCGATTCCCTGCCAGCAACCGCTGCGGCTGGGCAGCGCCTGGACGGCGCGCCGCGAGCCATAGCCCATGGGCGGGCGCCGGGACTGAACGCTCAGTCCGGCGTGGCCTTCGCGGACAGCGCGATCAAGTGCTCGCTGCAGCCGAAGCCGCCCACCGCATCGTCGTACCAGGACACTTCCACCACCGCAATGCAGCCGTCATAGGACTGCCCCACCAGCGTGCCGTCGGCCTTGAACACTCGCAGGTAGCCGCCAACGCTGTACCGCGAGCTGTCGCCATCACCGGGCATGGTCATGGTGGGAATCCAGGTGCGCCAGCTGAACAAGCGGTATTTCTGGTAGTAGAAGGCCTGGTCGGGACTGTAGTCGCGGCCCTGATACGGCGTGCCGTAGTAGAACGAACCGTAGGCCTGGTACGCCAGGAACACCGCCAGTGCGGAGCCCAGAATGAGTTTGATTTTTTGCATCGGGAGGGTCGTTCCTTTTACCCGTGGGGTCTTCAAGAGGGGGCCGGTCCAGCAGGCGCAGGCAGGCCTGGACAATCGCCTTGAGCAGGGTCGGGCATGGTCCTCGACGGCGGCGCTCAAAGCGCCGGCATTCTAGAGCAATAGCGGCGCAAAAGAGAGCTGGGATTCCTGCGCTGCAAGGACTGCCTGGCGCATGGGATCGACGGCAGGCCGGCTCGTTGACAAGCGCCGTGGCAACGCCGACCATCTGCCGCCGTCAGCACTGGCGGATGCCTGGATCGAGGAGTGGCAAGGGTGAAAAGGATGAGCGTATTGCTGTTATCACTGGCCGCTGCCTGCAGCGCGGCCCAGGCCACCAGTGAGGTCGACGCTGCCCGCCAATCCCTGAAGAACTACGGCCTGGCCAACTGCCTGGCCGCGCGCTTCGAGGAACCCTCGGCCATGCGTCAGGACGTCGGCCACGCCGTCGGCATGTACGGCGTGCTGGGGATAGGCCTGTACAACGTGCTGCAGAACGAAGACACCCTGGAAACCCTGCACAACCCCTACACCGCCACCACCGACTACGTGGCACAAGCCTATGTGCAGGCCTCGGGGAGCAGCAAATACAGCCGCGACAAGGTGGTGCTGCATGCTTGCCTTGAGGTCTACAACTCCCGGGCCTTCGATGAGTTCATCCAGACCCAGGACCGCTACGTCCGGCCTGGCGGCTAAGGCGCCGCCTTCTCTGCCCGATGTCGCAAAGGCGCTGTTCGAGGTCGAATCCAGCCTGCCGACCCAACGCGTGCTGTCCATACTCAAGGGCCTTGTCCCCTGGTAATGGAATACCCCTGTGAACCTGCCACCGGTCCTGCCTGACACCGCCCCTGCCCTGGTCAACCCGCTGCGCCTGGACCAGGACGATCTGCGGCACTTCAAAGAGCGTGGCTTCATCAAACTGCGCAGTCTGTTGACGCCCGCGGCCATCCTGCAACTGCGCGAGCTGGCCAACAGCCAACTGCGCCCTGCCCCCTCGGGCACCTCGGCCCATGGCGACGGTTTCAGCCGCCTGACCCACCGAGTGACCCAGGTGGGCATCCTCGAACGCCTCTACTGGCAACCGGCCTTCGCCCAGGTGCTGACCTGCCTCACCGGCTGCCGCTTGATCATGAGCGAGGCCCAGAGCTTCGAGCTGGGGGTGGGACGCTCGGGCTTTGCCTGGCACTACGATTCGCTGAACTTTCGCTACATCCGCCCCCAGGACCCGGCCTTCAGTCTGTGGATGCCGTTGCAGCCGATCCGCCCCCAACTGCAAGGTGGCGGCATGGCCTGGGTGCCCCTGTCGCTGTTCTCGGCCCAGGAGAACTTCCAGTTCTCGCGCCTGCTGGCAGGCAAACTGGCACGGGGCGAGTCGGTGGCCGAATTTTCCGCGCACCTGCGCCAGACCTACTGCACGCCCGGGGTGCTTACCGACGCCTTCGAGGAACAACGCATCGAAGAGGCCTTCGATCCCGGCGACGCCCTGCTGTTCAGCAAATACCTGTGGCACCGCTCCAGCCCCTTGCTGGCCGGCGACCTGGAACGGCGCCAGGCCGTGACCCTGCGCTTGCTGGACTGGCGGGCATGCCTTGATCCACTGATGCAGGAAGGTGAAACCCGCAGCGCCGGTGGCCTGGGCATGGGCCTGGACGGCGGCCCGCTGAACCCGGTGTCCTACGGTTCGCGCTTCGTCGACATCAAGCCCGGTGCAGCGATCCGCAGTTCGGCCCATTGCGGGCCGATCCTCTGAACCAGGCTAGATCTCGGGCCCCAGCAACACCTGCTGCTGCGCCGCGCACAGCTGCACCAGATAGTCCCAGACCACCCGCAACCGCACCGATTTGTGCAGCTCGCGGCGGGTGCTGATCCAGTAGGCGCGCTGGATGCTCTCGGCCGGTAACAGCGGCACCAGTTGCGGGTCGGCGGCAGCCATGTAGCACGGCAGCACGGCGATCCCCAGGCCGGAGCGGGCCGCTTCCTGCTGGGCGATGACGCTGGTGCTGTGGAACACCACCTGGGGGTTGCGGCAGAAGCTGTTGAGGAACATCAGTTCCTGGCTGAACAAGAGGTCGTCGACATAACCGATCCAGGCGTGGCGCCCCAGGTCCTCGCGGCTGCGCAGGGGCGGCGCGCGGTCCAGGTAGGCCTGGCTGGCGTACAGGGCCAGGCGGTAGTCGGTGAGTTTGCGGGTCACCAGCATGTCGGCATTGGGGCGCTCCAGGTGAATGCTGATCTCCGCCTCGCGATTGAGAATGCTGACAAAGCGCGGCACCGCCACCAGTTCCACTTCCAACCCCGGATAACGTTCGAACAGGCCAAACATGCGGCTGGCCAGGAACTTCACCCCCAGGCCTTCGGTGACGCCGACGCGGATCTTGCCCAGGGGCGCACTGGACTGGGTGATTTCCTCCTGCACCAGCAGCGCGACGTTTTCCATGGCCTCGGCGTGCTTGAGCAGCGCCTCGCCGGCCGGGGTCAGCTCGTAGCCCTGGGCATGCTGGACGAACAGCGCGGTGCCCAGGGCCTGCTCCACCGCCTCGATATGCCGGGCCACCGTGGCGTGGGTGGTGTTCAGCCGCCGGGCCGCGGTGAGCAGGCGCCCGCTGCGTTGCAGCTCGAGGAAGTAGCGCAGATCGTTCCAGTCGAACATGGAAAATCCTGGTCGATGTCGAAGAGGGACGCTGTTAGAAAACGCACAGCAGGTGGGTAAAAACTAACATTCTTTTAACGAAAGCTAACAACTAGGATGAGGGCAAAACAAGAACGAAGAAAAGAGGTCACGGATGCTCCCTGCCTTTGACGCCTACGACTACATCGTGGTCGGCGCCGGTCCTGCCGGCTGTCTGCTGGCCAATCGCTTGTCGGCCAATCCCCAGCACCGGGTGCTGCTGCTGGAAGCCGGCGGCCGCGACAACTACCCCTGGATTCACATTCCCGTGGGCTACCTGTTCTGCATCGGCAACCCGCGCACTGACTGGTGCTTCAAGACCGAAGCCGAACCGGGCCTGCAAGGTCGCAGCCTGAGCTACCCGCGGGGCAAGGTGCTGGGCGGCTGTTCCTCGATCAACGGCATGATCTACATGCGCGGCCAGGCCGCCGACTACGACGGCTGGGCCGCTGAAGGCAATCCGGGCTGGAGCTGGAACGAGGTCCTGCCGCTGTTCAAGAAAAGCGAAAACCACTTTGCCGGGGGCAGCGAGTTGCACGGCGCCGCCGGTGAATGGCGGGTCGAGCGCCAGCGCCTGTCATGGCCGATCCTCGACGCCTTCCGCACGGCTGCGCAGCAAAGCGGCATCCGCAACATCGACGACTTCAATGGCGGCGACAACGAAGGCTGCGGCTACTTCCAGGTCAACCAGAAGGCCGGGGTGCGCTGGAACGCCGCCAAGGCTTTTCTCAAGCCCATCGCCAACCGCCCCAACCTGGTGGTGCTGACCGATGTCGAGGTGCAGCGGCTGATACTCGAGGACGGCCGCGCCAGCGCAGTACGGGCCATCAGCCAGGGCCGCCAGCAGACGTTCAAGGCCCGCCGGGAGATCATTCTGTGCGCCGGTTCCGTCGGCTCGCCAAGTATTCTGCAGCGCTCCGGGATTGGTCCGAGCGCGCTGCTGCAGCGGCTGGGGATCGGGGTCAGCCATGCCCTGCCAGGGGTCGGCGGCAACCTCCAGGATCACCTGCAGTTGCGCCTGATCTACAAGCTGGAAAACGCTCGCACCCTGAACCAGATCGCCAGCAGCCTGTGGGGCAAGATGGGCATGGGCCTGCGCTACCTGTATGACCGCAGCGGCCCGCTGTCCATGGCCCCGAGCCAATTGGGCGCCTTTGCCCGCTCGGGACCGGAGCAGACCAGCGCCAACCTCGAATACCACGTGCAGCCGCTGTCCCTGGAGCGCTTCGGCGAGCCCCTGCACAGCTTCCCGGCCTTCACCGCCTCGGTCTGCGACCTGCGTCCGCAAAGCCGCGGCCGGGTAGAGATACGCTCCGTGGAACCCTGGGATGCACCGCTGATCCAGCCCAATTACCTGAGCCATCCGGAGGATCTGCGCGTCGCCGCCGATGCCATCCGCCTGACCCGGCGCATCGTCGGCGCCCCGGCCCTGCAGCCGTTCAAACCCAGCGAATACCTGCCCGGGCCGCAACTGCAGAGTGAGGAACAACTGCATGAAGCGGCGGCGCGCATCGGCACCACCATCTTTCATCCGGTGGGCACCTGTCGCATGGGCAGCGACGCCCACGCCGTCGTCGACTCGCAACTGCGGGTGCATGGCATTCCCGGACTGCGGATTGCCGATGCCTCGATCATGCCGCGCATCACCTCCGGCAACACCTGCTCGCCGACCCTGATGATCGCCGAGAAAGCCGCCGAACTGATTCTCGCCACCGCCCCCAGGAGTACCGTCCAGCACAAGCAACCCGCCACCCCGGCATGACCGTAGGAACAGATGCACCTGATGTAGGAGCCGGCCTGCCGGCGAAGGCGTCCACAAGGCCGGAACCCGGCTCAAGGGCCTCTTCGCTGGCAAGCCAGCGCCTGCGCTCGGGAGGTAAACGAGGGTTCATCGCACGGTCGCGGTGAATCGCAACAACGGCGCCGGTCACGGCGCCGGCAGTGGAACAACAACAATAATCACTGTAAGGAAGCCCCCTATGTCAGAACACGCTCAGCCTCTCAATGCGTCCCTGGACGACTGCGCCGCCAAGGGCAGTCAGAAGGTGATCTTCGCCTCGTCACTCGGCACGGTGTTCGAGTGGTATGACTTCTTTCTCTATGGCGCCCTGGCGGCGGTGATCAGCAAGCAGTTCTTCGCCGGGGTCAACGACACCACGGCGTTCATCTTCGCCCTCATGGCCTTCGCCGCCGGCTTCGTGGTGCGCCCCTTCGGCGCCCTGGTGTTCGGTCGCCTGGGGGACATGATCGGCCGCAAGTACACCTTCCTCGCCACCATCGTCCTCATGGGAGTGGCGACTTTCGCCGTGGGCCTGCTGCCCAACTACGCCAGCATCGGCATCGCCGCACCGATCATCCTGGTGGCCCTGCGCATGCTCCAGGGCCTGGCCCTGGGCGGGGAGTACGGCGGTGCCGCCACCTATGTGGCCGAGCACGCGCCCCAGGGCAAGCGCGGTCTGCACACCAGTTGGATCCAGTCCACCGCGACCCTCGGCCTGCTGCTGTCGCTGCTGGTGGTACTGGCTTGCCGCTACTTCACCGGCGATCAATTCGAGGTCTGGGGCTGGCGCCTGCCGTTCCTGCTGTCCATCGTCCTGCTGGGCATCTCCACCTGGATCCGCATGAGCCTGCACGAGTCGCCGGCGTTCCTGAAAATGAAGGAAGAAGGCCGTGCCAGCAAGGCGCCGATCCGCGAGTCCTTCGGCAAATGGGAAAACCTCAAGGTGGTGCTGATCGCCCTGTTCAGCATCAACGCCGGGCAGGCGGTGACCTTCTATGCCGCGCAGTTCTACGTGTTGTTCTTCCTCACCCAGTTCCTCAAGATGGACCCGGCCCTGGCCAACAGCCTGCTGATCATCAGCGTGGTGATCGGCGCGCCGATGTTCATCTTCTTTGGCTGGCTCTCGGACAAGGTCGGCCGCAAGCCGGTGCTGATGCTCGGCCTGTTGCTGGCCACCGTGCTGTATTTCCCGATCTTCAAGGCCCTGGCCCATTACGCCAACCCGGCCATCGACCAGGCCAGCCGCCAGGCGCCCATCAGCGTCAGCGCCGACCCGGCCACCTGCACCTTCCAGTTCGACCCGGTGGGCAAGGCGCGCTTCGACAGCCCCTGCGACAAGGTCAAGACCTTCCTGGTGAAACAGGGCCTGCCCTACAGCAGCATCGCCGCCCCGGCCGGCAGCCCGGTGCAGGTCAGCGTCGGTGACGTGAAGATCAACGGCTTCGACGAAGCGGCGCTGCGTGGCGCGGTGACCCTGGCCGGCTATCCGCAGCAGGCGGACACGCAGAACGTCAACAAGCCCATGGTGGTGCTGTTGATCGTGGCGCTGATCCTGATTGCCGCCATGTGCTACGGCCCGCTGGCAGCGCTGATGGTGGAGCTGTTCCCGACCCGTATCCGCTACACCTCGATGTCCCTGCCCTACCACATTGGCAACGGCTGGTTTGGCGGCTTCCTGCCCACCGTGTCCTTTGCCCTGGTGGTGTACACCGGCGATATCTTCTACGGCCTGTGGTACCCGGTGCTGATTACCGGGGTCAGCCTGGTGGTGGGCTTGCTGTGTTTGCGTGAGACCCGGGATATCGATATCGACCACGTCTGACGGGGCCTTTCACGGGCGAGCAGGATTGCGTAGGAGCCGGCGGCTGTCAGGTGTTGTTGCAGCCGCTGGCGATGGTGTCTTGGTTAGAGGTGCTGGACTGCGACAGTTCCAGGTTCCACTCGGGCGGGTTGCCGGCGATCGTCAAGGGCGGCATCGATGGGACGGCTTGAATATCGCGCTGCTTTGCGCCACTGTCTCGGCACTTTTTCCGGCGGAGACCGAGCATGCTGTTGATCCTTCCTGCAGTGGTGGTCCTGGCCTTGATCCTGGTGTTCTGGCGCCGTCAGAACACCCTCACCGCGTTGCGTCGGGAAGCTCATATCCGCAACTTCACCTTGCCACCACGGCTGTTCGAGCCCCTGCGCACCCAGCATCCGCACCTGAGCCTCAAGGACTGCCAACTGGTGGCCCAGGGCCTGCGCCAGTTCTTCCTCGCCTACCTCAAGGGCGGCCAGCACTACGTGTCGATGCCGTCCCAGGTGGTGGACGACCTGTGGCATGAATTCATCTTGCATACCCGGGACTACCAGGCCTTCTGCAACAAGGCCTTCGGCCAGTTCCTCCATCACACCCCCGCTGCGGTGCTCGGCAAGAACGCTGAGCGAAAAAGCGACAACGGCCTGCGTCAGGTCTGGCGCCAGGCCTGCCTGGAAGAAAACATCAATCCGGCCAAACCCAGCCGCCTGCCGCTGCTGTTCGCCCTGGATGCCAAGCTGAAGATCGCCCGGGGCTTTCACTACGTCGCTGACTGCCAAGCCCTGCGGCGTCTGACGGATAACGGCAGCACGACTACAGTGATCCACTGCGGCAGCGACCTGCACAGCAGTTCCTTCGACAGCGATTCCTCCAATAGCAGCTCTGACAGCGACAACTCGCGTTTGGGCGGCGACGCAGACAGTGGCAGCGATGGCGGCGGTGACAGCGGCGGTTGCGGGGGTGGCGGTTGTGGCGGCGGCGGGGGTGACTGACATTCAGTGAAGAGCGGCGCCTTGGCGCCGCTCCCGTCACACAGCGTTGATCAGGCGATGATGTCGGTGACGGCCGCCTGGCCCACGGTGCCCACGGCAAAGTCCACCGCGCCATGACCGGTCAGGTCGATCATCAGGCTGGTCTGGTTGGTCTCGGCGAAGTAGGTGAGGATCGCGTCGCCGGCGTGGCCAGTGAAGCCGCTGACGAAGTTCAGGGTGGCGCCGGTGGAGGCAAACAGGCCGCTGAGGTCGATCTTGTCCTCGCCACTGGCGAAATCCATGATCCAGTCCGGGGCGTCGAAGGTCGAATCCGCAGCCGCGCCGTAGACGAAGGTGTCGGCCCCCGCCCCACCCCACAGGCTATCGCCGCCGCCACCGCCGTAGAGGATGTCGTTGCCGGCACCGCCTTCGAGGATGTTTGCCGCAGCGTTGCCGATCAGCAGGTCATTACCGGAACCGCCGATGGCGTTTTCCACGGTCACGCCATGGGCGATGGAGACGTTGCCCACCAGGCCGCCGACATCGGAGAAACCACCCTCGTTGAGGTTGATTTTCTGGTTCTGGGTGAAGCCGGAGAAGTCCAGGGTATCGTTGCCGCCACCGTCCCAGACCGCGAACACCAGTTTGTCGGAGGCGCTGTGGGCGCTGTAGAAATCACGCTCGGTGTTGGAGTTGAAGCCATAGACCGTGTTGTCGGCACGGGTCTCGTGGTTGGCGCCATAGAGCTTCTGCACCGCGACGATATCGTCCAGCAACGGCGCCGAGGCGTAGGCACCGCCGCCGTCCTTGCTGAAGTTCTGCCCGGTGTGGCTCTCGCTCCAGTAGCTCATCAGGCTGTAGCCGCGGGTGTCCTGGGCGTAGGTGACGTCGTTGTAGGTGGGGCTACCGCTGCCGGCGTTGTACACACCCGGATGGGACAGGCCGAGGCTGTGGCCGATCTCGTGGGTCAGGGTCTGGCGACCATAGTTGCCATTGCCCGGAGTTTCGTTGACCCGGTACTGGTCGTTGATCAGGTACCAGGACTGGCCGTCATAGCTGCTGCCGGACGGCAGGTAGGCGAAGGCCGCGCCGCCGGTGCTGACGTTGTAGTTGCCGAAGCTCAGGTGGCCGTCACCGCCCTTGGCGGACTCGCTGAACGTGACGTTGGCCACGTCCGACCAGGACTGCAGGGCCAGGAAGGCCTGAGCCTTCTGCAGCGCGCTGAACTCGCTGAAACTGCCCAGGGCCGGGTTGTAGTTGGCCGGTTTTTCCGTGAGGAAGCTGTAGCTCAGGTCGATCTTGCCGTCGCCATTCTGGTCGTGCCAGGACAGGCCCTTGCGCAGGATCGAGTCGGCGGCCTGGTCGGCGGTGAACGATGGCTTGCCGTTCACCAGTTCGCTGCCGCCCCGGTCATACAGATGGCTGAAGGCGTGGACCTGCTGGTAGGCATTACTGCCCGCTGCGAGCGGGTCGATCCCGTAACCGATGGTTTCAGGAAGTGCTTTGGATAGTGCGTTTGACATTGTTACGTCCTTGTTCCAGACAAAAAATTTCCGATAGAACAGCCACGACCCCGCCTGCGAGATCGTCCTATCACTCGCCCATTGAGGCCCAGGAAACCTGACACAGTCGTCAACGGCGAGTCCACGGTTTTTTTTGTCCGACAAAAGCCCGAAAACCACTCTGCCCCGGGGTAAATATTCCACTCGCGCACGGCTCTGGCAGCCGATAGGCTAAGCCCCCATCCGGGGTTGCAAAGGGCCGCTCAGGCCTCTGCCTCCAGGCTGTTCCACGAGGAGTCCGCAATGCGCAAAATCCTGCTGCTGGGCACTTTGATGATGTTCACCGGCGCCGCCCACGCCGAAGCTGTACCGCTGTTCAACGTCTCCTGCCCCGGCAATCTGGCCGTCAGCGCCGACCAGGGCGGTCCGATTTACATCAACGGCAAAGTGGTCAAGAGCCGCGCCGTGGATGACCGGCATTTCCAGGTCAAGACGCCGGAAACGAGCCTGACCATCAGCGTCGAGGACGACGATTCAGTGAGCGTGAAGTACAGCGACAAACACGGTGCCAGTGGCCTGTGCGAAGCCGTGGACGACTGAGGCGCCTCAGAACAGGCCCATCTGCCCGCCCACCAGGGTGCTGAAGTCGTCCTGCACGAACGGCAGGATGGCGTCTGCCACCGGTTGCAGTTGCCGGGTCAGGTAGTGCTCGTAGTCGATGGCCGCGCGGCGGTTTTCCAGGGGCTCGGGGCCGGCCAGGGTGATCACGTAGCTGATCCAGCCACCGTTCTGGTACTGCAGGGGCCGGCCCTGCTCGCGGTTGTACTCGTCCGCCAGGCGCGCCGCGCGCACATGGGGCGGCACGTTGCGCTCGTAGTCGTCCAGGGGACGGCGCAGGCGCTTGCGGTAGATCAGCAAATCGTCCAGCTGCCCGGCCAGGGTGCGTTGCACGTAGTCGCGCACATAGTCCTGATAGGGCTGGCGGTGGAAGATGCGCTGGTACAGCTCCTGCTGGAATTCCCGGGCCAGGGGCGACCAGTCGGTGCGCACGGTCTCCAGGCCCTTGTAGACCATCTCCTGACTGCCATCGGCGCGCTGCACCAGGCCGGCGTAACGCTTCTTGCTGCCCTCCTCGGCGCCGCGGATGGTGGGCATCAGAAAGCGTTTGTAGTGGGTTTCGAACTGCAGCTCCAAGGCGCTGTCCAGGCCGTATTGCTGCTGCAGATGCTCGCGCCACCACTGATTGACGTGGGCCACCAGGCCGCGGCCGATCAGCGCCGCCTGCTCCTCGTCATGCAGGCTGCCGAGCCAGACGAAGGTGGAGTCGGTATCGCCATAGATCACTTGATGACCCTGGGCTTCGATCAACTGCCGGGTACGGGCCATGATCTCGTGGCCACGCAAGGTGATGGATGACGCCAGGCGTGGATCGAAGAAGCGGCAGCCGCTGGAGCCGAGCACGCCGTAGAAGGCGTTCATGATGATCTTCAGGGCCTGGGACAATGGCGCGTTGTGCTCGCGCTTGGCCACTTCGCGGCCCTCGGCGACCCGGGTCACGATCGAGGGCAGGCAATGTCGGGTACGGGAGAAGCGCGCGCCGCGAAAGCCTGGCACCGAGTGCGGGTCATCCGGTTGACGCAGGCCCTCCACCAGCCCCACCGGGTCGATCAGGAAACTGCGGATGATCGAGGGGTACAGACTCTTGTAGTCCAGCACCAGCACCGACTCGTAGAACCCGGGCCGCGAATCCATGACAAAACCACCGGGGCTGGCCTGGGGCGGCAGCTCACCGAGATTGGGCGCGACAAAGCCCTGGCGATGCATCAGCGGCATGTACAGGTGAGTGAAGGCCGCCACCGAGCCACCGCTGCGGTCGGCGGGCAGGCCGGTGACCGTGGCCCGCTCCAGCAGGAAGGTCAGCAGCTCGGTCTTGGCGAAGATCCGCGTCACCAGCTCGCAGTCCTTGAGGTTGTAGCGGGCCAGGGCCGGCTTGTCCTCGGCGAACATGCGGTTGATTTCGTCCATGCGCTGGTAGGGGTTGTCGATGGACTTGCCCTCCCCCAGCAGCGTCTGGGCCACGTTCTCCAGGCTGAAGGACGGGAAACTCCAGGTCGCCGAACGCAATGCCTCGATGCCGTCGATGATCAAGCGCCCGGCGGCCGAGGCGAAGTAATGGGTGCGGCTGCCGTGCTCGCGCCATTGCATTTCCTCGCCACCACGCCCCAGGCGCAGGGGCACGGCCAGGCGCCGGGCATGTTCGTGAAGCACCCGCAGGTCGAACTGCACCAGGTTCCAGCCAATGATCGCGTCGGGGTCGTGCTCGGCCAGCCACTGGTTGAGTTTCTCCAGCAACTGCTCGCGGCTGGTGCAGAACTCCAGGTCGAAGTCCACCGGGCTGTCGTCCTCCCGGGCCTTGCCGAGCATGTACACCTGGCGCTGGCCACACCCCTCCAGCGCAATGGAGTACAACTCACCGCGCTCGCTGGTTTCGATGTCCAGGGACACCAGCTTGAGGGTCGGGCGGTAGTCCGGCGCTGGCTTCATCTGCGCCTCAAGCAACAGGCCGTCGGGCCCTGGCTGGCCGCCAAAGGACACCGGCGCGGTAATGAAACGCTCCATCAGGTAGCGCTCGGGCGGACGAACGTCGCCCTCGAACACCTCGACACCGGCACGGCGCAGGGTCTTGTCCAGGCGCATCAGCTGATTGTGCTGCGGGCAGTACATGCCCAGCACCGGGCGCTGGTGGAAGTCCCGCAACTGCAAGGGGCGCAGCTGGACATCCGGGTCGTCGGCCAGCAAACGCTCGGCCTGGGCCCGCTGGGCCGCCGGAACAAAGGCCACGGACGTTTGCAACGGCAAGCGGATACGGCGCGGCCCCTGATCGGTGGCCAGCCAGAATTCGACTTCCGTGCCCGCCGGCGTGTCGCGCCAGTGCCGGGTCAGGACGAAGCCTTGTTGTACATCCACCGCTGCAACCTCAGAACATTTCAAGGCGCCGATTCTACCTGCCCTGACCGGCATTGGGGGGCCTGAGTGATGGCTTTTCGGCTTTTGTCAGACAATATGTAGTGCCTTAAAATTTTCACTACAAAACCGTTGACGAGAGGATTTCGCCCTTGCATGATGCAGGCGTCCCCCCGATCGGGGGACGAGGCAAAGGTGTTATGAGCAAGCTCGTCTGACCGCCGAGCTGTGACCCGGATGTGTACTGCCCACAAGGCAGATTGATGAAACTGACCTGGCATTGATCGTCCAGAACAAGGACAGCAAGCTAGCGAAAACTCTTCAAGATGCTTGTGGCCGATGGTGGGAATGTCGGCAGCTTCATCCAGGTTTACGCTGCTTCTCTTCGTTGTGACGCTATTGCGTAGCAGTTAATCAAGGCAACTACACGCATCAGGCTCTGGGCCTTATCTGTATCCGACAGACACCCTCTGTCGCCCTGTTTCCGGTATCAGGGTTCAACTTACCGACGTAGCAAGATGAATTAGCGAATCAACTTAGATAGATCGATAAATGGTCAAGGGGGCTACAAATGAATCTTAATAATCAACCCACTATTGATGAATTGGCACGTATGTTCGCCGCACAGAAAGACAGCCACGACAGCCACATCCTGTGGATTGCCAAGTCGGGCCAAGTGCATATCGACTGCCTGTCGCCCCATAGCCATGAAGCAGAGTTCGACCAGAACAACCAGGAACTGGCGGCCCGCCTGAAGATGTACCGCCGCGGCCAGGGCTACGTCGGCAAGAAAGCCGCCGCCGACAAAGACTTCATCGGTCGGGTCCTGGAGACCCTGAAAGCCGAATGGCAATCGCTGCGGGACAAGTCGGAAGTTCGGGTTATTGATCGGTTTTGTTGAGTACCTTGTGTGATCAACGGGTTGAACACCCGTTGATCCACCCTCTTCCTGGAACAACTGCAACACGGCACATAACCAACTTCTGCGTGTTGCAGCCCACCTCTAGCAACTTTCACTCCCCTCATGACTTGCCACAGCGTTGCAACAAGTGGCTCGGAACTTCCCTGACGCGCCTGTTTCTCGACCATTCGATCCGGCACCTGGGCATGCTCTTCGAGCACAGCGGCCTTACTTGCCAGTGAGCGACGCCGGAGGGACGAAATACACATCGCGGCGCTTTAGCCCATAGTTGCCCATGCGCAGGTAACGCTCGTTCATGTTCATGAAGGGCTTGATCATCGGCGCGATGATCAATAGAAACGCGATGGTCCCGATGCCGAATGGCCCACCCATGAACCAGCCGAGGACAAAGACCGAAATCTCCAGAACCATCTTCGCCAGGGTGAAGGACCAACCGAGTTTGTTCATCATGCTGATCACCAGCAAATCGATGACCCGGATGCCGATCCCGCTCATGATGATCAGCGCCGAGGAATAAGCGCACAGCCCCAAGCCAATGGCGAGCAGCACATAAGGCCCCAGGGCCGCCGCCAACACCTCGTCAAACTCCAGAAACAGCCAGAGATCGATGAACAGTCCGGTCAGGGTCGTGGTCACAAAGGGACTGATCGGCGGCCACTGCCTGTTCCACAGTGCCCACCAGAGCAACAAGCCCACGGAGAACAATGCAGAACAAGCCCCCAGTCCCACCTGCAGATGATTGTTCAAGGCGATGACAAACACATCCAGTGGATCGGTGCCCAATCGGCTGACAATAAAGAACAGTGCCCCCAGCGAAAAGATCATCACGCCTATCAAGTACATCGCCAGCCGACTCGGCGTCAGCCAGGCACGCACAGAGGCGGCCAGGACTTTCTTGAGGCGCTTGGGCTCGTGGATTGGTTCGTTGATCATATCGTTTGCCTTTTCTCAGAATGGATACATCCGTTGTGTCCTGCCATGCGCCCATTCACCTCGAGCTCATGGAGATAAAACTCATGCCGTTGCTGACATGGCGAATGCTGACCCTGGAGTTGTCAATGCCACCTTCGCAAATCTCGTTCTGCACTTCGTGGCTGGCCTGGGCCAGATACAACCCGCCCAGCACCGAGGCTTCGGTGCCCTGGGGGGAATGCATCACCAGGGGCGGATTCAAGGAGGGTTTCAGGTAGCCCGGCTCGCGCAGCAGCATGCCCACCTGATGGGGAATTTCCGGGAAGCGTCCGAGCATGCCCCCGCCAAGGCAGATCACCTCCACCCGGAACAGCTCCACCAGGTTGGCCGTGGCCAGCGCCAGGGCCTGTACCGCCCGCAAGCGCCAGTGGTTAAGCGTGGCCTCATCGGAAAAGCCCATCGAGGCGACAAACTTGTCCAGTGAACGGAACGACGCATAGGCCTGCAGACAACCCGCCCGTCCACAACTGCAGGGCGCTCCTCCGGGCCAGACCAGCAGGTGTCCCAATTCGCGATCGGGCAACATGCGGCCCTGATAGACCACGCCGCCACCAACCCCGGTGCCCAGGGAAAAATGCACCAGGTTGGAGGCACGCATGACCGTGGCATCGCCGAAAGTCGCCGCCGTTCCGTCATCGCACCAGATCACCCGTTCGACCCCCTCGATGCGAAAAGCCGGGCCGATGGCCAGGCCTTCCCAGTCGGGTCGATTGGGCCAGCGAATGATTGTGCCGTCGGCATTGATCGTCGGCGCGCTGGCAATCACCAGGCAATTGATCGGGCCGTACAGCGCTATTTGCTGGCACAACAGGACCACCGCCTGTTCAAGAATGCTTTGCGGAACACAACCGGCCGGAATCTCGATGCGCTCACGCTGCACAACGCGTCCGGCGATGCTGAAGTGAAGGGCCATCTTGCTGCCGCCCAGGTCGATACTTGCGCAATGCATCAGAAACGCCCTCCGCCATCGACCGCGATCACCGCACCGTTGATATAGGAGGCCCGGGCCGAGGCGAGAAAGCCGACCACTGCCGCCACTTCCTCGGGGCGTCCCAAGCGTCGCAGGCCAATACGCTGGCACACCTGCTGTTCCTCGGCGGCGCTGTAATGGGTCGGTGGTCCGGCCACGGCCCCCGGAGCTACCACATTGACGGTGATGCCGAACCCACCGACCTCAAAGGCCAGTGATCGGGCGTAACCATGCAGCGCCGCCTTGGACGCGGCATAAAGGCTTTGCCCGGGCATCCCGCTCTCGCCGGCCAGTGACCCCAGGAGCACCACGCGCCCGGCTCGCTGCCCCAGCATCGGCCGCACAACCTGACGCACCAGGCGGATCGTGGCCTCGACATTGAGTTCGAACAGCGGGTCGCCATCGAGTTGATTGCTGAGCAGGGCAGACTTGCGCAACATCTTCCCGGCACAACAGACCAAGGCATGAATCGGCCTTGAGTCAGCGGCCAGGGTGACCAGCATCCTTGAGGTATCTTCTGCGCATGTCAGGTCGCAAGCGACCGGAATCAGTGTGCCAGGCAGCTCCGCGGTCTCGGCGACCAGGGCTTGCATACGCTCGATGTTGTGTTGATAGACCCCGAAGACCCAAGCGCCTTCGCGGACCAGCTCTTCACATATCGCAGCGCCCAGCACACCTGAAGCCCCTGTGACAAGGCACACCCGTCCATTCAGTTCCAGCATGATTTTCCCTATCTGCAATCGATTTAAACAGGCAGCTGAACCGCTACCCTGTATGACACCCGGTACTGCGTGGTTCCTGCCGTCGCCACAGGAAGCTGGCGAAAGTACTTGTCTTCGAAGCAGCTCAGGCAGGGAGCTCCGTTGTGGTCGTAGGATTCGACAACGCACAGCCTCAACAGCGCGCCCAGCGGTGACCTGTGCAGCGGCCATTGATCACAGACAAGCCCCGCCTGCTGTGACAGCAGGCGGATCATCAAGGGGTCCACGGCAATCCACTCACCACAGATCTGCAGTTCGGCCCAGTAATGGCCGGTGGCATAGGGGGAACTGAGCAGCAGGCCGAATACCTGCCTGGCAGGCAAGCCGAGTGCCTTGGCCCGCTCAACCAGCAGTTTCGAGAAGCCACCGCATTCGGCCAGCTTGTGCCGGCTCATGAATTCAAGATCCCAACGAACTCCGTCATGCAGCATGTAGAACTGCATGCCGGCACTGACCTCTTCGATCAGCTCCCGAAACGGACTCGGCAGGAGCCGCATTTGGCCCGGTATGACTAGGCATTGGCGATAGAAGTCACCGCCCTGCGGTGCCTCCAGCACACACAGGCGCTCCGCGGCGGTCAGCACCTGGATCGGCCCCTGGGGCGGCTGTTTCTCGTTGAGCGTATACACCAGTTCAACCTGTCGCTGACGATCGGACTGGCGAAACGCCGTGGCCCAACTGCGCATGGCCAGTTTGTGCAACGACGGCAAGCGCAGGTGCAGGGACAGGCTGTACAGATCGTCAGGATCGAAGAACTCGTCGTGCTCCTGAATACGCGACACCAGGCCGATGGACTTCAGTGCCTGCAAGTCACTGTCGACAAAGCCATAGAGCCCCGCCTCCCCTGCCGCCACGCTGAACCGGCGATGGTGATCCTCGACCTTGCCCAGGTTATCGAGAACAGCTTGCGCCAACGGCTGCCGAACAAGCGCCAGGCTGGTCATGCGAAGCTCGTCATTTCACATTGGGCAGCCGCCTGACAACCACTCAGCCCGGCGATTGTCGGGGCGATCTGTTGCAGTTGAAGGGGCCCCGGCGCGGCCTTGATCCTGGCCCCATCCAGCAGCACGAAGCCGCAGTCGCGATGCCATCCCGACTGCGCGGTGCGGCGCACGTGGTTGGCCCAGCGCGGATCGCCCAAAGGTGGGCGCTTGGGGTCCGCCGGAGTCACGATCAGGCTCGGGGCCAGGTGAGTATGGGGGCCCTGGTACACCTCCTCCCGGGCACGGACGCTGGCCAGCGCCGGCTGCCCATCGGCAAAGCGGATGTCACTCAGGCATTGCATCACCGCCTGGCGTTGAGCAGCGCTGGCGTGCCCTTCATTGCACAGGTCGGCGCACAACATCACCCCATGGGAACCCTGCACCGTCTCCAGGGCGACGCTGCGCTTGAGGTCAACCTGCCCCTGCTCGTCGAGCACTTGCAGGCCCGCGGCCCGCAAGTGCTGATCGATGGAGAAGAACCCCGCCAGTTCGCCGAAGCCCATTTCGGAAAACACCAGCATCGACTCTGGAGCCAGGGACTGCAGACGCTCGCAGGCACGGTCGATGAAGTCATAAGCGCGCAGAATCTGCGGGCGCTGCGCGGGCTCGGACTCAAGCATTTCGTACCACATGAAATGTGACAGACGATCGGCCAGGGTCAGGTTGACGATCATCACATCCGCCTCTTGCGCAAGCGCCATGGCGCTGTCGAGCTGATGCTCGGCAATCCGGAAGGCCTGGGCTGCGAACTCGTCGAAGGGCTGCCCGGTGTAGAACAGCGAAACGTCATGGGCGTAGCGCACCCCCTGGGCATTCAGGTCGCGCAGCAGGCTGCGCGGGTGGCTGGTATTCATTGAGTTGTGCATCGGGTAGGTAATCAGCGTGCCATTGAGCGGCCGCGGCGGATGGGTGAGCTGCACATTGACCACCGCAAAACGCTGACCGGCCATTTCCGGCCACTCCCAAAGCCGGGGCGCCATGACATCGGTGGTTTCGAGAATCCGCGGAATCTCCCCCGAACTGTGGGCGCTCCAGTAGGAAAAGCAGCCATGCCGACCCGGGTTGACCCCCGAGAAAGCGGTCGCCAGGTTGCTTGGCTCATAGGGCACCGGCCCACAATTCAAATGCCGATAAGAGTGCGCGCCCAAGCGCTGCGAGAACCATGGAAGCCGGCCTTTGGCAACTTCGGACTCCAGTACCAGTGGGTCCATCCCTTCGGCAATGACAATCAATGTCTTCATAATATCAATTAGCCTCTTATCATCCCTGAATCCGGCAAACTTAGTGAATACCGAACCAACACTTAGACATGACCGCAAAGTGACAATCCCTTTGCAATATCGCGAATACCACCCTGTCAAGAAAGCGAATAAAAAGCAGAAAGACACAAACCACTCCTTTATTTAAAAAGGAGAGCTGCATATAAATTCCCAGATATGAAACGACACTTCCTTGACGTCAGCTATTCTTATAAAGCGCGCCTACGCCCGCCACCAACCCACCTCAAAGCCATTCAGAACGGGGGCTTCAGGACAAATCAGCTATTTCCGATTTTTTAACACAGGGATTAATTCGGACACGACAACTGCAACTCCGAGAGTATTTCACAATATTACAAAGGATTACTAAAAATAACCTTGCACCCAGCTTTTAATCCCATGTTATCTTCACGGCGACTCTGAAAATAACAACTAGGGAAGCACCACCCACGAACTACAAAACCTATAGCGCGACACATTTGGCAGCCCAACTACAACTTCAGGAAAGACACTTTAAACACCGGGACTTCTTCCAAAACATCCCGGTAAACATCTGCTTGCCTGTTTATTTATCAACCTTTCCAAGGGAATGGATGTATGACCCTGGCTATTGATGGCGGTACCCCTGTTCGACAAACCCCTTATCCCGGCTGGCCACAGTTTGGCGCCGAAGAGGAAAGCGCTCTGCTGCGCAGCCTGCATCAGGGCCAGTGGTGGCGCATGCAAGGCTGCGAAAACCTGGACTTCGAACAGGCCTTCGCGCAGATGCACGGCGCCCATTCGGCCTTTGCGGTGAGCAACGGCACAGTGGCGATCGAAATCGCCCTGCAAGCCGCAGGCATCGGTGCCGGTGACGAGGTCATAGTGCCGGCGTTCACCTTCATCTCCACCTCGATGGCCTGCCAGCGTATCGGTGCCACCGCGATTGCCGTGGATGTACTGCCCGACACGCTGTGCATCGACCCGGCCGCCGTGCTGGCGAACATCGGCCCCCGCACCCGAGCCATCATTCCAGTACACATGGCTGGGCACATGTGCGACATGCTCAGCCTGTCGAGAATCGCCGACCAGCATCGGCTGGTGATCATCCAGGACGCCGCCCATGCCCACGGCGCGCGGGGCTACGCAGATACCGGGATCGGCGAGTATGGCTCCCTGGCCTGCTTCAGTTTCCAGAACTTCAAGCTGATGACCGCCGGTGAAGGCGGCCTGGTCCTGTGCCCCAACGAAGAGCTGCGCGAGAAGGTCTTCCTGTATGGCAATTGCGGGCGTCCGCTGGGTGATCGCAGCTATCAGCACACCGTGGTCGGCACCAATGCCCGGTTGAGCGAGTTCAGCGCCGCGGTGCTTGGTGTCCAGCTTTCACGCCTGGAGCAACAGACCCGTGTGCGCCAGCACAACGCCCGGCTCCTGAGTGACACCCTGGCCCGCCAGGGACTGGTCACCGCACAGGTGCGCACCCAAGATGCCCACACCCATCCCTATTACATGTTCCTGTTCACCCTCAACGACCTCCCGGGCCAGCGCGCGCTGGATCGCAACCGGGTGGTGGACTGCCTGGTGGCCGAAGGCATCCCGGCGTTCCGCTCCTACCAGGCGCTGTACCGCATTCCCAGCTTCTGGCAGGCACCGGCACCGACCCGGCAGGACCTGGCCCAATGCATCGCCTCCTGTCCGGTGACCGAGCACATGGCACAACGAGGTATCTGGATCCATCACCGCGCCCTGCTCGGCAATGAACAGGACACCCTGGACATCGCCACGGCCATCGCCAAGGTCCACCAGCATCTGGCCGGCGAACGATGATCGAGCCCCGTATAGCCCTCGTCGGAGCCGGCTGGGTGGTGCGCAATGTCTGGGCACCACTGCTGGTGCAACACAATGCGCACATTGTCTCGGTGATCGATCCACAGACCGATGCGAGTACGGCCTTCCCTGCCATGTCGCCTGGCCCGCGCTGGCATCGCTGCATGAGTGACCAGGCGTTGCACAATTGCAATCTGGCCCTGATCTGCTCGCCCAACGTGCATCACGTGCAGCAGGCCTTGAGGGCCATGGGCCAGGGATTGCACGTGATCCTGGAAAAACCCGCCTGCCTGTCCTCCGCGGATGCCGAACAGTTGATCCGCTGCAGCCGTGAAACCGGTGCCGAACTCCTGGTCAGCGCCGCGGCGGCCCACCGCAGCGACGTTCGCGCCATGGCCGCGGCCCGGGGCGCGCTGGGCACACTGCACTGCATCGATGTCAGCTGGCGTCGGCGCCGTGGGGTGCCGCGCCCGGGCTCCTGGTTCACCCAGGCCAGCCAGGCCCTGGCCGGCTCGGGCGCGGACCTGGGCTGGCACCTGCTGGAGGTGGCTCTGCATGCACTGGACTATCCGTTGATCGACGCGGCCTTGTGCAACCATGTGCCGGCGACCGCCGATGAAGCTCAACAGCAGGCCACCTGGCGTGGCGACCAGGGCCCGGGAGGCGCGATCGAAGTCGAGTCGCAGTCATTCAGTTGCCTGCAGGCCCGGGGCGGCACGCTGGTGCGCATGAGTACTGCCTGGGCCAGCCACCAGGAGCACGATGAAACCCGTATCACCCTGTACGGCAGCGCCGGTGAGCTGTGTTTGCGCACCACCTTCGGCTTCAGCCAGAACCGCATCCAACAGCCGAGCCTGACCCTGACCGTGGACGGCACCCAGACCTCTCTGGCCTTCGCCGCCGAGGACAACCTCGCGCCCTACCGGGACTTCCTCGGCAGCCGCATCGCCAGCCTGGGCACTTGTGCGCAGACCCGCGAACACGAGTACCGCAAGCTGCGCTCGCTGGCCTCGGCGATGTCCGCCCTCTACCCCCATCTCACGCCATCTTGCACCGCCCGGCCAGATCACTGACCGGGCACCGCAGCCAGGAGCCACTCCCATGGCCAGTTCCACACCGCTCAAAGACAAGTTGCTGCAACTCTCCAAACTCTCGGGGCCGATCGTCGTGTCGCGCATCGGCTTCCTGTTGCTGTCCCTGGTGGACACCATCATGGTCGGGCGCTATGCCACCGAGTCGCTGGCGGCGATCTCCATCACCCACGCGATTGCCGACACCTACATGCTGATTGCCGCCGGGTTGCTGTTCGGCATCCTGGTCATGGGCTCGATCGCCATCGGCCAGCAGGACCCGCGCGCCGCCGGCCTGGCCGCCCAGCGCGGAGTGGTCCAGGCCCTCGGTCTCGGGCTGGCCTGCGCCCTGGCCAGTGTCGCCAGCCTGCCCTTGCTCGCGCGGTTCGGGGTGCAGGCGGAGCTGGCCGCGGCCATTGCCGAACTGATGGTCATCGTGGCGCTGGGGTTGCCGGCGATCCTGATCTACATCGCCTACTCGTTTTTCCTCGAAGGCATCTCTCGCCCCATGCCCGCCACCCTGGTCATCCTGGGCGGCAACCTGGTCAACGCAGCGCTGTGCTACGCCATGGTCTACGGCGAGTTCGGCCTGCCGGAAATGGGCGCCCTGGGCTCAGCCTGGTGCACCACCATTGTCCGGCTGTTGATGGCACTGGCGATCGTGCTGTATGTGCACCGGATCATGGCTGACCGTGACGATTTCGCGATCAACCAGCGTTTTCGCTGGGCCTGGTCGCAATGGCAGATGCAGCGCCGCATCGGTTACGGCGGCGGCTTGAGCTTCGGCATCGAAGCCCTGGCCTTCATGCTCATCGCGGTCATGGCCGCAGTGGCCTCGCCGTTAATTGCCGCCGCCTGCGCGGTGCTGGTCAATATCCGCTCGATCCTGTTCATGATTCCCATGGGGGTCGGCTTTGCCACCTCGATCCAGGTGGGCATGGCCCACGGCAACCGCGACCTGCCGGACATCAAGCTGTCGACCCGCGCCGGGCTGCTGCTGGGGGTGTCCCTGAGCACCTTCTGCGCCCTGGTCCTGGCGGCCCTGCCGGAACCGTTGCTGGCGCAATACAGCCATGACTCGCAACTGCTGGCCGTGGCCCTGCCGAGCATGCTGCTACTGGCCCTGGCGCTGCCCTTCGATGCCTGGCAGGGAATCATGTCCAATGCCCTGCGCGGACGCGAAGACGCCATGGCCCCCACCCTGATCCATGCCATTGCCTACCTGCTGCTGATGGTGCCCCTGGGCTGGCTGCTGACCCTGCACTGGCAGCGCGGCCTCAATGGTCTGGTGGAAGCCATGCTGATCGGCAACCTGATCGCTGCGGTGCTCATGACCCAGCGCCACCACCAACTGAACCACCAGCCCGGCCAGGCTGGCCCTGCCAGCGACTTGCGCGACGAAGGTGCCTGATGCAGCTCTCCGTGATCATTCCGGTGCATGCCAAGGCCGAGCGCCTGCGCCTGACCCTGGCCAGCCTGCAGCGCCAACAGGCACGCTGTGAATTCGAGACCGTGATCGTCGCCGACGGCGCCCAGCCCGCCGTACTGGCCCTGGTCGAATCCTTGCCGGACGTACGGCTGCTCAGCTCGCCGGGCCTGGGGCGCGCAGCGGCGAGGAATCTTGGGGCCAGTGTCGCCAGGGGTGAGATCCTGCTGTTTCTCGACGATGACATCCTGGTCCAGGACGGTTTCTTCGAGGCCCACCTGCAGGCCCAGCAGGCACACGGCGGCCTGGTACACGGCCGGCTGCGGGAACTGATTGCCCTGGGTCCGGTGAGCGATCCGGCCCTGGGCACCGTCGGCTGCCCACCGATCCTGGTGGAAGACTTGCTGACCGGGCGCTGGACACCACAGAGCGCGCGGACCCTGGCCAATCCCCTGGAGCAGGCCGCAGAACATCCACGGGCCAGCCAGTGGCCATGGCTGGCCAGTGCCGGGGCGAACATCTCCCTGTCGCGCAGCGCCTGGCGCCAAGTAGGCGGGTTCGATGCGTCCTATGGCCGACGCTGGGGCATGGAAGACCTGGACCTGGGCTACCGCTTGTGGCGGGCCGGGGTCAGGCTGAGCCTGGAACCCCGCGCCTGCGGTTACCACATGTCCCATCACAATCCCCAGCGCTGGGAGGACCATCGGCATAACCTGCAACTGTTCCAGGCCCAGGCACCAATCGCCGAGGCCCTGGCCCTGGACGAACTGCTCTCGCCCACCGGCTCGGTGCAGCGCTACATCGCCCGGGTCGACCAGATCCGGCAGAACGCCGTGTCCCCCTGTACGCGGCAGTGACGCTGCAGGGCCTGGAGAAAACGGCCCTGACCGGCGAACAGCATCAGCACCTGGGAGCGGTAGCACAGCGCCGCCTCGCGCCACGCCGGCCAGGAACAGGCAATATCCCGGGCTTGCAGCTGCAGGCCCAAGGCCCGCACATGCCCCTGCAGCGCCTGCTGCGACAACTGCTCGGCATAGGGAAACTCACTGTAGAAATACACCCGGTTAGGCAGCTCGCGGGCCAGGCGATGGGTCAGGCAATGGTCGACATGCCCCCCGATGGCCAGCGGCGCGCAGACCACATCCTGCGGCCGTAGAAAACCTTGCAGCGCAGCCACCAGGGCAGCCTCCGGGGCTGGCCAGGAGGCCGGGGTGCTGTCCAGGAACAGCGACTGCAGGCTGGCATGCGCAAAACCTCCGCCCTGATCCAGACGCAATGCACCATCCGTTGCCTCCAGGTTCGAACAGCCGTAGCCGAGGACTGCGGCGGCACGCCGATCCTCGGCGCGACGTTGCCCGGGCGTGGAAAAACAGCGCCAGCGCTGCTCCGGCGCACGGGCCCGGGTCAGCCCCGCCGGGGCGTCGCCGGCAAACAGGCTCAACAGCTCAATCTCCTGCCGCGGCGCCCAGCGTGCCAGGCCGCTGCCCAGGGACCAGACCCCATCGTCCGGGTGCGGCGACAGCACCACCACCCGGCCATTGCCGGCCTCACTGGGCATTGGCGGTGCTGCCTGCGTACAACTGGCCCAAGCGCAGGAACCGGGAGATCTCCCGGTCATTGCGCTCCACCACCCGGCAGCGGCCCATCTTCAGGGGCGAGAGCTGGATGTCCGGGAAGTTGCGCATCTGCACCCAGGACAGGTGGGAAAAGGCCTGGTACAGCGCCTGCAGTTCACGCTCGCACGCCTGCACTCGCAACACCGGCGGCACCTCGGCCAGGCGTTGCGCGCTGGCGCTGAAGGCTTCCTCGAAGGCACTGCACACATGGGTTTCGGGACAGGGCACGCAGTAGTCCAGGTACAGACCAAAGCGCAGCAGCGCCTGATGCATCTCGACCTCCTGCCTGACCTGCTCCACTGACAGCACATCGTGACTGCCGAAGTTGAGGTAGCCGCTGCGCATGGCCGGTGGCGCCTTGAGTGCCTGCAAGGCGCGACAGACGAACATCAGCAAGCCTCCCAGGTCTTTGAAACCATTGACCGCAAAGCAGTCGAACTGCCCGACCAGGCTCTGGGGCAAGGGCTGGAAGACATCGTACTGAACCACCTCGATGTTATTGAAACCCTGCTGCGCCGCGACCCGGGCAATGGTCGCCAGCAACTGCGGGTCGATGTCCGCCACGACGATCCGTCGGCGATAACCATGTACCGCGAGGAACAGCGAGAACAACGCGTCATCCCCCAACAGCAACAGCGCCTCGTGATTCAAGTCGCCCAGGCTCTGCATGATCTTGTAACGACGGATCAAGGTTTCGTAGGTCTCGACGGACTGGCTGTACTGGCTCTGCTTGTCACTGATGAGATCGGTGAGGATCTCGCGAAAATGCGGGTTCAGGCGCAGGCTGTCGTCGCCCACCAGATGCAGGCCGCAGCCCGGCAGCGGAGTCTCATCCGGCCCCTCCCGGACAAAGCGCTGCGGCGAGCCTCCCGGCACCACGCGCAGCTGTCCCTCGGCCAGCAGTTGCGCCAGGCACCAGAGCACCTGCCGCACCGTCAGGCGCGACGACAGCAATTGATAGACCCGTTGGGGGGTGGCGAGTTTGGACAGCAGGTCGTCCAGTGCGGCGGGGTCCGCGGGTAAAGCGCTGGGCAGCATCGCCAGTCCTGTCTGTAGATCCGATCGAGTTGCCGCGAGTGTGTGCATGCAGCCTCCTGTATGCCTGGTTGAAGTGAGATGCCGTCAGAGCACGGCGTGCAGAATGTTCCCGGCACAACGGCCGTGAAAGAAGTTGACCCCGACTTCCAGGGTCGCGCCGCGCCGGTCGGAAAACCCCAGCCCGGTGCCGAACAACCCGCGCACCGCTTGGCCGCCCACCGTCAGTTCGTGGCTCTGCGGGTGCTTGCACAGGTTGCCGTCGCGCTGGTCCAGGCGCAGTTGACGGCCCTGGGCATCCAGCAGCCCGGGCAATCGGGGTCGGTAACCGGTGGCATTGATCAACAGCGCACCGCGGGCGAGCCAGGGTTGCGGATCGGTGGAGCCGATGTGCAAGACGACACTGGCGCGCGCGCCAGCCTCGATCTGCAGCAGGGTGTCCTGGGCGGCACCGCGCAAGCCGCAGAAGCGGTTGACCTCGCCACTGTCCTCATCCACCCGGTCCTGGGCCCCCAATGGCGCGGCAACCCGGGTCGAGGCCGCCCACAATGCCGGGCGGCGACGGCACAGGACCTGGATCGACCCCAGGCCGAGCAGTCCGGTGAAACGCTCAAGCAGGTAGCCGACCACGGAAAAGGCGCTATGACTGCCCCCCAGCACCACCACTGGCCGCCCTTGCTCCAGGGTCTGGCGCAGGATCGGGTCAACCCGCCCCCGCAGCACCCGGTCGGAGCACAGCACCGAAGTGGCCGGCATCGCCTCCTGCGGTTGCAGGTCACGCACCCGGGCGCCACAGGCCAGCACCAGGTAACGGCTGGAACTGTTACCCCAGCCACCACTGACCGTGAAGCCATCCGCCTCGCATCGGACGTCCTCGACCCCGTGGGCAAAATGGATCGCCGCTCTGGGGTGAGCCTGACAGCGCTCGATGATCACCTGCGCCAGTTGACGCAGAAACGCCGAGACCTGCACCAGGGGCACTACCTGCTCCGGAACCTGCAGCCAGCGTTGGACCTGGGGTTGATCCAGGCACTGGGCAAACACCCCGTCGCGGCGAATGCCGCCAAGAAAATCGGCAATCGGCGAATTGGCTTCGATTTCGTAGCCCAGGCCATCCCACTGCTCCAGGGAGGCACTGCGCTCATGCACCTGCAACCCGCAGTCGAGCAATTGCTGCAAACGGCCATTGCGATCTGCAGTAATGAACAGACCCAGGGCCGCAGGCCCGAATCCGATGATCTGTAGCAAGGTATCCATGGCGTTATCCCTTTAAGCAATTGCATGGGATCGGCCCGGCGCGCGCCGGTACGATCAGAATGAATAGGAAAGCTCCAACGCCACGTGGGAATCGCTGGCCAGCGCATCCCAGACCACGTCGCTCGCGGAACTGTTGATCAGCGCCGCGCTGACACCGGCCCGCACTGCATCGCTGAGCCCCAGGTCGAGGGAGGCGCTGAGCATGTTGTTGCGCAGATCGGACGCCTGCGCGGTGTAGCCCAGGAACACCGAGGACAAATGGGCATCGTTGAGTTCCAGACGCGCCCCCAACAGGAACTTGCGATCAAAGATGCTCACCGGGGCCAGGGGCTGGTCACGGTCGTGGTGGTATTCACCGATCAGGCTCAGGTCGGCATCGCGCCAGGCCCGGTTAATCGCGTATTCGAGCCCCACCGACAGCTTGCGCGAGCTGTAGGCATTGTCGCTAACCCGCTGATCCAGGGCCTCGAGCTTGTACAACCATTGTTCCCTGACCCAGATCGCATCCAGCCCCCATTGCGTGACCTCGGTGTACTGGGCCACCAGGCTGTCACCTTCGGCGCGCAATGCCGGCGACCGATTGGTGCCCTTGAAGTAGCTCAGGCCGATGTCCAGGTCGGCCACCGAGACGAAATAACGCGCCGCCAGATCCAGGGAATCCGGATCGGCACCGTGGATGTACTCGGCCGCTGGCTGGACCCGGTAAGCGGCAAACCGCGCCGGCTCGCTGTAGAACTGCACCGGTTCGAAGCCGTCGAGCAGGTACAGGCTCAGATGCCCGGGCCCCAGGGTGCTGCCCAGCTTGATGGCTTTCTGCGAGAGCTTTTCTTCCGGTTGCAGACCGTCGAGGTTGTCGTAGGTGTTGATCACATCCACCAGTTGGCGGGTCTCCATGACACCCCAATGCTCCTTGATCCGCCCCACTTTCAGCTCACGGTTGTCCTGCTCGAGGAGCACGAACAGCTCATCCCAATAGAAACTCGGCCGCGGGTCCCTGGACCCGCTCTCCAGGTAGCGCGGGTTGACCACCAGGCGCAGGCGCAGGCTGTCCCAGCTCTGCAGGTACTGGTAGTCCAGGCCCAGTTGCGCGGTGCCGGACAGCTGCCCATCGTCGACGCCTTCGGCCGGCGATGAGCTGAAGAAGTAGCGCTTGAGCGCGATCTTCGCCGACAACCCCTGCTCCGCCTCGGCCTGCACCTGGGTGACGCTCCAGCACAGCCCCAGCATCAACGCCTGGAGCCTGCGGTGGACCTTGCCTGGATTCATTGCGTCAGGTTTCCAAGCCTTGCAGGTTCAAAAGCGTCCTCCCGGATGCCGGTGCGAAACTGCACGTCGGAACTGACCAGCACGGTTTGCCGACCGGTGATGTGATTGACCATGGTCATGTTCAGGGCACGCCAGTAGCGCCCCAGGAACAACTGGTAGTCACCCAGGGTCAGGGTCTTGAACTTGCTGCCCTTGCGGTCGTAGTACTCGGTCTTCATCTGCCGGTAGTCGGTCTTGTTGTACCAGACCCAGATCGACGAATAGCCCGAATACGGATACAGCGGCACCTGCTTGACCACCGCGCACTGGAAGTCGCCGCAGGGTTCGTCGCGCAACCATTGGTAGTCGTAGTTGCCGACTTCCATTGAGCCAATGTCCTCGTAGGAAAACTCGCTGCCCGAGAACGACCCGGAACGGTCGGCCGCCGCCACCCGTTTGACCCGCTTGAGGGCCGGCAGGTACAGCCAGACCTGATCGCCTTCCTTGATCTTGGAGTGGATCAGCACCCGGGAATTCTTGATGTTCTCCGGGGCCTCGAAGGTCAGCAGCACCTTGTCGCCCACCGCCGTGCTGGCGGTTTCGAAGCTGTTCATGCGCATGAAGCGGTCGGTGCTGGCGCCCTCCTTCTCCACCAGGGTCAGGCGGATTCTGGCACTGGTGTCCTGGTAGCCCAGGTCACTGTCGCGCCAGTGATGGGCGTATTGCTGCCCCAGTTCCTGCTCCGGGCTGGCCAGCGATGTCCCCTGGTACAGCAGTGCGCAGAGTGACAGGCAGACGCTCGATACGGCATTGCAGTTCATTGTCGATTCCTTCTCTGAATACGGGTCGGGTTCAGGCTTCGCGCGTGGCCAGTCGCGTGGCGGCGCGGCCCCACAGGAAGCGGTCAAAGGTCAGCAGCACCAGGGGCAGGCACAGAGCGTCGAAGATCAGTCCGAGGAAAATCGCGATGACTGCCAGCAGGCCGAAATCGGCGTTCATCGAAAACGGCGACAAGGTCATCACCATGAAGCCCGAGGCGAGAATCACCGCATTGGCGAACACCGACGGCAGCACATGCTGGTAGGTCAGGCGCAGTGCCTCTCGTGGCGGGTGGCCCTGCACCAGGCGCAGTTCCTTGTAGTGGCTCATGATGTGGATCGTGGCCTCGACGATCAGGCCGTAGACCACCACGCAGACATTGATCGCCGCGGTATTGATCTCACCGCGCCACAGGCCCCAGAGGCCGAACATGATGAAGAACGGAAAGACGTTGGGCAGGATGCTGATCAACCCCAGGCCGGCGTTGCGCAGGAACAGCGCGACCATCAGGGTGATGGTCACCAGTTCGAACAGCAGGCCATTGACCATGTACTCGATGCTGATGTGCGTGAGGTTGGCAAACACCACCGCCTCGCCGGTGCCCAGGCTCGGCACCAGCGCCGCACGATCGGCATGGGTCTGCCACCAGTCATCGGCCCGCTGCTTGATGTCGCGGATCTGCTGGGTGTCGAGCCGGCTCAGGGTCACCACCAGGCGCGTGGCCGACTTGTCGATGTTGATCTGGCTGCCCAGGTCGAGGCCGAACGGCAGTGACATTTCGTACACCAGCAGCATCTGTGCGGCCAACGCCGGGTCGCTGGGCAAGCGGTATTCCCCGGCCTGCCCGCCGTTCATGGTCTGGTTGAGCTTCTTCAGGGCATCACCGAGGGTGGTGACCGAATCGACTTCCGGCTGAGTCCTGAGCCACTGGGCGAAACGGTCCAGTTCGACGAGAAAGCCCGGATCGGAAATATCGCCCCTGGCCGAGGTGGCGACATATTCCAGGCGATAGATCCCGGACAGGTTGTCCATGGCGAACTCGGTGGCGTTGCGCACCGGGATGCTGGTGTCGAAGTTCTCCACGATCCGGTCATTGATCAGGTTGTTGCGCGCCGGCTCGATCGCCAGCACGAACAGCACCACAAACCCCAGCAGCCAAAGCTTCGGGTAGCGCAACAACGGCTCCATGTACAGCGAATAGCGCCGGCTGGCGGCCCCCTCAAGCGGCTTGAGCCGCAGCAGCGGGATCAGCACCGCGGCCACCGAAATGGTCACCAGCAACGCCATGACCGCACCGATGGCCGCCAGCACCCCGAACTCCTTGTAGGGCGGCGACGCGGCGAACACCAGGCTATAGAAACCCACGGCATTGGTCGCCGTGCCAATGGCAATCGGCTTGATGGTGTCCTTGATCGCCGCGCAGGCCAGGTCCACCCGGCGCTGGCCATACTCAGCGCTCATCTGCCGCGCGGCGGACAGCACGTGCATGATCTCCGCCACCGAGGTCGCCAGAACAATGGTCGGTAGCAGGCCGGTCAAGGCCGTCGCCTCAAAGCCCAGCCAGCCGCTGGCGCCCAGGGTCGCGGCGGTGGCCATGCTGATGGCGATCAGCACCACCAGCAGGGCGCCAAGACTGCGCAGCATCAGCACGCTCACCAGCAGAATGATCAGGTACATCAACGGCGTGAGCACCGCCATGTCTTGCTGCGCCGCTGCCGGATAGGCCGCCTCCACGGCCGCCAGCCCGGTCAGGTGCACCTGCAGTTGCGGGTTCTTGCGGGCAAAGTCATCCAGCAGGCGCTGGCCTTCGGCGGTGGCGGCCAGCGCCGCATCCAGGGTCTGTGGCGGAAACTGCAGGGTGACCAGCACCCCCAGCGTCTGGCCATCGCTGGACACCAGGCGCTTGACCAGTTCGATGTCATTGCGTCCCAGGCGCTCCATCAACTCGATGTGGGACGGCGTCAGGTCCGTGGGCTCGCGTACCAGGGCCTCGACATGCACCGTGTCGCCTTCGGCGAACACATGCTGGAAGTTGGTTACCGAGTCCACCCGATAAGCGTGGGGAATGTGCCAGGCCTGTTGCGTCAGCTCATGCAACTGCTCCAGGTACTCCCGGGTAAACACCGTGCCCTTGGGGTTCTTGATCACGAACAGCAGGGTGTCGGACTTGCCAAACTGCCGGTGCAAGGCGTCCAGTTGCTCGACGGTTTTTTCGCCCTCGGGAAAAAACGCCCGGTAGTCGGCGGCGAAGCGGATCGAGGTCATCCCCCAGGACAACCCCGCGACCAGCACCAGCACCAGGGCAAACAGCCAGAAACGGTAACGCTTGAGCACGCGCTCGAAGGTCGAAGTGGCCATCAATGATGTCCTCCACCGATGCGCCCAATGACTTCCAGCAACTGCCCGACGCCGTCGTCGACACTGCGCCCTGCCGTCTCGATCAGGCACTCGCAGGCCGTCGGCGGCTGGTAGGCACTGTCAATCCCGGTGAACTCCGGCAGCAGGCCACTGCGGGCCCTGGCATACAGGCCCTTGGGGTCGCGCGCTTCGCACAAGGCCAGAGCAGTGGCGACGTGCACCTCGATGAACGACGGCGCGGCAAACAACGCCCGCGCCCGCTCGCGGTCTTCAATGAATGGCGAAATCGCACTGACCAGGACGATGTAGCCACTGTCGTAGAACAGCCGGGCAACCTCCCCCAGGCGGCGGATATTCTCCTTGCGGTCGGCGGCGCTGAATTTCAGATCGCTGTTCAACCCGCCACGCAGGTCGTCGCCATCCAGGACCCGCACTCGTGCGCCCAACTGCCCGAGCCGCGCTTCCAGGGCCCTGGCCAGGGTCGACTTGCCGGCCCCCGAAAGGCCGGTGAACCACACACACAACGGTCCATGGACGAACCGGCCGGCCGCCTCGCCGAGGGAGGCGATAGCGCCGGTGTGGCCCTTGCCTGTGTCATCGATATTCACTGTCACGTCTCTCATAAACAGATCCAGTAGGTTCACTCGTACACCGAGCGGATGATTCGGCAGGGATTACCTGCCGCCAGTACCCCGGCCGGGATCGAGCGTGTCACCACGCTGCCGGCGCCGATGACGCTGCCATCGCCGACCTCCACCCCGCCCAACAGCACCGCCCCCGCGCCGATCCACACATCGTTGCCCAGCACAATCGGTGCCGCCCGCTGCACGCACTTGAGGCGAGCGTCGATGCGCACCGTACGTGCCCGGGGGTCCAGGGGGTGGGCGGTGGTCATCAGCTGTACGCCGGGCGAGAGGTAGGTGCGATCGCCGATGAGGATCCGGTTTGCGTCCAGAAAGGTGCAGTTCATGTTGATAAACACCTCATCGCCAATCTCGATATGCACCCCGTAATCACAATAAAAGTTGGGTTCTATCCAACTGTTCAGGCCCACTCGCTTGAGTAACTTCGCCAGCAGGGCCTGCTGCTCCTTGAACGCCAGAACAGAGCAATCGTTAAAGCGTCGTTGCAATGCCTGGGAGCGAAAACGCATGCGCGCAAGTTCCAGATCAGGCGTACAGAACCACTCTCCCGCGAGCATCAACTCGCGGGCCGAACGACTTTCGTCGATCACAATGCGTGGTGATTGAGAAACGTCCATGTCCAACTCCGAAGTTCTGGAAAGTCAGGCCTGGGGCAACTTTTCATAGGTCGATATATGTTTGAACGAGCCCTCGACGAAAGGCGTCTTGTCCCAACTTGACCAGCGCTGCACCAGGCGCATGCCCGCCAGCTCGGCCATCAGGTCCAGTTCCGCCGGCCAGGCATAGCGCAGCTCCACCGGAATCACTTTCACCCCTTGCTCCTGCATGCGGATAAAGCGGCAGCTGACCCGCTGCGCGACGGCATCCAGGCGCGAAGCTTCCAGCAGCACTTCGTTGCGCTCCAGGCCGCCGACATAGACCGGCTGGTCCTTGCCGTAGCGCGACAGGTCCGGATAAAAGGTCTCGATCACCAGGCGTCCATGGTCCTTGAGCAAGGCGCTGGTGGCCTTGAAGCAACTGACCTGGGCGGCCTGGGACAGCAGCAGGAACAATGAACTGAAGGTGCAGAAGGCCAGGCTGAACGGACCGCCCCCGACCCCTTCCAGGGTGGCGAAATCCGCCTCGGTCAGGGGAATGCCGGCCGCACCGGGCTTGGCCCGCAGCTTCTCCAGCATCGACGGTGATGCATCGACGCCATGCACCTGCACACCGCGTGCATGCATCGGCAAGGCGAAACGCCCGGTGCCGATCCCCAGCTCCAGCACCGGCTCGCGGGTGCCGGCCATTGCCACCAGGACCTCGATGGCATTGGCCGGAGCCTCGCCGTACAGGTCGTCATAGATATCGGCCAGGGTTTCGCCGTAAGTGCTGGCATCGTTCATGTGCTCATTCCACTCTGTGGTTTTTTCAGGGCAATAAGGTCCCGTGCGGGGGATATGATCCCCCGCAGGAAACAACCGTTAGTTAGGTGTTCAGTTCAAAAGACTATTGAGTGATTGCTTGCCTTACATAATCAGCAAGATGCTTCTTTTGAACATCCGATACAGCAAACAACTTGATATGCCTGCGAAACTTTCCAGAGCCTTCGAGCACCCCGTGCGGGTCTTCGAACAGATAGCCCTGACCAAACTCCACCGATACATGGTCGGTATAGGCATAGACCCCGCAGAACGGCGCTGCACGGGAAAACATGATGCCCCCGTACTTGACCATTTCCTCGACGCCGCCGCAGGTTTCCTCCACCACCTGGCGCACACGCTGGACGATGTCCAGCAAGGCTCCGTGGGTGCTGCCGATGTCCTCGAGCAACGCCAGGACCGCATCCTCGGTTTTAACCATGACCGCGTACTCCCTGGCAGCCCGCAACCTCAAGCCCGGTGCTCACTGGCCCACCGGAGTGCACAACTCGACCAGGGTTCCGGCCGGGCAACGCACATAGGAAACCACCTGCCCCCAAGGCTTGTGCTGAATAGCCGCGTGCTCGGTGGCGCCGGCGGCCAGGGCCTTGGCATGGGCCTTGGGCACATCATCGGTGACCAGGGCGATCTCGATGCCCAGAGGTTTGTGCTGAGGGCTGCAGAACTGGTAGCCGCCTTCACAATTGGAGTCCGCCAGGCCGCGGCTGGCGAAGGCCAGGGTCGTGGCGCCACTGTCGAGTTCACCGTAATCACCGGACTCGTCGAGGAAACGACGGGAGAAACCGAAGGCGTCCTCGAAGAAACGGATCGAGGCTTCAACATCGGGAACATAAACAATCGTGTATCCAAACTTCACAGTGTCACTCCTTTAATTACCCTGTTTATGAGGCTCCTGGCGCCTGGGTGGCAGCCTTGGAGCCGAGGCGAATTTTCCCGGTTAGCGGGGCGATCCGCCAGTGCAGAATCAGCCTGGAACAGCACTTTCAGACACTCCACATCATGGCCCGCAGCCACTAGTGAGCCGCCTGCCGGGGTGGCCACTGGGCGCGCACGCCTGTGTTCACCAGCGTTCATGTCCCTGCCTGGCGGTCATCCGCCGCGCTGACTTCGCGCACCGCCGCCGCCAGGCTCAGCAAAATCTGCTCCAGGGCCGCCCCGGAAAGAATGCTGTAGTGGTCACCAGCCAGGGTCAGGCAATGGGCGTCCCGGTCCTGTCCGGCCAAGGGACGCAGCCCGCTGGACGGCTGCTCGACGCTGGCCTGCAGGTGCCAGGTCGGGCAAGCCGGCGCTCGGTAGCGATAATCGAGCAAGGCGGCGTAGTGCCGACAGAACAAGGCAAAGCGTTCCTGGGTGGCGCTCTCGCAGACTTCGGCTACCGCCTGGCCCGTGGCCTGGATCTGGGCGCAATGCTCCAGGTCGTCCTGAAACAGTTGCTGCAACAGGCTCGGCGGCAATTGCACCACGCTGTCCAGCGGCGCGCCCGCATCGAGGGTCACCAGCGCCAGTTGCTGACGGCCGCGGTCACTGAGCAAGCGGGCCATTTCCACCGCCAGCACGCCACCGAACGACCAACCGGCCAGCACCACCGGACGTGCTGCCTGCAGGCTGTCCTGCAATTGCTCCAGGTACTCCAGAGCCTGATCCTCAAGCGTATCGAAACGCTGGCCGGCGTCGGCACACAGGCCAATCACCTGGAAGTCCTCGCGGGTGGCACGAATCATCGGCCAATAGCACGACAACGCCCCGCCCACCGGGTGCACCAGCACCAGCAAGGGTTGCGGCTCACCGCTGCCGGCGCAGAAATCCACCCGGTTGCGGTGCCGCCGGCCCGTGCCCTGCACATGCCCGAGCAAGGCACTGACCGAGGGATAGGCGTAGATGTCCGCCAGGCTCAGGTCCAGCCCCAGCTCAGTGTTCAACCCCAACAGAATGTGCACCGCGTGCAGTGACGAGGCGCCCATGTCGAACCATGAATCAGCCGCGCCACGTACCGCCGGCAACACCCGCTGGACGCAGCTCAGCAGCAGTTCCTGCCGAGCCGAGAAGCCCACCTCCTGCACCGGCTCGCCGGGCTCGCAAAGCCCTGGCAGCAAGGCCACCAGCGCCCCCCGATCCACCTTGCCGTTGGCGCTCAGCGGCATCTGCGCCAGCGCGAACAACTGCACCGGCAGCATGTAGGGATTGAGGTACTGCGCCGCGAAGGCCAGCAACTGCGGGCCACTGGGTGCCGGCTGACCGGCGACGAAAAACCCGTACAAGGCCCCGGCAGCGTCTACACACACCGCCACCTGTTCAACCCCGGGGGCGCGTCCCAGCACCGCATCGATCTCCGCCAGTTCCACACGCATGCCATTGAGCTTGACCTGCAAGTCCTCGCGGCCGAGAAACTCGATCTCCCCGTCCATTCGCAGCCGTCCCATGTCACCGGTGCGGTAGACCCGCTGCTGCAACCCGGGCTCGATGAAGAAGGCCTGCTCGGTCCGTTGCCGATCATGGATGTAACCCGCTGCCAGGCCGTCGCCGGCGATGTACAGCATGCCCTTGACCCCTGGCGGGCAACGCCGGCCCAGCGCGTCGAGAATGTAGAACCGCTGGTTGCTCAGCGGCCGGCCATAGGGAATGCTCGGCCACTCGGGGTGCACTTGCTGGACCTCGAAGCAGTTGGACCAGATGGCCGCCTCGGTGGCGCCCCCCAGGGCCACGAAGCGCGAACCCGGTGTAAGCTCCCGCAGGCGCTCGGGCAACCCCAGGGCGATCCAGTCGCCGCTGGCCATCCACAGGCGCACACTCGCCGCCGGCGTCGGCAGGCCCACCGCCCTGGCGTAGCCCAGGGCCATTTCCATGATCGCCGGGACCGAGTTCCAGACAGTCGCCCCATGGGTCCGTGCCGCGTCGAGCCAGGCCTGGGGCTCGGCCCGCTCGCCATTGGCCGGCAGGATCAGCGCACAGCCGCACAATGCCGGCATGAACAGGTCGAACACCGACAGGTCGAAGCTGAACTCACTGACCCCCAGCAGCCGGTCCTGGGCGTCGATGGCAAAGCGCTCGCGACAGTCCAGCAGGGTATTGAACGCGGCGCGATGGCTGACCGCTACCCCCTTGGGCGTGCCCGTGGTGCCGGAGGTGAACATCAGGTAGGCCAGGGAACTGTCCACCGCCGGATAAGCCGGTGCGATAGCGGCGCCCTGCGCCTCCGGCGACGCCAGCCAGTGCCGGTAGTCGAGCGACCAGTTCACCGGCGATGCGAGCACCGCCGCGATGTCCGCAGCATCGTCTCCCAGCACCGTGGTGGCCGCTGCCTGGGTGATGATCGAATGCACCCGGCGCACCGGAGAACTCTTGCTCACCGGAACATAGGTCGCCCCGGCCATCAGTACCGCGTAGATCGCCACCACATTGGCGCTGTCCCGACTGCCGCGCACCACCACATGGTCACTGGGCCCCACGCCGTTTTCATTCAGGTGGCTGGCCAGACGACTGGCCAGGCGCAACAGCTCGGCAAAACTCAGACTGCTGCCAGCGCTCAACAGCGCCGGCGCATCCGGGCGCAGCGCCGCTTGCCTGGACAGGCCCTGATGCAGAGCCTGCCGAGGCAGCGGCCGCGTGCAGTGATTGAAGGCATCGACCCGGGCCAGCAGTGACTCAGGCAAGGCCAGCTCGGTCAGCTCCCAGGTCGACGGCTGGTTGGCCAGGCGCTCCAGGGCGCCATGAAAATGCTCGAAGGCCTGGGCGACAAGCCCGGGCTCGAACAAGCCCTCGCGCTCGTCCCAGGACAGGCACAGGCCCGCCTCGCTTGCGAAGGCCTGGGCGTCGATCCAGATCTGCGGCGTCATCATCGCGTGATCGGTCTGTTGCAGCGGTGGCGCCGGCAGGTCCATTTCCAGCAACGAGGAAAACACATAAGGCATCGGCGGCTCGCTGCTGTCGAGACGCTGGTCGTGTTCGCGAATCCATTCGCGGACCACTGACACGCCATCGTAGGCGGCATGCTGCAGCGCACCGTACAGGTCCTGCTGGACTCGCTGGGCGCAGGCGGCAAAGGCCAGGGGTTGGGATGGCAGATCGAGCAGCAGGGTATCGGCGAAATTGCCGATGGTGCGGGCGAACTCCGGCCCCAGCAGCGTCCGAGTGCTGTACATGACGCTGCAGGTCACCGTGGTCCTGCCCGACCAGCGTGCCAGGGTCTGCAGATACACCGTCAGCAGGACCGCATTGAGCGACACCCGATGATGCCGTGCCGCCGCACTCAGCGCCTGCTGCAGCGCCGGCGTCAGGACCACCCGATGCTCGATGAAGCGCGCCGGTGTTGCACTCGCCTGCCGACGCCGAGCCAGCGGCAGGTCCGGACCCGCAGCCAGTTGGGGAATCTTTTGCAGCCAGTAGTGCCGGGCCTTGAAACGCGCCAGGCGTTGGGCCCGGCTCCACGCCGCGACTTGCGCCGGGGCATAGCCCTGCGCTTGCAGAGGACTGTCTCCGGCGACCAGTGCCAGCAAGTCACCGATAAAAATCTGCACCGCCGGGGCATCGAACAGCGCCAGCCGATAGACCACATGCAAACAGCGCTCATGGGGACCTGCCACCAGCACCAGGCGAAACAGCGGCTGCTCCGCGGTCAACGGCGCAATCGGCATGGCGCTGTTCGCCAGGGCCGTGCAACGCCGTGGGTCCGTCCCCTCTGCAGCGACCTGCTGCTCGACCATCAGCTGCGGCGCGACCAGCGGCTTGAAGCGCGGGGCCTGGGCGTCCAGGGTGTACGCCAGGATCGGGTGCAAGGCCAGCAGGCGGGGCAATGCCGCTTGCAATTGCGCGGCCGTGGGCACCGCGCCGGCATAGACCAGGTGCAGATAGGCAGCACTGCCCTGGCTGAAAGCCGAATGCTCACCCAGCCAGTAGGCCTGGCGCAGCCCGCCAAGGTGAGACGCCAGTGGGTCCGTTGGGGCCAGGTACGCCAGCAAGCGACTCCTCTCATGACCCACTAAATAGCGGATATCTTCAGGCAGTCCGTCTGCGCCGCAGTAGTAGCGCAGGCGCCCGCCATCTTCATAGAGGTGCACACCGCGCTGCTCCCAATGCTCGATCAATGTCGCCATCGCCTGGCTCATAGTTCGCCCTCGCAGATTGCCCCGGCACGCCGGCCGGCCGCCCCCTGCAGCACGGCGGCAACAAACTCGCCGAGGGTCGCGGTGCCGACGATCAGGGTCAGGTCAATCCCGTCCTCGCCGCACAGTTGCGGATGCAGTTGTTCGAGCAGTGCACACAGTTGCAGGGCCTGCAACGAGCTGCCCCCGATGGCGAAGAAGTTCTGCCCGGCATGCAACTGCTCCTGCGCCACCTTCAGCAAACGGGCGCAGAGGCCCAGCACGTCGTCCATCACCTGAGTCTGCAGCGGTACCGCCGTTGCACTACACATGGCGGGCTCCCACCAGTGCCGCGGCGGCCAGGGCATAGCCATCAGTGCCCAGACCGGCAATGAAGCCGTGGCACAGGGGCGCCAGCAACGAACTGTGACGGAAGCTCTCGCGGGCAAACAGGTTGGAAATGTGCACCTCCATCCAGCGCCCCGGGTAGTCCTGCAAGGCATCGCGCAAGGCCCAGCCGGACATCATCAGCGCCCCCGGATTGATGATCATCGCCTCGGCCTGATGCTGGCTCTCGATGAAGTCGATCAACTCGCCCTCATGGTTGCTTTGTCGGGCCAGCACCGTCCAGCCACGGGAGGCGGCGACCGCGGTGACCTCAGCGGTGATCTGGTCCAGGGTCTTGGTGCCATAGACCTGCGGTTCGCGCAGCCCCAGGCGCCCCAGGTTGGGGCCGTTAAGCAGGAGTAATGTCGGCATGGCGAGCCACCTCCAGCAAGGCCAGGATCTGGCCTGGCGCAGTCAGTTGATAGGTGCTGGGATAGCGCCGGATCTCCTCGCCGGGATGATCCCAGAGCGCCAGCGCGGTCTGCATGCCCGACGCCTGGCCGCACTGCAGGTCAGCCAGGGCATCGCCCACGAACAGGCAGCTCGCCGGGTCCAGATGCAACTGTTCGACAATCATCCGGGCCATGTCCGGCGCCGGCTTGGGATTGGCCACGTCGTCGCTGCCGACGATGCAGGAGAAATACTTCAGCAGGCCCAGGTACTCGAGAATCGCCACCGTGCGCCCATGGTCCTTGCCCGTGGCGATCGCCATGGGAATGCCCCTGGCATGCAAGCTCGCCAAGAGTCCCCCGACGCCTTCGAACACGCGGATGCGCTGCATTCGCGCGTTGCTTTCACGCATGAACACCGGGTGCATCTGCGCCGGCAGCCCCATGATCTTCATGATCTGCACAAAGCTGCGTCCCAGGTGCTTGCAGTACTCGCTGAACGGTGGTGGCTCGACGTCCGCCCCTACCACCTGGGCATGGGCCGCGTGGTAGGCCTCGCGAATCACTTGCTTGCTGTCGATCAAGGTTCCGTCGAGGTCGAAGATGACTGCACGGATGGGCAATTCAGACATGGCTCGCAGCCTCCATCGCCGCTTGATGATTCAGACCTCGATCCACGGTGGCCGCCATCGACTGCACCGCCAGGGGCAAGGGTGAGAGGAATGCCGCAACCCGGGTGAATTCGCCGTCAGGGTCTTGCAGCACCCGTTGATAATCCAGTTCCAGCAGTTGCATGTTCGGCCGCGAACGGACCCATGCCAGCACCTGGGCCACATGCTCGCGATACAGCCGCGCCAGTTCCTCGACCTCCTGCCCTCCCCAGACCTGACCGCTGTGGTGCTCGGCCATGTCTCGCTGGGAACGGATCACCGCATCGATATCACGGTGCATGAACAACACCCGATACCCGTGGGTCGCTGGCAGGTGCTGGAGAAAGCGCGACACCAGCTTGACCGCACGGCCGCGGGCCTGGTCCATCCACCCCAGGTAGCCGTCGCGGGACTTGACCGCTTCCCATTCGAAATAGCCATGGGGATTGCGTTCATCGCCCTGGCGCAGGTTGTCAGTCAGCGGCGCCAGGCCGGCACTGGCCAGGGCACGCATCATCATAGAGGTGCCGCTGCGCGGCAGCCCGGAGACCACGGACACGAAGCCGCCATCGCCAGCAACGCAGTCCGGTACATTCATGCATTCATATTGCTTAAGCATCCCAGCTCCTTACTCGTTCTTTCCCGGCTGCCCGGTATCCCGGACAGCGGCCTGCGGGCTGCACTGGACCAGGCCCAGGCGGTTGCCGAACGGGTCCTCGATCACCGCCTTGTAACTGCCCCACAGGGTCGGCCCTGGCGCCTCGACAAGGGTCACCTGCGGCGGCATCCGGGCAACCAGCGCATCCAGCTCAGGCACCATCAGGTCAAGCATGCTGGCCGGCGACGGTCGGGCCATCAGCGGGTCTTCGATCAGGCCGAGTCCGGCACCGCCCTGCTCATCCACATCCAGGCTGATCCAGCGGGTCGGGGCAAAGCGCCGGCTGACCTGCAGACCCAGGACCTGCACATAGAAGGCTTCGGCAGCCGCCAGGTCGGGAACCGCCAGGGTGGCGAAACACAGGGTCGACTGATTCAGCATGGCTGGCACTCGCGGGCATCCTCGGGCAGCGGCCGGGCACCGACCTGGAACTCGAAACCCACCCGATGGCGAATCAGGGCACACACCACCGAGGCCTCGATGCTCGCCGCCAGCTGTTGCATCAGCGTCGCCAACTGGGCGGCCGGCCAGCCTTCGACTTGCAGTTCAAGCTCGATGTCCTGTAGGTGAACCGGGGTCGGCGCCACTTCACACATGCCGCGGATGTCCACCATGGCCCGCACGTCCAGGTGCACCGCACCCGGCAACTGCTGGCGACGGTTGAGCTGCGCCAGGACATCGGCGGCAATCGCCATCAGCAGGTATTCCTGGGGGTTGGGGCCCCAGTCGATACCGGCCAGCTGCTTGGGCTGGTCGATAGGAAAGCTGCGCAGGTCCTGAGGGTCCTGGTGGACGAAGTCCGCCCGCAGTTGAGTGCCATAGAGCCACTGGCAATCCAGGGACAGGGCCTGGGTCTTGGTCTGGACCGCCGCAGTATCCGCAGGCGCCTGCTCGAAGGGGCAAAACCTGTGCCAGGGGCCAGCGCCCTCGGCATCCACCAGACGTGCCGAAAGCCCCAGGGGCTGGACGAAAGTCTGGTGATTGGGACTGTGGCTCTTCACCGCCTCGATCACCTCCAGGGCTTCGCTGATCTTCTTGTCGGTGCCCGAACGGATCTCGTAGCGCACTTGGGGAGCAGCAGCGGCCGCTTCCTGCAGGATCGCGCTGGTGGTCATGGACAGATGATCGACCGTGGTCCGTCGCGCGGAAAACCCCGACACCGCGGACACCAGGAAACAGCCGGAGAGCGCCGCCAGGGCCAATTCCTGGGGCCAGGCCGGGTCCAGCAGCCCTTGGCTTTGCAACGCCGGGCTGGGGCGGATCGGTACTTCGAAATGCCGCGGCGCGCGCAACAGGCCGATCAAGGCCGGAGCCACGCCGGCCAGCATGCCGCCGGCCGGCGAACAGTGCGCATAGGCGGCGTAACGGAAGATCGCCTGGGCCGGCTCTTGCTGGATCTCGTGGACAATCTCACTGAAGCCCGAGATGTTCATTCCGTTTCTCATGGCTGACTCCTTCCTTGGTAGACCTGACGCAACGCCTGCTCGAGATCGGCACACAGGTCATCAGGGTTCTCGATTCCCACCGACAGCCGGACCAGCCCGGGGTTGAGCCCGATCTTTTTCTGCTGCTCGCGAGTCAGGCCGCTGTGGGAGGTGTTGAACGGCAGGCTCACCAGCGACTCGACACCGCCCAGGCTGGTGGCACAGGTGATCAGCTTGAGGTGTTCCAGCAGTTGCAGGGCCGCCGGATCGCCGCCCCGCAGCTCAAAACCGAGCATGCCGCAGGTGGCCTGGGCGGCGTACTGGTACAGATGGGGGTGGGCATACTCCTCGGCATAGACCGAATGCACCGCGGTCACCTGTGGATGGCGTTCGAGAAAACGCGTCACCTGCCGGGCCCCTGCGGCATGAGCCTGCATGCGCACGGCCAGGGTCTTCATGCCCCGTTCCAGAAGGAAGCACACGAAGGGGTCCAGGTTACCGCCAAAGCGCAACAGCTGTGCCCAGACCCGGTCCACCAGCTTGCGACTGCCCGCAACCGCGCCACAGGTGGCGTCACTGTGCCCGTTGAGGTACTTGGTCGCCGAGTGGATGACGATATCGGCCCCCCACTCCAGGGGACGGCAACTGATGGGTGAAAGGAAGGTGTTGTCCACCACCAGAAGAATGTTCTCCTGCTTGCACAAGGCAGCGATGGCCAGCAGATCGATGGCCTTCATCAGCGGGTTGGACAGCAGCTCGAAAAACATGATCTGGGTCTGCGGGCGGATCGCCCGGCGAATCGCCTGCAGATCCAGCGGGTCGACATAGCTCACCGAGCGCCCGGCCTGGCTGATGTCGGCGTGCAGCAGGCTGTAGCTGCCACCGTAGAGATCGTAGGAAGAGATGATATGGCCATTGCGGTTGGTCAGGGCGAACAGGGTCGAGGCGATCGCCGCCATGCCCGATGACAGAACCAAGGCACTTTGCGCCCCCTCCATGGCCGCCACCTTCAACTGCACCGACCACTGCCCCGGGTTGCCGTAGCGGCTGTAGGTGGGAATGTCACGCACGTAGCCTTCCAGGAACGACTCGTAGGTGGACTGGCTGAAGCGAAAGGTGGTGCTGGGAAATATCGGCGTGCCCACGGCCCCGGTCACCGGGTCCTCGTAGGTGCCGGCGTGCACGCAGAGTGTCGCCGGGGCCTCGCCTTCGGTCAGCCAGCGATTGTTCTCCATCGCCGGCCCGGCCAGACGCTGGCGGTTGAGCTGGTTGAGCCAGGGCAACTGGGCATCGGTGCCGGGACGATTGGCAAACATTGCCTCAGTCTTTTTTGCATCGTTCACACGAATTCCCTCGTCGTTCGGTTCTTCCGGGCGGCCCGGCGGGCGCCGGGCCGCCCAGGTCGGCGCGCACTGCAAAGCGCGCGGCCGACGTTGGCAAAGAGACACATGCCGTCATCGTCCTCAGACGACCCGGGCCTGGGTCTTGTCGGTGACGAAGGCTTCCAGGCGCTCCAGCGAGTTGACCAGTTCAATGGACAGCTCGTTGTCCTCGATGGAAAAGCCGAACTCGGTTTCCACCTGGATCAGCAACTGCAAGGCGTCGATCGAGTTCAGGCCCAGGGTGCCGATCAGGTCGCCCCCCGAAAGGTCTTCGCGGCTCAGCTCACGGCCCACGGTGCTGGAGAACACTTTGATCAAGCGGTCGGTATCGGTCATTTTCTAGCTCCTGCTGAATAACATCGTGCATTGATAAATCATCGATTCGCGGCGCCAGATTTGCTCGCCGACGAACCCCAGGCGCGCCAGCGCCGCAACCACCTCGTCCTGCCTCGGGTACTGGCAGCCGCCATGGGTCAGCCAATCCACGCCGACAGCTGCCGAGGCCGTGTCGCAAAAGAAAATCTCGTCAATGATCAGCCGGCCACCTGCCCCCAGGCGCTCCAGCAAGGCAGGCAGGGCCTGGGCTACGCTGGGCTGGTGCAAGGTGTTGTCGAGCACGATGACGTCGAACCGGCACTCATCGAGCTCGGCCAATGTCTCCCGGCTGTGCACCGGAATATCCGCCGCCACAGGGTTGAGCCCCCCCAGTGGCACGATCCGGCTGGCGTTGCAGTCAAGGCGTCGGCGACCAAGCAACGCCTGGGTGTACACCGCGCCGGTGGCACAGACATCGAGCAGGCGAATGGCGCCCGTCGTGTGGAGCAAGGCCTTGCGCCAGGTCAGTTGCGCAGCCAGTTGCTTGTCCGCCCCGGACACTGCGCGCTGGTAGCGCCGAAGCAATTGCGGATGCTTGGGACTCTGCTCGAAAGCGCGCCGGTCGAGGCCGTCATGCAGCACCGCCAGCAGCTCGTCCAGACGGTTCCAGTGGCGGTTGTTGAAAGCTTCCAGATCGAGCACCGGAGCCAGGGCCTCAAGGTCCTGCGCATGCGCCTCGACGCCTGCGGCTTCCTGCACCAATCCGTTGGCCTGGGCGGTGTCGAAGGCCACCGCCAGAGTCTGCGCATGCAGCCCGGTACGCTGGGCAATCTGATCGACGCTCAAGCCCTGGGCACTGAGTTGCAAGGCGCCGCAATCCCACAATGCCAACAGCAATTGCGAACGCTTGTAAGCGTGGGCCGCGTCGAGCAATACCCGGCTGGCAGCCGGGCGGTAGCGGCGACTGAGCAGCGGCTTGCCATTACTGCTACGAGCAATCAATGCCGTGCGCTCGAAGCGGTCGGGGACCTTGGCCGAAGCCAGGTTCGCCTGACAGTATTCGCGCAGCAGTCCCGGGTTCCAGGGCCGCTCGGCACTCCAGACCACGAAGGCGAAAATATGGTCGTTGCCTGCCCGGGCCGACTTCACTGCCCGCACCGAGCAATCCAGTACGTCGGGGTGGCTGGTCAGTACCGATTCAATCTCGAACGGCGAAATCCAGCGTTCGCCCCGACGGATCGCACTGCTTTCACGACCGACAATGCTGTAGCCGGCCGGACTCTGTTCGGCGATGTCGCCGGTGTCGTAAAGGCGGCCATCCTCCAATCGCACCTTGAGGGCAAACGGCTGACCCGCCGCCGGCTCCACGACTTCGATCCCCGGCATTGGAAAGCCGATGGACAACGGCGGCAATGGCGCGACGCCGGCAAACACGGCACCGCTTTCGGTACTGCCATAGTTGCGCGACAGTCCGATGCCGAAGGCCTGCTGGAATTGCTGGTCGAGCTGTCCGTCCACCGGGCCGGCGCCGGACATCACCACCTTGAGCTGGGGCGGACGCTCACCCTGGCCAACCCGCTGGGCCATCAGGGTCGCCAGCATCGGCGTGACCACGCAATGGCTGGCGCGCAGACGCAGCGCCTGCAGCGCCGCCCCCAGTTCCGTGGGCTTGCAGATTTCCACCTGGGACCCGGCCAGCAACGCGCCCCACAACCAGCCCAGTGCATAGGCGTGATACACCGGGGCAATGAACAGTACCCGGTCCTCGTGGCTCAGTTGCAACAGCCGGCAATAGCGCAAGCCTTCGTCGCGCCAGCTGTGCAGGTCGCGAAAAACCAGCGACGGTTCCCCCGTGGTGCCCGACGTCAGCAGATAGATGCCACGCCGGTGTGGCTGCACTGCCGGATCGCCAGGCAGTGCAGCGCCAGGCTCAAGCGATGTCACCCGCAGTTCGCCCTGCTCCAGATGGACGCTGTGGCTGATCGCCCCCTGGGCGGCATAGCGCTGCAGTTCCTGGGGCTTGGCATCGCTGGCCACCAGCAACGGCGACAAGCCCTGCTCCAGCAGCACCAGCAACAGCGCGGCATGCTCAAGCGTACTGTCGAACACCAGCAGCAGGCGCTGCTGGCCGCTGCTGGCCAGTTCACCAAGCTGCCGGGCCCACTCACTGCGCCGGGTTGCCGGCAGCGAAGCCAGTACCGGCCCCGCGCTCAGTTGGGCAAACCAGCGGTCATCGGTCCGTGACTCAGGCGCCATGTTGATACGCTTCCTTGGCTTGTTCGAGCAGGTTCCTGACGGCCTGGGGCGCGTAGGAAGGCGCACGGCACAACTCGTCCAGGCTGATAGCGTCTTCGAAATACAGGCTCAGGGTGTCCCAGGGCGTGAAGCACCCCTTGCAGGCATCCAGCCGTGGTCGTTCAGCCAGCAGCAACTGATAGAACGGTGAGCGGTTCACCGGCGCCAGAGCCTTGTTCCAGTCCTGCTCCAGCACGTTGCCCATGTTGTGGAACCAGATGTTCGGACAGGGCGTGGCCACGCCGTCGCTGAAGGTCGACAGCACCAGGCGCGGCAGGTGACAGCGCCAGGTGCGCCGCCCCTGGTGATAGAACGAACTGAGGCGGTCCAGGTAGGCCTTGGGTGGCAGGATCTGCGGGTAACGCTCGCGCAGCTCGAACAACGCGTCGATGAAGGGATACTGCTCGGGGCGCACCTTGAACTTCTCGCTGTCCGGGCCGCGGACGGGGAACGGAAACAGCTGCGGCGGGTTGTCTGCAAACCCGGAGCACCACTCCACGAACTCGCGCATATACGGCGCACTGCGGTCATTGAGCACGCCGTAGACTTCCAGCGGCAGGCCGGCCTCCAGGACCATCGCGATACGCTCCATGATCATCTCGTGGATGCGTGGCGACAGGACCCGATAGCTGTTGCCCTGATAGTTGCTGCTGTCGAGTGAGATCTGCACCACGACATTGCCCAGTTGGGCCAGGCGCCGCACTTTGTCCCGGGTCAACGGCAGGCCGTTGGTCTGTACAATCAGCACTTCATGCAGGGGCGACATGCTCTCGATGAAGCTCATGATGCCCTTGATGATGAAAATCTCGCCGCCGGTGAGTTTCAGCAGCGGTGGCTTGAAGGTGCGGTTGACCCGCTCGACGATGGTCTGCAGACGCCGGCCCAGGTCACTGTCTTGGCTGTAGACGTCGTGCACCGGCGGCTGGAAGATCAGCTTGCCTTCGTGGGACGACTTCATGTTGCTCTGCCCGGTCAGGCAGTAGGTGCACCCCAGGTTGCAGGAGTCCTCGTTGATGACCAGGTCATTGCCCAGCAACTGGCTGTGACCGAGAAAGTTCACCGGTTCGGCATTCGTCATGGCTCAAGCCCCTTTGCTGAACTGGATGTCGCGCAGGCTCAGCCCGGCGCGGTGGAGTTGCATGCTGATACCCAACTGGACCTGGCGCAGCTCGCCGAGCTTGACCCGGTAGAACTGCTCGACCTGGGGTCGCCGTTCATGGGCATAGGCCTCGTCGAGGGTCCCCTGCTCGGCCAGGTCGGTCATCTCGGAAATCAGCGCATAGTTGAAATCGCTCATGAGCCGGCGCAATTCGGCGGCCTTGGCTTCGCCGGCTTCGAGAATCGCCATGCCCCGGGCGTCGCCGAGCACCGCACGCCGCAAGCGCGACATGAAGGTGTGCATGACAATGTCGTAGGTCTCGAACTCGAACACCGCCGGTTCCTTTTCGATGACCATTTCCGAGGCGTACTTCTCGCCGTAGAGCAAGGCACTGATGGTCGACAACTGACGCACTCGCGGGTCTTCGAAGTCGTAGCTCAGGGCATTGAGCGACACATCGAAGTCGTCATGCAGCTTGCCCTCGGCGCGCAGGGTCTCGACCGCCTCCGCCCCGGGATAGAGCTCCAGGCGCACGGTGTAGCGGCGCAGGTTGTAGCCCATGTATTCGCGCAGGAAGAGGTTGTTGTCACGGATCTCCTGGAAGGTCGACCAGGGGTGATAGGCAATGAATCCGAAGGCCACGTAGATGCCGGCACCACGCACCAGCTCGATGGCCCGCTTGTTGTCCTCGACCGTGGACTTCTTCTTCCAGCGGTCCAGGCCGATCTGTGAACCCGACTCGATGCCGATCAGCACCTTCTCCAGGCCGGAGCGGTACAGCAGGTCCAGCAGCGGCTGGTCTTCGGGGTGCCAGTTCTTGGCCTGCATGCAGCAGTTGTAATAGATCTTCAGCCCACGATCGAGCACGCCCTGGGCGATGTCGGCAATCCGCTGCTTGGCGAACGGCGCACCGCCCGGGTCTTCGAAGGTCGAGTCGACGAAGTCGAAGGTGTTGAAGTTGTACTTGTGATAAAGCCGCTCGATTTCATCGACGATATTGTCCGGGGTCCTGGCCCGCCAGAGCTTGCCGGGGTTGATCTTGTTGCCGGCGTGAGGCGCGTTGCAGAAGGTGCAGCGCGCAGTGCAGCCACGGGTGGTGGCCAGGCGCAGGTAGGGCAGCTTGCCACTGTTGAGCTCGAACTGATCCCGCGCCGGCTCAGGCAGCATGTCCAGCTCCGGCACCGGCTTGCCAATGGGGTTGTCGATGACGAACCCGCCCTCCTCGCGCCAGCTCAGGCTCGGCACCCGGGCGTAGTCGCCGTGATCCCAGAAGGCCTCGACGTAGCGCACCAGCGGCACGTCGCCCTCACCGCGCACCAGGGCGTCAAGGAAGCTCCAGTTGGGGTTGCTCAGCAACTTGGAGCCCAGGAAGGTGGCCAGCGGGCCACCGGCCAGAAACGCCACCTGCTCGGGCAGGGCCGCACGCAATGCCGAACCGAAAGCGGTGGCATGACTGACGGTGACCGTGGTCAGGGAGAAACCAATGAGGTCGGGCTTGAAGGCCACCACTTCAGCAATGGCAATCTCGTCGCCGTGCTGGATCGACTTGACCTCGACCACCTGGCACTCGGCTCCCAGGTCCCGCAGGATCGACACCAGGTAACTGACGCCCAGGTGTTCGGAACTCATCACCAGGTCGCCATCGAGCAACACCGGAAAGCACACGCGCATCGGCTGCGGCTTGCGGAAGTCGACAGTGGAATGCAGCGGATTGGTCGGTGGCGCGTCGATCGGCTCAGCCAGGTTGGCGAGCGGAATCAACCCGTCGGCGGCGTTGGTGAACTGCACGGTTTCCATTAAAAATACCCAATTTGTTGTAATTGGCTGTCCATGAAGCGCTGTTCTTCTTCACTCATTCGTTGCCCGCCACAGCCTTTGCGGCCGGGCTCGCGCTGCGGCTCGTGGGCCGGTTCCAGCAACCAGTGGCCTTCCAGCCCTTCAGGGACCGGCAGCCCCAGATGGGCCAGGATCGTCGGGTAGATGTCTTCGATCCGCGCTTGCAGCGCGGCGTCCTCGGGAAAGGTCGAGCCACGGATAAACACGATGCCGTCGGGCCGATGCACGCCACGCTGGGCCGGTGTACTCCAGACCCGGCCGGTGAGTGCCGGCGTCGGCATGACGCTGAAATCCCTGGGGATCAGCAGGTAGTCGGGAGCGTCCTGCAGGCGTGCGCCGGCATACACCTGATCGGCCTTGACCAGCGTGAACCAGGGGCGCCCCTGTTCGTCGAGCACCTGCGCCAGGGCTTGCTGCAAACGCGCTTCGGCCTCCGGCAACTGCTCGGCGCGCAGCACCCCCTGGGCCTCGCGCCCCATCAGATTGGCATTGACACCGAAGCAGCCAGGGGTGGGCATGTAGAACTCGGTGCGCGACCAATCCACCACACGTCGGTAGCTTCCGGGGGCGTCGAACCAGGAACGCGCCCCCGGGTCGTCGTGGGAGGCCTCGGCGCCCGAGTCCTGGAGTTCATAGCGGGTCGCCAGCAGGCCCTGTTGTTCGAGGAACTCGTGCACGCTGAAGTCCGCTTCACACAGGCCAAAGCCATGGTCGGAAGCCACCACCACCAGGGTGTCGTCATCGGCCAGGGTCAATACCGTGCCCAGCGCCTGATCAATATCGATATAACACTGTTCCACTACTGAACTTGGCGCCGAGTGATCGCCCCAATAATAGTGACTGACACGATCAACTTCGGTGAAGACTACAAACAGTGCATCCACTGGTCGGGTCCGCTGCAGAAAACAGCAAGTATCGGCACGCCCCTTGATAAACTTTCGCGCCTGCTCACAGTAGTCTTCCTGACCGCGATACATAGTGACAATGTCTGAGTGATAGTGCAGTCCCGCCTGCATCAACTCATGCATCAAGTTGGCGGGCGAGGTATATCTCAGGGTTTTGGCCAATGGCCAGCTGATCATATAGCCGCCCTGAAGATCTGCCGGCGGATGAGTCATGGGGATATTGTAGGCACCGACTTTCAGCCCCTGGCGTTCCAGGGTCAGCCAGCAGGGTTCACGCCCATAGTCGGCAGCGTTCATTGCCCGGAAACGATAGTCCACAGACTGGGTCGACCAGAACTGGTAGATCCCGTGTTCACCCGGAGAAACCCCGGTAAACATGGAGGCCCAGCCCGGTGCCGTGTGCGGTGGGAAGGTCGATTGCAGTACCCCATGGGAGGCGCGCCGGCGCAGTGCGCTGAAGTTCGGCAGCAATCCCCGAGCCATCAGTTGCTGGAGGACAGCATGGGACGCCCCGTCGATACCGAAGACCAACAACTTCAACTTCTGATCTTCCATGATCACCCACCTCCGACACTAAAGTTCAACCAGATAAACTTTCATCAACATTGCAGAACAACATTTCAAACAGCAGCGACGTATAAGAAGCGCTATTGCGACGCCATTCGAAAACCAACCGACAAAGTTTGAGACCCACAACTACCAGGCACAGCCGGAACAGCAGCGAAAACAAGCTAACACCGACATCAAACAAAGAACTCCGAAAATAATTTCAGACTTGTAACAAAATCAATCCGAGTATGAATCGATATTTCCAGAAACTAATAAAGGAACAGATTCGCCCCCGGACAGCACGGCGACGCCTGCCGATGGCGATAGCTGAACCGATGAGTGAGTTGATCAAGGCCCATGAATCATTGCCGGTGCCGTGCGCCGCCTTGCCTCGGGGCCTGCGCGCCAGGTGCTGATCGCTCCGCCAGGGCCTGCGAAACAATTGGTATCAACCTCTTACATACTCAAATAACCCGCCGGCAATTTGCCTGGAAATCGAGTACCGGCTATCCCATCATCGGCGCCTGCAATCAGGCCTGCGCAGCCTGTCACTCACCGACCCGCGCCATCCGTACTGGTGTCGAAACAGGGAAGTCCTATGAACCCGAACGCCAATGCTTTTTTTGGCAGGCACACGCTGGGCGAGCTCTATCAGATCGCCCCCGAAAAGCTCAATGACCTGGATGCCTTGACCCAACTGCTGTGTGCCGCTTCCGCCGAAGCCGGCGCGACGGTCTGTGGCACGCTGACAAAACGCTTCGAGCCACAAGGCGCAACGGTCCTGGTGATGCTGGAGGAGTCCCATGCCTCCTTCCACACCTACCCCGAGCATGGCGCGCTGTTTCTCGACATTTTTACCTGCGGCACAACCTGCGACCCGGTCAAGGCATTCGACTACATCTGTTCGAACCTGGGCTGCGATGTACGGGCGATGAAGATCGTTGAGCGGGGAGCGACGCAAGCATCCCCTCACCTGCCAGCCAGCCATGCAGCGCCGGTGGTACGGCACCAGGCAGAGTCGGTCGATCCCTAGGCTTTGTACGAAGAGCCTTGATACTCGGTGATGCTGCGTGGAAAACGGCCTCGTGCGCGAGTCCGATCGGAAGGCTCATCTACACCCCGTAAAGTCGAACGCGCCCCCCGGCCGTTCCTCGACCGTTTTCGCCTTGCCTGACCTTCGTCTTGAAACTTTTCGTACAGAGCCTAGCGAACGCCGGCCCGAGCTGAAGCCCCGGGCCTCATGCACCGCCGACAGGGGCTGCCGGCACCTGTGCCCGGTGTCTACTGGGGTTCTGTAAAAAAAATCAGACACTTCTGGCAACCAGAAAGCACCGCTCTAGCTCGCACCTCTCCCCGTGGGTGCAGGGCACCCGCCAGGGCACTGGAGCCGTTTACCCCCCTTACATTGGCGGACGGATTCTTGCAGTATTGATCCGCCCTGGGACAACGGCTCCATTGCTCTGCCCCAGCAGCGCCCGGTTCCCATAACCAATAACTACAACGAACTCGACAGCGAGATCACCCGGCGATGTACCCCCTGAGCCCGTTTCACGGATTCGACAGATCAGCTCCCGCGCCCCTGCACAGTGGCCGCGGTGGTGATGTCGACGCTCGGTTCTCGCTGCCCCGCTCACGCCCCGCCACGCCTCGTGAGGTTCATGAGGACCGCGCCGCCGTTATCGGCTTGTACTTGCTGGGCAGGTCCTGCCCATGAAGCTAATGGTCAACCTGCCCATGGCCCTGTGCCGCTCCCGTCTGCGCCACTCCTCACGTCCTCCGGATCGCTCGCCTGCGGCCTGATCGCGCGCCTCTGCGCGTAACGCCCCAGAACTGATTTCTGCCCTTGCAACCGAGCCGTGCGCGGCGTCGTTGCAGGACCTGAAAACCTGCGCGCCCCAATGGCGCAAGCGAGAATCCTGATGAAATTTGCCGCCCTCGACGAAGCCCGTGACTTCCTGGCCGCCAACCCTGACATCGACATGATCGAGCTGTTCATCCTCGACGCCAACGGCGTGCCCCGAGGCAAGCTGCTGCACCGCGAAGAACTGCTGGCGGTGTATGAAAGCGGCCGGCCCCTGCCCAGCACCATCCTCGGCCTGACTCTCAACGGCGACGACGTGGAGAACTCCGGCCTGGTGTGGGACGTCGGTGATATCGACTGCCGTGCCTACCCCCTGGCCGGCAGCCTGGTGCGCCTGCCGTGGCGGCAGATTCCCACCGCGGCGGTGCAGGTCAGCATGCACCCGCAGGAGGGCATGCCCGCCAGCATCGCCGACCCGCGCCACCTGCTGATCAAGGTCATCGACGGGCTCAAGGCCGAGGGTTACCACCCGGTGATGGCCTGCGAGCTGGAGTTCTACCTGCTGGACGCCAAGCGTGACGGCAACGGCCGACCGCAACCGGCCCTGGACGCCGACGGCGGTCGTCCGCGCAGCACCCAGGTCTATGGCCTGCGCGAGCTGGAGCAGATCGAGCCGTTCCTCGCCGATCTCTACGCCGCCTGCAAACTGCAAGGTATTCCAGCACGCACGGCGATCTCCGAATACGCCCCGGGCCAGGTGGAAATCACCCTGGAACACGGCGATGCCCTGCAGGCCATGGACCAGGCGGTGCGCTACAAGCGCCTGGTCAAGGCCGTGGCCCACAAGCACGGGATGCAGGCCACCTTCATGGCCAAGCCTTTCGATCACCTGGCCGGCACCGGCATGCACATGCACGTGAGCATTGCCGACGCTGCGGGCCGTAACCTGTTCGCCTCCGAGGACCCGGCCGGCACCCCGCTGCTGCGCCAGGCGGTGGGCGGTATGCTCGCTTCCCTGCTGGAATCGCTGCTGCTGTTCTGCCCCAACGCCAACTCCTACCGCCGCTTCCAGGCCAACAGCTACGCGCCCCTGGCGCCGACCTGGGGCGTCGACAATCGCACCGTGAGCCTGCGGGTGCCCGGCGGTCCGGCCAACAGTCGGCACATCGAACACCGCATCTGCGGCGCCGACGCCAACCCTTATCTCGCGGCGGCGGCGATCCTCGCCGGCGTCTATCGTGGCCTGCGCGAACAGCTCGATCCGGGCGATCCAGTGCAGGGCAATGGCTACGCCCAGGCCACCGAGCTGCTGCCCACCGACTGGCTGACCTCGCTGATCGCCCTGGAGCAATCGGCCTGGGCCCGGGATGCCCTGGGCCATGAGTTCCTCGGCGTGTACCTGGCGGTCAAGCGTGCCGAATACCGCCAGTTCATGGCCGAAGTCGGCGAGCAGGACTGGCGCTGGTACCTGACCCAGGCCTGAGCCCCAGTAACGATCTGCGGTGCTGGACTCATGGGCAAGGCGGCCTGAAACCGCTTTGCCGGACCTGAGCTGCGCCCGGCAGATCATCGACAGTTGCTGAAGCGCTGGCCGCTGCCCCCACGCAGCCGCCGGTTGTTTTTTCCACGAGGATTTTTCAATGACAGCCGCCTTCGATCCGCGGACCCCGGCAGCCGAGCGCTGCCCCAGCTACTACAGCGCCACCCTGAATCAGGAAACCCATTACCCGACCCTGCAAGGCAGCCATCAGGTGGATGTGGTGATCATCGGCGGCGGCTTCACCGGCGTCGCCAGCGCGGTGGAATTGGCCGAACGCGGCCTGAAAGTCGCCATCGTCGAAAGCCACAAGATCGGCTGGGGCGCCACCGGGCGCAACGGTGGCCAGGTCACCGGCAGCCTTTCCGGCGATGCGGCCATGCGCAAGCAGATGCGCCGCGAACTGGGCGACGAGGTCGACGATTTCATCTGGAACCTGCGCTGGCGCGGACACCGGATCATCCAGCAACGGGTCGAGAAATACGCCATCGCCTGCGACCTCAAGCACGGCCACCTGCACGCGGCCTACAAGCCCAGCCACCTGCCCGGCCTGCGCGCCGACTACGACGAAGCGCTGCGCCGCGGCATGGGCGACGAAGTCAGCCTGCTGGACCGGGCCCAGGTGCGCAGCCTGCTGGAAAGCGACCTCTATCACGGCGCGATCAAGAACACCCGCAACCTGCACCTGCACCCGCTGAACCTGTGCATCGGCGAAGCCCGGGCCGCCGAAAGCCTGGGGGCGCTGATTTTCGAGCACAGCGAAGTGCTGCAGATCGTCCACGGCGAACACCCGGCAGTGATCACCGCCCAAGGCCGGATCAACGCCAAGCAAGTGCTGCTGGCCGGCGACGTCTACCACAAGCTGGAGCCGAAGAAGCTCAAGGGCAAGATCTTCCCGGCCATGGGCGGCATCGTCACCACCGAGCCGTTGGGCGACCTGGCCAAGCGCCTGAACCCCGAAGACCTGGCGGTCTACGACTGCCGCTTCGTCCTCGACTACTACCGCATGACCGCTGACGGCCGCCTGCTGTTCGGCGGCGGCGCCAACTACAGCGGCAAGGACTCGCGGGACATCGCCGGCGAACTGCGCCCGTGCATCGAACGCACCTTCCCGGCGCTCAAGGGCGTGGGCATCGACTTCCAGTGGAGTTGCGCCATGGGCATCGTGATCAACCGCATCCCGCAACTGGGCAAGCTCTCGGACAACGTCTGGTACTGCCAGGGCTACTCCGGGCACGGCGTGGCCACCAGCCACATCATGGGCGAGATCATGGCCGAAGCCCTGACCGGCCACCTCGGCCACTACGACACCTTCGCCGCCTGCCGACACATCCGCGTGCCCTTTGGCGACCAGTTGGGCAACCCGATGCTGGCGGCGGGCATGTGGTACTACCAGATGCTGGAGAAACTGCGCTGAGGGTTCGGTCAATAGGCCCCCCTCTGGTCATTGTCACTGGCCGCAACTACCCAAAGCCCAACCGATTCCGTACCATCGCGCCGCTCACGAGCGGCGCCAGGGAAGGCCATGTACAGACACTCATGCCTCCCTCCCTGTCTGCGCCTTGTCCAAAGTCACTTTCAGGGTTCCCCATGTTCCGCGTACTCAAGGCTTCGTCCTTGCTGCTGGCCACCAGCATAATTTCTGGCTGCATCAGCCAACCCGCCGCCATCGTCAGCGCCCCTCTGCAACCCGCAGCCAACGAACCCACGACCTATCTGGTGGGCGCTATTGGCCCGCAGTACCTGGGCGGCGGCGGTGCCGCCACCAACCTGCGCCTGCTGATTCGCAAGCGCGGCTCAATCTATGGCGCCGCGGCACTCTGGGAGGGCGACCCACGGCCAACGCCTGAGGACATCCATGAACCCCGCGCAGCCGGCAGTGTATTTGTCATGCCGCTCAAACCGGGTGATTACGAGTTCTACAACTTCCAGTTCTGGTCCATGGTCTACACCCCGGGGCTCGGCTCACGCCTGCAATCCCAGGAAGCGCGCGAAGAGTTCGTACTGCCGCTGCGCCTGGAGGCGGGCAAGGCGTATTACATCGGCGAGTTTCGCTCGGTCTGCAGCCAAGTGACCCAGTGCTTCTTTGCCTGGAGCAATCAGATGCCCCGTGACGCCGTGATTGCCCAGCGCCAGGTGCCGGGGCTGCCGGAGCTGCAATGGATGCCGCTGGATCTGGACAAGGCCAAGCCCTTCATCCTTCCCGTCGACAAGCAAACCAGCCCAGCCAATGCCACTGCGGAGATTCATCCATGAAATCCTGCCTGACCCTTTGCGCCCTCCTGCTGCTCGCGGGCTGCACGGCAACCGACACCTTGCCGGACCGTCCGCTGACGGATGGCCAAGCCTATTTGATGCCCCTGCATGTGATGGTCGATGACCCATTGCGCGCCGCTGAGTTACGTAACGCCTTGCGTGCCACCGGGGTGTTCGCAGATGTCCAGACCGGCGCCGGACAAGCTGGCGACTACAGCGCCCGCATTCAGTTCAAGTCCGAGCGGGACATGCCGCCAATGCCGTTGATCTTCCTCAGTGCCGCCACTCTGTTCCTGATGCCGCTCTCCAATGGCATCGACACCCACACCGACATCAGCCTGCTGCACGAGGGCAAGCTCCTCAAGCGCTACAGCTATCGCAACCTGACGCATAAATACACCTGGTTGCTGGATCAAGGCGGTGAAATGCAAGAACAGAATATCCAGCGCATCGCCCGCGCCTTTGCTGGCGATCTGCGTCAGGATCAACTGTTGCCAACCGCGAGTCAGGCCCAATGAACCCCATAGGTTTGACCACCCTGCTGTGCAGCGCACTGATCATCACCGGTTGTGGCACCCGAATGGCACCGCTGGACTACCGCAGTCAACATCCCTATGTACCGCTGACCCTGGACCTGGGCCCGGTGAAAAGTCGCTTCGACGAACAGGAGCAACGGGAAACCATCGCCGCCCTGCGTCAAACCGGAGCCTTCTCCTTTCTCGACGGTGGCTACAGCCGCAGCGGTTACCGCCTGCTGATCAACGAGCCAGGCGGCAAGAGCGCGGGGTTGCTTGGCGCGTTGAATGCCATCACCCTGCTGACCTTCCCCATGCCCTACTCCTACCAGAGCAACTTGCGCGGCAGCCTGCTCAAGGACGGCCAACTGCTCAAGACCTACGACTACCGTCGTGAAGGCTATAGCGTAGCGGCCTGGTATGTTCCGCCGGTGCAGGTCGAAAGCCGCAGACAGATGCTCGATGAACTGCTGCATGACTTGGAAAAGGACCGTTTGATTCCTCAGGAGAACCCACGCTGATGACTGCCAGCCTGTACCGGGGCGGCTGCCTGTGCGGGCAGATTCGCTTCGAGGCCCGAGGGCCTGCCGCCAATCCCCATACCTGCTCGTGCAAACTGTGCCAGCGCCACAGCGGCGCCCTGACCCTGGCCTGGGTCGAGTTCCCCAGCACCCAGGTGACCTGGACCGGCCCCGCCGGCGCTCCGGCGACCTTCAGGTCTTCGGACTATTCGAGCCGGGCCTTCTGCCGGGCCTGCGGCAGCTCCCTGGGGGCCATCGATGATCAACCGACCATTGCCTTGCTCCTGGGCTGCTTCGACGACAACCGCGACCCGGCGCTGATGCCGCACAGCCATTCGTTCAGCGACCGCTGGCCCGAGGGCTGGCAGCCCGCGCCGACAACGCAGGATAAAGGTGGACAGCATGAGTGAATCACCGTCGCACTGCTGCGCGCCCCTCGCCTCGAATGTCTGGACCTGGTACGGCCAGGACGAGTACCGAAAGATCATCCTGTTGGGCGAACTGGGCATGGCCCTGGAATTTCTCGCCCTGGACGCCAAGCGACAACGGATGGAGGTCGGTTGCTGTGCCGAGTGCAATCTGTGGTCTGGCTATCTGGATTATCTCGCTGGTTTTGTGAAGCATTTTCCGCTGTATCTGGCGCCGCATTTGCTGTCGCGCTTGCAAGCACTGTTAAGCGGCTGTGAAGCACTGTGCCGTGAGGCCTATGGAATGACCCTGGAAGACAATGGCTTCGAACACCCGCAATGGCGACCGCTGCGAGAAGGCGCCCGCGAGGCACTGGAGATATTGGGTTGGCCGCAGGTACGGGAGCATATGCCGGAGCTGACCGAAGAATGCCGTGTGGCCTTGAAGAAATGGCCGGATTGACCGGCCCTGTCGACAAAGGCCACAGGACCTTGCCTGGCGATTTCCCGACGGACCTCTGGCGGCGTTCAGCTCGCCGCGTCTCCTGCGGAGCCGATCGCAGCCTGCGGCAGCGGCTACAGGACGCTGGGCAGGACCGGCTGGGAGAGGTCATTCGACGCATGCCGATAAGGCGGGGTGCGGGGCAAGGCGCGTTTGTGGGCCGTTCGCAGGTAGGCACGTTCGATCAGGTGGCGCACTGCGTCGGTGACCGGCTCTCCCATCAGGTAGGCATCGATTTCTTCGTAGCTGCAACCGTAAGCCGTTTCGTCCAGCTTACCCGGAGCCAGTTCCTCCAGGTCCGCGGTGGGCGCCTTGTGCACCAGTTGGCCGGGAGCGCCAAGGGCGTCGGCCAGCAGCCGCACCTGGGTCTTGGTCAGGCCCGACAACGGGGCCAGGTCGCAGGCGCCGTCGCCGTACTTGGTGAAGAAGCCCATCAGGGCCTCGGCAGCGTGGTCGGTGCCCACCACCAGGCCATTGCTGAAGTTGGCCACGGCGTACTGCGCGATCATCCGCGCCCGGGCCTTGACGTTGCCCTTGGCAAAGTCCGTGAGGGCCGCTGAAGGCTGCAAGCCGTCGATCCGCACCTGGCTCATCAGGCCGTCGACGCTGTCGGCAATGTTGCAGGTACTGACGGCATCGGCACCGATGAAGTCCAGGGACGCCTGGGCATCGCTTTCGTCCGCCTGGTTCTTGTAGGGCAGGCGCATGGCGATGAAGCGGACCTCATGCCCTGCCCCGCGCAGTTGCTCCACCGCCAGCTGGCACAGGCGGCCGGCCGTCAGGGAGTCCACCCCGCCGCTGATGCCCAGCACCAGGCTGCCGCACCCGGACTCGCGCAGCACCTGCTGGATAAAGTCCACGCGCCGGGCGATCTCGGCGGCCTCGCCACCGCGCACCAGTTGCCGGTCGATGCCCAGTTCCCGGGCGATACGTTCTTGGGTTGGGTTGCTCATGTCAGGCCTCCAGGGGCGAGTGGGCAAGATCGACGTTGAACACCTGGGCGGCGTAGCGCAGGAACGACGGGTCTTCACAAACGTTCTTGATCGGGTCGTCGGAGAACTTCACCACCGGTTCACCATGCACCCGCACCAGTTTCATCACGATGCTCAGTGGCTCCACGCCTTCGACGTCGCAGGCCAGGCTGGTGCCCATGCCAAACCCGAACCTGGCCTGGCCACGCACGTGGCGCAGGATCGGCAGGCATTTCTCGAAGTTCAGGCCATCGGAGAACATCAGGTCCTTGGTCCGTGGGTCGATGCCCAGTTCGCGGTAGCGGGCCAGGACCTTGTCGGCCCAGAGCAGCGGGTCCCCGGAATCCTGGCGCAGGCCGTCGTAGAGCTTGGCGAAGTACAGGTCGAAATCCTTGAGGAAAAAGTCGGTGCTGATGCAGTCGGTCAAGGCGATGCCCAGGCGCCCGCGGTACTCGTGCACCCAATTCTCCAGGGCTGCATTCTGGCTCTCCCGCAGCCGTCCCAGTTGCTGGTGCACCATCAGCCACTGGTGGGCCATGGTGCCGATCAGCGGCAGGTCGAACTCGTAGGCCAGGTGGGCATTGCTGGTGCCGACGAAGACCCCGGGAAAGTCGCTGCGCATGATCTTCACCACTTCGCGCTGGGCCTTGAACGACAGGCGCCGGCGGGTGGAAAAATCCGAAACGCGGAACTCGGCCAGCTCGTCGCGGCTGGCGTTTTTCTCCAGCCATTCAAACTTCTGGTAGAGCCGGCGAGTGACATCCTCAAGCTCCACCTCGGGGTACTTATCGCGGTTGCGCAACTCGCTGACCATGGCCAGCACCGGCTGCTCGAACATGATGCAGTGCAGCATCGGACCACGGACGCGGATGCTCAGTTGGCCGTCGACCGCCGCCACGTGGATGTAGCGCAGGTTGAAGCGGAACAGGCCGAGGAACTGTTCGAAGTCCGGGGTCAGGTACTCACGAAAGCGCTTGTTGAACAAAAAGCGCTGTTCGCCTTCGCGCATCTGCAGGCCGGCAAGCTTTTCCAGTTCCTGGCGGATCTCGGGGATCAGGTGCACCAGGGACTCTTTGGAGCGGACGATGAACTGATATTCCACATCGACATTGGGGTGCTGGTGCAGCACCGCCTGCATCATGGTGAAGGTGTAGTAGTCGGTGTCCAGCAGGCTCTGAATCACGCCGTTGTTACGGTCGAATGCACTTTCCATGATGACTCCTCAGGCCTTGGCCAGTCTGGCGGTTGCTTCGCGGGTCGCGGCCACCGCGATGCCCGCTCGTTGCATGTCGTCGATCGCCTGGGTAGCACCCTCGGCGCTGATGGCGCGACAGGCCGGCAGGTGAATGATCACCTTGAAGCCGGCGGCGGCCAGTTGCAGGGCGGTGGTCTTGACGCAGAAATCCAGGGCCAGGCCGCCGACGATGACTTGTCGCACGCCCTGGCTGTTGAGGTACTCGATGACCCCGGTGGAGAGCTTGCCGTGCAGGTCGTGATAGCAGGCGCCATAGGGGTGCAGGTCCGGCTCCACGCCCTTCCACACGAAGTAGTCGTAGTCGTACGGCGTGGGCAACTCGTCCAGCAGGGTGAAGCCTGCGGTGCCCGGTACGCAGTGGCTGACCCAGGTCAGGTCGGCGTGTTCCAGGCCGGTGGGCTGGAGCATCTGTGCGTGCTCGGCCACCACCCAGGGAGCCTGGGGGCTGTGGGCGTCCTTGCTGCCGATGCGCAGGCTGGCCAGGGTCGCCATGAAATTCAGCTCGCCGCCGATGCGATCGCCTTCGGCCACGGGCAACTCGTTCGGGCACAGCGGGGTAAAGCTCTTTTGTGCATCGACATCGAAGGAAGCGGTCTTCATCGTTTGGCTGTTCATGCTGGGTCTCTCCTCTGCATGGAGCACAAAGTACATGTCATGTACTTTCATGGCAAGCCCCTATGGATTTTATTTTTATCAGTCGATCTTCAATCAATATGCACTAGCAAGGTGCAAAAGGAGATTCTCCGCCGACAAAAGCAATGCTAAGGTACACGTCATGTACCAAATGAGGAAAAGCAGATGTTTGAACTGGCCCTCTATGGCGGCGCCTTCAACCCGCCCCACGCCGGACACGCCCAGGTGATGCTCGAAGCCGCTCGCCACGCCCGCCGGGTACTGGTAGTCCCGAGCTTTCGCCACCCGGATGGCAAGCGCATGGCCGATTTCGAGCAACGGGCCAACTGGTTGCAGGCGATCACCACGCATTTGCAGCCCGAGTGCCAGGCCGAGTTGGCGGTCAGCCGCCTGGAGCGGCAGCTGGCCCTGGTCGATCCGGGTCCGGTCTACAGCTTCACTCTGCTGCAACGCCTGGCCGACGACCTGGCCCTGGACGGCAAGCGCATCGCCCTGGTGGTGGGTGAAGACGTGGCGCGGCAGTTGCCCAGGTTCCATCGCGGCGAAGAATTGCTGCAACGCTTTTCCATCCTCTGCATCGAGGAACAGCCCGGGGTGCGCAGCAGCGTATTGCGCCAGTGCCTGGCCCGCGGCGAAACACCGCCCAGCCAATGGCTGGCACCGGGCATGAATCCGCTAAACTACGGCCTCTACGCCGTCCACGGAAGTTGATATGCACGATCGCACCACCCTCCCCAGCGCCTACCTGCACACCATTGACCTGTGCCTGCTGCGCTACAACCGCGAGCGCTGCGAGCTGGAAATTCTCCTTCACCAACGGGACAGCGAGCCATTCGCCGGACACTGGGCGCTGCCGGGCATCGTGGTCAACGGCGATGTCGAGGACCGCAGCCTGAATGACGCGGTGGAACGCCTGCGCCGATCAAGCAAAGTGGACATGCCCCTGGCCTGGCTGGAACAGGTGGGCACCGTCGGCGACGCCTTCCGCGACCCGCGCTGCTGGTCGTCCTCGACCTTCTACCTGGGGATCGTCAGCGACCCGGTGCAGCCCGGCCCGCAGCAGGGTTTCTTTGCCCTTGGCGAGGTGGCCAGCGGCGCCTTCAAGTTGCCGTTCGACCACAACAGCCTGGTGGCCCAGACACGGGAGCGGCTGTTTTCCAAATCCCTGTACAGCAGCCTGCCGCTGATGTTTCTCGGCCAGGAATTCAGCGCCCCCGAGGCGGTGAGCATCTTCTCCCTGGTGCTGCAACGGCCGGTGCTCAAGACCAGCATCCGCCAGCGCTTGCTGAAGATGAGCGAAGCCGGCTACCTGCAGGAAACCGGACGCAAGAAAAGCGGCGATGGCGGCCGCCCTCAGGCCACAGTGGAAAGCCTCAAGCCCACCGAGTTGTACCTGTTCGATCGTTGTTTTCTGGAGTAATGCCGCCCATGAGTTCCGTCACCGAAAGCCAGTGCCTGCTGCAAACCCCGTACTTCAAGGTAGTCCGCGAAAACGGCTACTTCATCATCAAGGAAGCCCAGGCGGTGAACGGCGTGGTCGCCATACCGACCCTGGCCGATGGCCGGCTGATGCTGGTGGACCTCAAGCGCCGGGCCATTGGTGGCCAGTCCATCGAGTTTCCCCGGGGCGCCATCGATGCCGGTGAAAGCGCCTGTGACGCGGCGGCCCGGGAACTGCTGGAAGAGACCGGCTGGCAGGCATCGCAGGTCCGCCAACTGGGCTTGCTGCACAGCAACACTTCGCTGATCGCCAGCGCGGTGGCGGTGTGTCAGGTCGAAATCGCCGAACAGCAGACCACCGCCACCGATGGCGAGGTGGACCATGTACTGTGGGTCAGCCGCCAGGAGTTGCTGGCGATGATCGCCGCCGGCCAGATCACCGACGCTCACACCCTGTCGGCAGCAATGATGTTGCTGGCCGCCGAGTCGGCCTGACGCCCCCACTTCTCCAGGGCGAAGTCGACAAAGCTGCGCAGCTTGGGCAGGCGATAGCGGTCCTGGGCATACAGCAGGTGCATCGTCCGAAACGGCAACTGATAATCCTGCAGCACCGGCACCAGCCGGCCCTGCTGCAGGTCCTCCTCCACCAGCGCATCGGGCATCATCACCAGCCCCAGCCCACCCCGCGCCGCCCGGTGCAACCCGGACGAAGTGTTGGTCAGCAACGAGCCGGACACCGGAATCAGCACATCCCCCTCGGGCCCGCGCAATGGCCATTGCGTGGCGGTGGAACTCCACTCGTCACCGGCCGGGTAGGCAAATGCCAGGCAGTTGTGCTGCTGCAGATCCTCGGGAACCTGCGGGGTGCCGCAACGCTCCAGGTACTCCGGCGCGGCGCAGATGGTCAGGGTGTAATCCTGCAGCGGCCGGGCAATCAGCGCTGAGTTGTCCAGGTTGCCCAGACGCACGGCCACATCGAAGGCGCCGTCGCTCAAGTCGAAACGCTGATTGGCCAGGGTCAGTTCCACCTTGACCTGCGGACAGCGCTCCCGGAACTCGCTCAGGGCCGGAGCCAGGCGCTCGGTGCCGAAGGTCAGCGGCGCGGTGATGCGCAAGGTGCCGGAGGGCTCGCCTTGAGCCTGCTCCGCCAGGCGCTCGGAGTCCGCTACCAGGCCCAGTACCGCCAGACAACGCTGGTAGTACTCGGTGCCGAATTCGGTAAGGCGCTGGCGTCGCGTCGTGCGGTTGAGCAGGCGCACTCCAAGGCGCTGCTCCAGGGCCCGCAAGTGATTGCCCACCATGGTGGTGGACATTGCGCATTCCCGGGCGGCGGCCGTCATGTTTCCCGCCTCCACCACCTTGACGTACACCGACATTGCCTGGAACAGATCCATTATCAACCCTGACTTCAAGATGATTAAAGAAATGGCGAGTTTATCTAGCCTGAATGGCTAACGATACTGGCAGCACACCCTCTGAGATGGAGTCGCCCGCCATGACCGCCGCCTGCCTGATGAGCACCTACCAGCCCCTCGCCCTGAGCTTCTGCAAGGGCCTGGGCAGCCGCCTCTGGGACCAGACCGGGCGTGAGTACCTGGACGCCATCGCCGGAGTCGCGGTGACCGCTGTCGGCCACTCTCATCCACGCCTGGTCAGCGCCATCCGCGAACAGGCCGGCCTGCTGCTGCACAGTTCCAACCTCTATGACATCCACTGGCAGCAGCAACTGGCCGCCAAACTGACCCAGCTGAGTGGCATGGAGCGGGTGTTCTTCAACAATTCCGGGGCCGAAGCCAATGAAACCGCCCTCAAGCTGGCGCGCCTGCACGCCTGGCACAAAGGCATCGAGCAGCCCCTGGTGGTGGTCATGGAAAACGCCTTTCATGGCCGGACCCTGGCCACCCTGGCCGCCAGCGACGGCCCGGCAGTGCGCCTGGGCTACGGCCAGTTGCCGGACGGTTTTCTCAAGGTGCCGTTCGGCGATCTGGCCGCCCTGGAGTCGGTCGTTGCCAAGCACGGTTCGCGCATCAGCGCGGTGCTGATGGAGCCGATCCAGGGTGAAAGCGGCATCCAGCTGGCTGCGCCCGGCTACCTCAAGGCCGTGCGTGAGCTGTGCACCCGGCGCAACTGGCTGCTGATGCTCGACGAGATCCAGAGCGGCATCGGCCGCACCGGGCGCTGGTTCGCCTCTCAGCACGAAGGCGTGGTACCGGACGTGATGACCCTGGCCAAGGGCCTGGGCAATGGCATTCCCATCGGTGCCTGCCTGGCCCGGGGCAAGGCCGCCGAACTGTTCACCCCAGGCAGCCATGGCAGTACCTTCGGCGGCAATCCCCTGGCCTGCCGGGCGGCCTGCACCGTGCTGGACATCATCGAGGAACAGCAGTTGCTGACTAACGCCGAGCAACGCGGCGCCCAGTTGCTAGGTCGGTTGCGGGAGGAACTGGCGGGACATCCGGCGGTACGGGAGATTCGCGGGCTGGGGCTGATGGTGGGTATCGAGCTGGTGCAGCCGGCCCAGCAGTTGGTGCAGATCGCTGCCCGTGATCATGGCCTGCTGATCAATGTCACCCGGGGCACGACCATCCGCCTGCTGCCCCCCTTGGTGATCGATGCCGCAGAAGTGGAGATGATCGTCGACGGGCTGCGCCAGACCCTCGAGGCGCTGTCATCGCGCCAGGGCTGACGCGATGACGCTGGGCAAGTTCCGGGGCGCGCAGCGCCTGCCCCGGGCTAGCCGGCTATGCATTTCAGTCGTCCAGCGGCTTGGGCGCCGCCGCCGGCTTGGCCGCCTTGCCGGCCTTGGCACTGGCCGGTTTGGTTTCCGGCTCGGGAGCCGGAGCTGGAGCCGCGGCCTGTTTCTCCGACGCCGGCAACTGGTCGACCGCGCTGAAGACTTCCTTGAGCTCGATGCTCCCGGAGTGCTCGAGCTTTTTCTCGCCGTCCTTGCCCACCAGGATCACCTTGGTCTGGGCCCCCGCCCCCAGCTTGAGGCTGCGGATCAGGGCCATGGTGGATTGCGGGTCGATGTCCTTGCCATCGCGCTGGCCGATGGTGTTGATCACCGTGTACAGGACCATGTTGCGTTCGTTGAAGGCTTGACGGGTCGCCGGCTCATCCAGGGACTTCTTCAGGCTCACCAGGGTCGGGTCCACGGTGCTGGGGGCGATCACGATCAATGGCCGTGACTTGCCCAGGTCCTGAGCCAATGGGCCGTCGTTGTCGGCCGCCAGGACCGGGCCGGCGACAGCGAGCAGAGTAGCGAGGGTCAATGACCGAATGAACATGCGTCTCTCCTTATGTTTTCCACGCAGTAATGATTGCGCATTGCAGGAAAAGGTCCAGGCCGGGACTCAAAATCTGACATTTTTTTGCCCGGCCGGCCGGGCCTGCGCCTCGTGGTCTATAGGCGGCAGGAAACAAGGGCTACAGGGTTGGCAGCGATCATCGAAGTGCATTCCACGGTAAGGTTTTGTTGCATATAAGCGGGCTGTACGGAGTATCGGAACAGCGGTTGCGCCGAAACTTTCATGCCCTCCTCCGGCAGCAGAATATGCCGTCTTTCATACCACCGTCCCTGACCCGCTCGTACATCAAGCATATTGAACGGCCGCATTTAAAGTTGCTTGCAAAGTGCCATTTTGCAAACGCCAGAAAACAGGCACAACGGTTCGCTGACCTTTAACCACCCTTTCTATATCGGGGTTTTCGATCTTTCAGCATCTCGCTGAACTCACCCAGCAATGCAAAGGGAACAACGCATCGAGGCACAGACTGATATCAGCCGAAAGTTGCAACTCGCTCTGCAGTTCAATGCACAGAACAATGATCTGGAACAAATAACGCAATGAACGCCGACTTGTTCTTCCATTGCCGACCGAACTATAGTGCGGCGCGGCACGGACAGCCCGTTACACCACCCTTATTGCGCGGCAACTCGTTATATTCCTGAACGTTATCCAACGGCGGTTTTTTCGAATGAGCGTCCGACCCCGATGATCCCTCTCCTCGTCTGCGATGACTCGAGCATGGCCCGCAAGCAGGTGCTGCGGACCTTGCCCAGCGAGTGGCGGGTGTCCGTGACCCAGGCCTGCAACGGCCGCGAAGGCCTGGAAGCCCTGCGCCGGGGGCTGGGCAAGGTGGCGTTGCTGGACCTGACCATGCCGGTGATGGACGGCTACCAGGTCTTGAGTGCGGTACAGGAAGAAGGCATCGACGCACAGATCATCGTCATCTCCGGCGACGTCCAGGAAGAAGCGGTCCGTCGCACCCGCGAACTGGGGGCCCGGGCCTTCCTGAAGAAGCCCTTCGATCCCCAGCAGTTGCGTGCACTGCTCAACGAACTGCAACTGCTGGACAGCCCTGGCGCATCACCCGTCGCCCCCCTCTCGCCGCCACCCCTGGTGACCTTTCGCGACGCGTTCCGGGAAACCGTCAACGTCTCCATGGGCTACGCCGCGGCGCTGATCGCCAAGGTCCTGGACGTGTTCGTGCACCTGCCGATCCCTCACGTCAATGTGCTGGAGGCCGGCGAACTGCAGATGCTCCTGGCCGATGCCAATCGCGCCCGGCAACTGACTGCCATCTGCCAAAGCTATATCGGCAGCGGCATTGCCGGCGAAGCGCTGCTGATGTTCTACGACTCGGAAGTGGCCGACATCGCCCAACTGATGGAACAGGGCACCGATCCCTATCAGGAAATGGAAGTGCTGATCGACCTGTCCAGCGTGTTGATCGGTGCCTGCTTGAGCAGCATTGCCGAGCAGCTGGATGTGTTCTTTTCCGTGGGTCATCCCCAGGTGCTCGGCGAACACACCACCATCGATGAATTGATCGTGCTCAACCAGCAACGCTGGAACAGGACCCAAGCGGTGGAGATCAGCTACAGCCTGGAAGAACAGAACATCCACTTCGACCTGTTGCTGCTGTTCACCGAGAGCTCCATGGCCTTGCTGGAACAGAAGCTCGCCTACCTGATGAATTGAGCCATGCCCAAACGAATGGATTTCAGTGAACTGCACTGGCTGCTGGCGGTAGTCCAGAGCATCGATGTGGGGATCGTGGTGCTGGATCTGGAGTGCCGGGTCCAGGTGTGGAACAGCTTCATGGAGAACCGCTCTGGCGTGCCGTCCAAGCAGGCCATCGACCAGTCCTTTTTCGAGCTGTTCCCCGAGGTCGAGCGACCCTGGTTCACCCGCAAGGTCGGGCGTGTGGTGGCCCTGGGCACGCCGGCCTTCACCATCTGGAAGCAACGGCCATACCTGGTGCATTTCAACAACTACCAGCCGATCACCGGCCAGGGCGAGTTCATGTACCAGAACACCACGCTGCTGCCGCTGCGTTCGTCCAACAGCGAGATCCATCACGTCTGCCTGGTGATCTACGACCTCACCGACGTGGCGATCAACAGCCTGGCGTTGCAGAAGGCCAACCAGCAGTTGCAGCACCTGTCACGCGTCGATCACCTGACCCAGCTGTTCAACCGTGGCCACTGGGAACAGCGCCTGGCGTTCGAATACAGCCGCCACGGCAACGCCATTGCCCTGCTGATGCTGGACATCGACCACTTCAAGTCGATCAACGATCGCTACGGGCACCAGGCCGGCGATGCAGTGATCAGACGCGTGTCGCAACTGATCCACGAGCATGTGCGCGACAGCGATGTGGCCGGGCGCTATGGCGGCGAAGAGTTCGCCATCCTCCTGCCCCACACCGATCTGGCCGGTGCCCACACCCTGGCCGAGCGCCTGCGCCAGTCGGTGGAAGCACAACAGGTGATCCACAACGGCCAAACCATCGCCTTCACCATCAGCCTGGGCATCGCCTGCCTCGACCGTCCGGCCCGGGACCACCGTTGCCTGATCGAGTGGGCCGACCAGGCGCTGTACGCCTCCAAGCACGCCGGGCGCAATCGGGTCAGCACCTACGCGCCTTGAACAGCAGGACTCGGGCGCCTTGAACAAGGGCACTCAGGCCCCTTGAAAAAAAGCCGCCGCCAAGGGATAAACTGCGCGCTTTTCCGGTCCATCCCCCGGTCTGCTACGCCTTTTCCAGCGCCACAAGGAGTCCTGCGCGCATGTCCCAGTCGAATTCGAACCTGTCCCCGCAACAGCAATGGCAGCAAGCCGTGCTGACCTATGCCCGCGACATCAACCACTATGTCGAAACCGGCACCCGCGAGGGCTGGAAGGGCTTGAAGGAACCGAACATGCCCGACACCGAGCACCTGTTGCAGGACTGGCAAGCGGCCCTGGAAGCGAGCAATCAGGCCCCCCATGATGAGGCCGCGCGCCAGGCGTTCCGCCAGGACTGGCCACCGGCACACTTCCCACTGACGCCACGCCTGGAAAGCCAGGGGCGGATGATTCCGACCCTGGCCCTGTTGCCGGACGGTAGCCTGCTGGCACGCATCGGCGCGCCCTACGAGGCCGGCTTCGTGGTGCATATCGACGATGCGCGGATCCAGCCCCTGGAGCAGGTGGAGTGCTTCGGCATGTGCCCGCAGCGGCGTTATTTCGCCTGGGGCCGGGCCGACGGCATCCAGGTCACTGACGGCTGGAATGGGCCTCAGGTGGCCAGCTTTCCCTGGCCCGCCCCTCACGCCGGCCTGCCGGCAGGTCTGGAGCTTGAAGACAGCGGACGCCCCTCTGCCACCAGCCTGATCCCTTTCCCCGACGGGCGCCGGGTGCTGCTGGTGAGTGCCGACGGCATCTTCGTCCTGGCTGCCGATGGCGCCACCCGCCTGCTGCGCAGCCTTGAGGACATCCAGCAGGACCTGGCCGACGGCGTCGCCGCCGAAGACCTGAGCATCGGCCTGAGCATGGAACATGGCGCGGTGTCGCCCGATGGCCAGTGGATCGCCATCGGCGAGCAAAGCGGGATGCACCTGGTGTTCGATGCGAGGTTGCAACAGGTCGCGCAGATCGGCCCCGCCAGCGAGTACCCGCACTTCGCTCACTTCAACCAGCGCGGCGACCGCCTGCTGCTCAATGCCTGCCACTTCTATGGCGGCGCCAGCGTGGGGGTGGCGGTAGCCGACCTGCCGGGGCTCTCCACCGACTTCTACAGCGACGACCCGCGCACCCCGGTGCTGCAAGAAGGCGCCCGGGTGTATGCCGCGGCTTCACGGGGCGACGAGTTCATCATCGGCGACGCCTACGGTTACCTGCGGGCCATCAGTGAAACCGGCGAAGAACGCTGGCAGCACTACATCGGCTCGACCCTCACCGCCATGGACATCAGCGTCGACGGCAAGACCCTGGTGGCCGCGACCTATGCCGGGATCATCGTCCAGATCGCCCTGGATAGCGGACGACCGGACTGGCAGATCGGCACCGGCGAGCACCATGAGCTGCGGCGCTGGCTGTTCTGGAAGGACTTCGCCAAGCCGCTGCTGTGGTGAGTGGGTTTTAAACCGGCGGGCGCGAGAAACTCACCTGCAGTTGCAGGTGATCCGGATCATCGATCGCCCGCAGGTACTCCTCGACACTGACCTCGCCAGCACTGGAGCGCGCCCCCGAGACCGGCACATGGCCGGCCAGCAGCTTGTGCACCAGGGCCACCGCAGCGCAGCTGGGGATCTCCGGGCCGTGATCGTGGGTGGCGGTCAACTGCGCGTACATCGACAGCGGCTGACCGTCCTGGCCCAGGCCATGCACGTCCACGTACAGGGCACTGAGGCCGTCGCCGAAACCTTCAAACCAAGTGCCGCAACGATGCAGACGCGCAGCCCAGGGCGCCGGGTCGGCGATCAGCCCGAGCTTCACCGCCTGGGCCAGCAGGGCGTTGGCCAGCCCGGCGACCTTCAGCCCGGCACCCGCCTTGAAGCTCAAGGTGTGGGCGCCATAACGCTCGGCGAACAGGTCCAGGTCCGGTACATCGACATTGGCCACCAGCCGCGTGCCCAGCCTGGGCAGCTTGCGCAAGGTCAGGCCCTGCCAGCCGATCACCGGGAGCGGCTGGCCGTCCTTGAGTTGCAGGATCGGCCGGCCGGCGTAGGCCAGTACACCCTGGATGGTGGACAGGCCGGGCATTTTCGCCGAGGAGGAAATGCCGTGCTCGATCCGATCGATGCGGGAGAAACGCTCACGGTGCTCATCGATGATCGCCGTCGACAGGGTCGGCACCGAACTGCACCCGCTGAGGAGGGTCACCCCGGCGGCCCGAGCCGCCTCATCCAGGGTGCCGATACCGCGCACGAACTGGCGGCAGTCGGCCAGGTCGCAGTAGTTGACCCCAGCCTCGATGCAGCCCTGGGCCACCGCGTAGGACTGGCCCTGGAACGGCCCTGCGGTGTGGATCACCCAATGCACATCCAGGGCCTTGAGCGCCGGCACCCACTGCGGGCCCATGGCATCGCCGCACCAGCCTTCGCAGGGCTGTCCAGCCTCGGCTTGCAGCGCCTGAACCTTGGCCGCGAGCTTGCGCGGGTCACGCCCGGAAATCAGCAGATGCACCCCGGGCGTCTGGATCAGATAGCGGCAGACGATGCTGCCGAAATTGCCATAACCACCGACCACCAACACCCTGAGCGTCATTACCTGCATCCTTGAACCAAGCCATTGCGCAGCTGCCAAGCTGCCATTCGAGGCGCGGCAGCTTGGTGGATTTGCCAGGGATCGACAAGCCCCCGGTTGCCCGCGGCGGCCTCCTCAACCGCCTTCGGCGAAGCGTCGTAATATTCGGTTAGAAAAAAAATGCCAATGCCGGTCCGGCATAATGCTATGCAAATTCCTCATCAACTCGGGCCTTGGAGCGTGTTAGCCTCGTCCCGCTATGTCGGCTTCGCATAATAAACTTGCCGGTTCACGTAACCGAGTGAGACCCAGACGCCTTGTTACCCCCCTTTGCTTCACCTTCATCTGCCCAACTAACGTTTCGCTGTGAGCCCTTCAATCATCGGCTCGCCAAGGGAACTGATTGCAAAATCTGACTCGACCTCAAGGTCGATCTCTCGATCCTATCTCGGAGCTGTTATGTCCAGGCTTTCCCATCAAGATTTGCGCCGCGGTTTCCGTGAACTGATCGCTTCCAACTCCTGCTACCACACCGCTTCCGTGTTCGACCCGATGTCTGCCCGTATCGCCGCCGACCTGGGTTTTGAAGTGGGCATCCTGGGTGGCTCCGTGGCTTCGCTGCAAGTGCTGGCGGCCCCTGACTTCGCCCTGATCACCCTCAGCGAATTCGCCGAACAGGCCACCCGCATCGGCCGCGTGGCCCAGTTGCCGGTGATCGCCGATGCCGACCATGGTTATGGCAACGCCCTCAACGTGATGCGCACCGTGGTTGAACTGGAGCGTGCCGGCATCGCCGCGCTGACCATCGAAGACACCCTGCTGCCCGCGCAATTCGGGCGTAAATCCACCGACCTGATTGGCGTTGCCGAAGGCGTCGGCAAGATCCGCGCCGCCCTGGAAGCCCGGGTCGATAACGAACTGGCGATCATCGCCCGGACCAACGCCGGGATTCTTCCGGTGCAGGAAATCATCAGCCGCACCCAGCAGTATCAACGTGCCGGCGCCGACGCCATCTGCATGGTGGGCATCCGTGATTTCGAGCAACTGGAACAGATCTCCGAGCACCTGAGTGTGCCGCTGATGCTGGTGACCTACGGCAACCCGGCCCTGCGCGATGACGCACGCCTGGCGGAGCTGGGAGTGAAAATCGTGGTGGACGGCCACGCCGCCTACTTCGCCGCGATCAAGGCCACTTACGACTGCCTGCGGGAACAGCGGCAGATCTTCACCCAGGCCTCGGACCTGAGTGCCACCGAACTGGCTCATACCTACACCCAGCCCGAGGACTACATCGTCTGGGCCAAGGAGTTCATGAGCGTCAAGGAGTAACACCGGCGATGGGCCGGGGTGAGGCGCAACGCCTCAACCCTGGGCCGATTTCAGCGCGCCTTCCACACAGTCGAGGATCTGCCCGATGGTCCAGGGCTTGCGAATGAAGGACACCGGATAACGCACCCCGGAACTCTCGGGGGTCTCGAACCCCGACATGACCACAATGGGCAGCGACGGCCAGTGCTCACCGCACAGGTTGCTCAGGCTGGCGCCATTGAGCCGGCCGGGCATGGTGATATCGGTCAGCAGCAGGGCCACGTCCGCGGCATGTTGCTGGAGGAATTCCCAGGCCCGGTCGGCACTCTCCATGGCCTCGGTGGCAAACCCCTCGTCCTGCAGAATCTCGCACAGGAACTCCAGCACCGTCGGTTCATCCTCCACCACCAGGATCAAACGGGAGGTGGCGTCTGGGTTGACGGACGAGGCTGGGCACATGGGGTAACACTCCCTGAAGGTTTGAGGACTCTACGGACAGGACCGCTGACAAGAGTTATGAGCGGCGGCTTGACGATAAATTCATTCCCGATGCGCCCGCAGTGTTTTTTTCGGACAGGTCCGAACCGGCTGGCGATAATGCGACCCCGATATCAGCGTAACAAGGGAGACAGGTCATCCATGGAGTTCGATCCCCAACGCCTGGCCCAGGCCCGACACCTGGTGGTGTTCAGTGGCGCCGGAGTCTCGGCCGAAAGCGCCATCCCGACCTTTCGCGACGCCCTGACCGGGTTGTGGGAGAACTTCGACCCGGCGCGGCTGGCCACGCCCCAAGCCTTTCGCGAGGACCCGGCGCTGGTCTGGGGCTGGTATGAATGGCGCCGCATGAAAGTGCTCCAGGCCCGACCCAACCCGGCCCACCTGGCGATTGCCGAACTGGCCCGGCGCGTACCGCGCCTGACCCTGATCACCCAGAATGTCGATGACCTGCACGAGCGCGCCGGCAGCCCCTCGGTGCTGCACCTGCACGGCAGCCTGCATCACCCCAAGTGCTTCGCCTGCAACCGCCCCTTCAGCGGCAAACTGCCAGAACCCCTGTTGCCGGAGCAGGGTTGCAGCCTGGAGCCCCCCCGTTGCACCGGCTGCAACGGCAAGATCCGCCCCGGGGTGGTGTGGTTCGGCGAAGCCCTGCCACCGCACATCCTCAAGGAGGCATTCAAAGCGGCAGGCGAATGCGACCTGCTGTTGTCGATAGGCACCTCGGGTCTGGTGCAGCCGGCGGCGCAGATCCCCAAACTGGCGCTGGAGCAAGGTGCCTGCGTGGTGCACATCAACCCGCAGCCCCAGGCCTGTACGAAGCCTGAGGAATACAGCCTGGTGGGCAAGGCCGGAGAGATTCTGCCGCAACTGCTGCGCCAGGCCTTTGCCTGATTTTCTGGCGGCTCAAGCCGAGCCACCATTTCTGTTCAAGGACGCTTTCACATGCTGCAATCCCCCGACTCTTCATGGTTTGAAGCCGCCTGGGCACAACGTGAAGAACAACTCTACCCGGCGCTGTTCGGCGACCTGGGCCCAGGCATCTACCCCCTGGACATGGCGCTGTTCAGCGAGGTCTTCGGTCAGACCGAAATCGACCCGCGCTGGCTCAGCCACGGAGTCTTCGAATCTCCGCCTACCACCACGCGCAGCAGTTGGCTGTACGTCACTTCAGGGCTGTCCAATGCCTGGGAAGATGCGCAACCCGAAGCCGATGGCTGGTCCGGGATGGGCCAGGAACTGCTGCTGGAAACCCGCGAGCAGGCGCCCTGGGCCCTGCACCTGCTGCGTAAATTTTGCGCCTATCAACTGCTACTGGCCGCCGGCCGTTTCGGCGAGCAGCAGCCTCTGGGCGAATGGGACCGCATGCGTACCGGGCAACCCATCGACGGCGGCGACAGCTTGTTGCGGGCATTGCTGTTCGTTCCCGCACCGGCTTTTTCCGGGCCTCATCAATTGCTGAGCGGACGCTTCGAATTCCTTCAGATCGTCGGTCTGACCCTGGACGAACACGCCTGGGGCCAGAGCGCGGGTTATCCGGCCCTGCAGCAACGCCTGACCCAGGCCGTAGCCTCGCCGGTGATGGATCCGGCACGGGCCAGCGTCTGCTGAGGCTCGATGAAAATTCACCGCGACCGTGACGGATCGTCATTTTTCCAGCCACAGCGGGCCCGCTTGAGGTAGATTCAGACAGCGAACAATCTCGCGACGACGTTTGCTTTCTTGCCCTGCCGCTGGAAACCAAGCCCCGTACCGGTGGCTCTTTCACTGCCCCGCCGTTTTTTCGCCACTGACCGCACATGGCGCGGTGGCGCCGATTTCAGGAAATGGATTAATGCCGCAAAGACAAGTGATCAATGCTTCGGTGAGCCCGAAAGGCAGCCTGGAGACCCTCTCGCAACGTGAAGTGCAACAACTCAGCGCCGCCGGTTCCGGCAGCATCTACACGCTGTTCCGCCAGTGCGCCCTGGCGATCCTCAACACCGGCGCCCACGTCGACAACGCCAAGACCATCCTCGACGCCTACCACGATTTCGAAGTGCGCATTCACCAGCAGGACCGTGGCGTGCGCCTGGAACTGCTGAACGCACCGGCCGACGCCTTCGTCGATGGCGAGATGATTGCCAGCACCCGGGAAATGCTCTTCAGCGCCCTGCGCGACATCGTCTACACCGAGAACGAACTGGACAGCCAGCGCATCGACCTGGAGAGCTCCCAGGGCATCACCGACTACGTCTTCCACCTGCTGCGCAACGCCCGCACCCTGCGGCCCGGCGTGGAGCCGAAGATGGTGGTGTGCTGGGGCGGCCACTCGATCAATACCGAAGAATACAAATACACCAAGAAGGTCGGCCACGAACTGGGCCTGCGCAAGCTGGACATCTGCACCGGCTGCGGTCCGGGCGTGATGAAGGGCCCGATGAAAGGCGCCACCATCGCCCACGCCAAGCAGCGCATGAGCGGCGGCCGCTACCTGGGCCTGACCGAGCCGGGGATCATCGCCGCCGAAGCACCGAACCCCATCGTCAACGAGCTGGTGATCCTGCCGGACATCGAGAAGCGCCTGGAGGCCTTCGTGCGTGTCGGCCACGGCATCATCATCTTCCCGGGGGGCGCCGGCACCGCCGAGGAATTCCTCTACCTGCTGGGCATCCTGATGCACCCGGACAACCGTGAACTGCCGTTCCCGGTGATCCTGACCGGTCCCAAGAGCGCAGCGCCCTATCTGGAGCAGCTCAACGCCTTTGTCCTGGCGACCCTGGGCGAAGCGGCGCAGAAGCACTACCAGATCATCATCGACAACCCGGCAGAAGTGGCCCGGCAGATGACCGAAGGGCTGAAGACCGTCAAGCAGTTCCGCCGCGAACGCAACGACGCCTTCCACTTCAACTGGCTGCTGAAGATCGACGAGGGCTTTCAGCGCCCCTTCGATCCGACCCACGAGAACATGGCCAACCTGCAACTGAACCACGCCCTGGCGCCCCACGAACTGGCGGCCAACCTGCGCCGGGCGTTCTCCGGCATCGTCGCCGGCAACGTCAAGGACCAGGGCATCCGCCTGATCGAACAGAAAGGTCCCTACAGCATTCACGGTGACCCGGCGATCATGCAGCCCCTGGACCAACTGCTCAAAGCCTTCGTCGAGCAGCACCGCATGAAGCTGCCAGGCGGCGCGGCCTATGTGCCGTGCTACCGCGTAGTGAGTTGATCCCCAGCCCCTTCGGTGGTTGAACAGCGCCGCGCGTTCCCTGGGAGCGCGCGGCTTTTTCTTGCCCGGCATTGGCCTCCCGCGCCAGGCCGCCCCCTCGGCTTTGTGCTAGCTGAAACCCGGCAAAGGATGGCCGGGCTCCGGTAGGATGTGGCGCCAACCATCAAGGAGTGATTCATGCCAGCACCAGACAGTGAGACGTCCGCCCGGTGGGAAGCCTTCTACAAGACTTTCGAGGGACGCCCACCTTCGCCCCTGTTGTGCCGCGCCCTGGCCTTGAACCTGCCCGACATGGACCAGCCTCTGGCCATCGACCTGGGTTGCGGCTCGGGCATCGAGACCCGCTTATTGCTGGAGCGCGGCTGGAGAGTGCTGGCCATCGACCAGGAAGCGAGCGCCATCGAGCGCCTCAAAGAACGCGCCGGAACCCTCGCCGAAGGTCGCCTACGTGCCGTCCAGGGGCAGTTCGAAACCCTCAATGAACTGGCGCCGGCCCAACTGATTCACGCCGGACTGGCCTGGCCGTTCTGTCGCCCCGACGCCTTCGCCCGGTTCTGGCAGGTGCAAGTCGAGGCCTTGCAACCCGGCGCGTTGCTGGTGGGCCAGCTGTTCGGTGAGCGGGACCAATGGGCCACGGCGCCAGACCTGACTTTTCACTCCCGCAGCGCCGCACAGGCACTGTGCGCCGGCCTGCACATCGAGCATTTCGAGGAAAGCGAAGGGCTGGGCAAGAGCCTGCGCGGTCCCAAGCACAACCACAGGTTCGACCTGATCCTGCGCAAACCCTGACGGACGCCACCAAGGCCGCCGCCCTATCCCCCCTCCCATCCTCGGGCAACGCCGCTGCACAGGGTGTTGCCACCTGCAAAACGCAGCGGGTTTGACAGCCTCGCGGCCACGTGAAATAGTTTTTCAACAATATGGAACATAATTCCACTTTTTATAATTACATCGAAAAGGCCTGTCATCGTGAGCGAAGTTCCCGCCGCAACCCTCCCGCCCCTGGATTGTGACCTGCTGGTGATCGGCTCCGGCGCTGCCGGCCTGGCCTGTGCCGTGACCGCCGCCTGGCATGGCCTGAAGGTGGTAGTAGTGGAAAAGGATTCCACTTTCGGCGGTGCCAGTGCCTGGTCCGGTGGCTGGATGTGGGTGCCGGGCAATCCCCTGGCGCGCCGCGCCGGCATCCATGAAAACCCGCAGCAACCGCGCACCTACCTCAGGCATGAACTGGGCGAAGGCTACGACGCCGGACGCATCGACGCCTTTCTTGATAACGGCCCACAAATGGTGGCGTTCTTCGAACAGCACACCGCCCTGCAGTTCGTCGACGGCAATGGCATTCCGGACATCCACGGCCAGGTGCCCGGGGCTGGCATCGAGGGTCATCAGGTGATCGCCGCGCCCTATGACGCCCGGGCCATCGGTCCCTTGCTGGCGCGCCTGCGCCGGACCCTGCGCGAGACCTCGTTCCTGGGCATGCCGATCATGGCCGGGGCCGACCTGGGCGCCTTTCTCAGCATGACGCGCTCGTTCAAGTCGCTGTTGCATGTGGGCAAGCGCTTTATCCGCCATCTGCGGGACCTGGCGCTGCATGGCCGAGCCATGCACCTGGTGAACGGCGTGGCGCTGATCGGCCGGCTGGCGAAGTCGGCCCAGGACCTGGGAGTGAATCTGCTGGAGTCGTCGCCGGCCCGTTCGCTGCTACAGGACGAACAAGGGGTGCACGGCGCCCTGGTCGACACGCCTCAGGGGCCGCGGGAGATCCGTGCCCGTCGCGGCGTGGTCCTGGCGGCCGGCGGTTTTGCCCAGGACCCGGTTCGACGCCAGGCGCTGTTTCCCCGGGCGTCTGGCCCCGATGAGCATCTGGCCTTGCCCCCCTTGAGCTGCTCGGGAGACGGCATTCGTCTCGGTGAGGCCGCCGGTGCCGTGCTGGCCACCGACCTGGCCAGCCCGGTGGCCTGGGCCCCGGTATCGCGGGTGCAACACGCCGACGGCAGCATCGGCCACTTTCCCCATATCATCGATCGGGCCAAGCCCGGGGTGATCGGGGTGCTGGCCAATGGCAAACGCTTCGTCAACGAGGCCGACGGTTACTACGACTACACCGCGGCCATGGTGGAAGCGGTTCCGGCCGGCGAGGAAGTGGCGTCCTGGCTGATCTGCGACCACCGCTTCCAGCGTCGTTACGGATTGGGTTATGCCCGCCCCTTCCCCCTGCCGGTGGGCCATCTGGTGCGCAACGGCTACCTGCAACGGGCCGACTCCATCCAGGAGCTGGCACGGCGTTGCGGCATCGACCCACAAGGCCTGGCCGCCACGGTACAAGCGTTCAACCAGCATGCCCGGCAGGGTCAGGACCCTGAGTTCGGTCGCGGCTCGACGCCCTACAACCGCAAGCAGGGTGACGCCCTGCACCCAGGGCCTAATCCCTGCGTGGCGCCTATCCAGCAAGGGCCGTTCTATGGGGTCAAAGTGCTGCCCGGCAGTTTCGGCACCTTTGCCGGGCTCAAGACCAGCCCCCAGGCCCAAGTACTGGATCAGGCCGGGGCGGTGATCCCGGGGCTGTATGCCGCGGGCACCGACATGGCCAGTGTCATGGGCGGCTTCTACCCGTCCGGGGGCATCAACCTGGGGCCGGCCATGACCTTCGGCTACATTGCCGGGCGCCATGCCGCAGGCGTCAGTGACTATGAGGTGATCCTCGAACCGGCCCTTGGCGCAGGTTCCGGACAATGCGCTGCGATGCATTGACCTGGCACCGCGGGTTCATGGGCTCCAGCCGGGGCCCTGCTCCACCAGGGGCTGCGACGCCTGCAACTGCGCCTCGATCTGCCGCGCCAGGTAATACACCCCGGCCATGACCCCGTGCTCAGGATCATGCAACTGCTTGAGCCAGGCCTGATCGAAGGCCACGCCCAGATCGCGCCGGGTCTGCGCCTGCAGGTCCTCGCGCTCATTGCTCTGGACCAGGGCCCGTACGCCCGCCACCCCCACGGAAATCAGCGCTCCGGCCACCCGCCCCACCGCGGCGGCCACGGCACCGGCCACACCGCGACTGGCGAACTGGGCCTGAAGTTTCTCGCTGGTGACCTGGGCCACCTGGGACACGCCCGGCGCCGCCTCCCCCTGATCGGTCGCCGGCCCGGCATGAATCTGCTGCAACAGCGGCGCATAGGCCGGCAGACGGGCCACCGGCTCGACCTGCAACAGCTGCTGCAACGAAGCGCGCTGCCCGGCCTGGGGCCCAAGATCGATGGCGATGATCCGCGCCAGATGCTGATCCAATTGCGGCACGGGCAACTGGTGACGCACAGTGCTGAGCTGCACCTGCTGACGCAGCAACTGCACATAGAACTCCATGGCCTCGCCGGTAATGCCATCGGCATCGATCTCCAGCGCCACTGGTGCCAGGACCCGCTGCTGATACTGTTCCTGCAGGTAAACGGCCAGGCGCCTGGAAGCCTGTGCGTCATCGCCCCGGTCGTTCAGGGAATACCAACCGACCTTGAGCGCCAGCCATTCCTGGGTCCAGTAGCCACTGAACCAGGGAATGAAGTGTTCGTCGGTCTGCTGATAGATCCGTGTGCGCCAATGCTCCATGGAGCCCTGGGCATAGACCTCAGCCTGCTGGGTGGCGGAGCGTGAGGCGTTCAGCAGTTCCCCGTCCACCTGACGCCAGACGGCCGGACTGACCGGCGCCTGGGCGACGGGTTCGGCGACACGGCTGGCGCAGCCAGGAAGGAGCAGTACCAGCACCGCCAGCCCCAGGCTGAACAACCAGGACCTGGGGCGACAGCAACGCAGCGCCAGTGAGCACAAGGCAAGTCCCTCCCTGAAGGCAAGGCCAGGCCAGAGTCGACTGTCCGGCCTGGCCTACTTGCAGTATAGGTAGCGCCACTGCGAGGCCCGGGGCGTTTTGCCAGGCGCTCGTGCAATCGTTACGGCATCGGTATATTGCCCGGGGCGCCTGCGCCACGGACCTGCCTCCCCCCTACAAGGAACCTTCATGCTCTACCGCATCGCCGCTGACAGCCTGGTGCTGTTTCACCTGTCATTCATCGTCTTCGTGCTGCTGGGAGGCCTGCTGGTGCTGCGCCATCCGCGGCTGATGCTGCTGCACCTGCCCGCCGCGGCCTGGGGTGTGGCGGTGGAAGTCCTGCACCTGGAATGCCCGCTGACCCGCTGGGAAAACCTGTTGCGCCACGCCGCCGGCCAGGATGGCTACGGGGCCGGGTTCATCGAGCACTACCTGATCCCACTGATCTACCCCGCCGGCCTGACCCCGGGCATCCAGCTCTGGCTGGGCAGCCTGGTTCTAGTGATCAACCTCTCGGTCTACGGCTACCTGGCACGGCGCTGGAGCCGTACCCGCCACGCCTGAAGCCTCCCCCCTTGTGACCGCAGCGGCGAACTGGCCCGCACCTTGGCGCTCTAGGACGGATCGGCCTCGCAGGCCTGGGTCAGCGCCTGCCAGGTGGCCTGGTCGACAGGGATCAAGTGCTCGATGCGCAATGACGCCACAGTGATGTCCTGGGGCATGCCAAAGGTGGTGAAGGTGGAAAGAAAACGCAGTTCGCCCGTGGGCCCGCGCACCCGAGTCAGCAGCAACGGCGTGGCCAGGCTTGCAGCACCCGCCGCCTCGCCGGGACACGGCAGGCTCGCCAGCAGCGCCACCAGCCCTGGCTGTTGCGCCGCCTCCCGGGCCGCCCGCTGCCAAGCCACCTGACGGATCTCTTCGGCATTGATCAGGCAGTCACCAAAACCACCGGGCAGCAGCAGGCTCGCCAACAGATTGAAACCTTGCTCCAGCGCCGCCGCCGGCAGTCCCAAAAGCCCGAACAAGGCCGTGGTGGCGCGATTGGCGGCCAGTACCTGCCAGCCGCTGTCGATGACAATGGCCGGCGCCGGGTTGTTGGCCTGGAGCAGGTGCATCAGCGCGGCGCGCACCGGCTCCAGGCCCGGATCGTCCAATGGCAAAGCGGCATAACGGGGGGCATAGCCGGCGGCAAGATACACCCGGTTGCGTATTTCCAGTGGGGTATCCAGGGTGCTCAGCAAGCCATGCAGCAGCGCCGGGCTGGGCTGGGCCCGGCCCGTCTCGACGCAGCTCAGGTGCCGTTGCGACATGCCCACCTGCAACGCCAGATCCAGCTGGCTCAAGCGCGCTTGCCGCCGCAGCTGGCGCAGTTGCGCGCCGACCGGCAGCGCTGGCGCGGGAACGCGTCCAAGGGGTTCAATCATCGGGTTCCGTCATCCTTTGGGTGGGTTAGCCGTTGGCGGACAGCTCAGCGAACAGGCTTGAAAAGGATCAGTTCGGGATCATCCTCGTCCAGGTTCTCGACCACCCCACTGGGGCGAAAACCCGCCTTGGCCAGCAACCCCTGGGCCGCCAGATTGGAGCGGTTGGTGGAGGTGAACAACTTGGTCGTCCGACAAGCCCTCTCGGCGGCAGCGAGCAGCCGTTGTGCCACCCCCTGACGTTGCTGCTCGGGCGCCACAACCACCAGGGAAACGAACCCCTGCTCGAAAAAATCATGCTTGAGCAGCACATAGCCGGCGACCCTGTCGCACGCCACCTCGACCCACACCTGGCCCCGCCCGACCGCCTCACGAAGCGCCTGGCCTCGGCTGGCATGAGCTTGCGCGTAAGCATCAAAGCCAAGCATGGCTGGCACATCCTCAGGCCGAGCCTCACGAATCAACCGCGGGATACCTGGCTGGGGAATCTGTTGGTTGTCACTCATCGCTACTCATTCCTTGAGGGTGTTGGTCGTCCGGTGCGGCCCAGCTGAGCGCTTGTGCCCCACGCCTGTCTATGACCTGGGAGGTCATTGAGTGACCCGGGGGTTGCCACTTAGCCTGTTCGCTCCCCGTAGTTCAAGGAGTTTAACAGTGAGAAAAACACTCTGGCGCCTATGCCTGGCCTTGTTCGCCGGCCATGAACTGGACGCCGTGGCCCAAGCCGAGTGGCGCCTGCTGTATGGCTTGCGCGACCTCGATCCGGCACTGGGTCAGCAGTGGTTCATTGCGCTGCATGTACCGCTGTGCGTCGCACTGATGTGGCTGATCGGGCACCCGCGCCAGGCCATGCGCCGGACCAGCCGGCAACTGCTGGCCGCGTTTGCCGTGGTTCACGCCGGGCTGCACTACAACCTTCAGCAGCACCCGCTGTACCTCTTCGACTCGCTGCTGTCGCAAACGCTGATCTTCGCCTGCGGTGCCACCGGCCTGCTCTACCTGATGCTGGACCTGGGCCGGCAACGCTCCCCGTGCAACGACTGATCACCTCCCTGCTCAAGGAACCCACCATGCCCCGTCCCTACCTCGCGCTGCTGACCCTGCTGGCCTTCAGCGCCTACACCCTGTTCACCCTGCTCCAGGCACAGCAGTCGCTGCTGCAATTCGGCATGCAACTGCTGTCGCAACCCGACACTGCACAGGTGGTCATCGACCTGTACTTGATGGCGCTGCTGGCTGGACTGTGGATGCTGCGAGACGCCCGGGCCCGCGGACGCTCGGCGCTGTCGGTGCTGCCCTACCTGCTGCTGACGGCAGTCTTCGTCTCCATCGGCCCGTTGCTGTACATCGTGGTCAACGGCTTTGGCCGAGGCTCGCCCCGCAGCGCCTGAGCGGCACCGGCCTCAGATCAGCCGCTGGATCTGCTTGTGCCGCCAGACCAGCTTGAAGTAGCCGGTCTGCAGCACCAGCATGCTCAGGTAGGCCACCGGGAACGCCATCCATACCCCCTGCAGGCCGAAGTGCGCGTCCAACAGATAGGCCATCGGCAGCTGCACCCCGAGGATGCAGAAAATCGAGATCGCCACCGGCATCAGCACCGTGCCGCTGGCGCGCATGATGCCACCCACCACCGCCTGGAAGCCGAACACCAGGATGCTCCAGAGCATGATGTGCAGCAGGTGTTCGGCCTGCACCAGGGCTGTGGGGTCGATGATGAACAGCCCCAACAGCCAGTGGGAAATCAGGTAGCCGAGCAACACCAGGGCCCCGGTCAGGCACAGGTTGATCGCCAGGCCCGTGCGCAGGATCGGGGTGATGCGCTCCAGGCGCCCGGCGCCGATGGCCTGGGCCCCGAGGATCGACGCGGTGATGGCGATCGACAGCGCCGGGAACTGCACATAGTTGACGATCTGGGTCACCGCGCCGTAGGCCGCCGTGGCCTGGGAACCGTGGCGGTTGACCAGGGCCAGGATCACCAGCTCGGAGAGCGAGATCACCACCATCTGCACCCCGGTGGGCAGGCCGATGCGCAGCACCTTGGCGAGGATCGCCCGGTCCAGCTTCATCGCCGCGAACAGCGCCCGATCCGGCGCCAGGGGATGGGCCCGGCCACTCAAGCGCCAGACCAGGAAACCCATGGCCAGGATATTGCCCACCAGCCCGGCGAAGGCCGCACTTTGGATGCCCATCGGCGGCAGGCCCAGCCAGCCACGAATCAGCGCCGGAGTCAGCAGCAGGCCCACCAGGGTCGACACGATCAGCGCCAGCAGCGGCGACAGGGTATCGCTGACGCCCCGCAGCAACTGGGTAAAGAGCACGAACACCAGCAGCAGCGGCATGATCAGCATCATCACCCGGGCATAGCCCACCGCATCGTCCAACACATCCAGCGGGGTCCCCAGCCCCTGCAATGCCGGCCGCGCAAACAGCATGCCCAGCAGCGCCCCCAGCAGGCCGATCAATGCGCCGAGCAACAGGGTGCTGCCGGCCACCGCCTTGACCGTGCCCAACTCCCGGGCGCCCCAGGCCTGGCCGATCAGCACCGAGGCCCCCGCGCCCAGGCCGATCACCAGGGCAATGAAGAAGAACACGATGGGGAACATCCCCGACACCGCGGCCAACGCCTGGGTCCCCAGCATCTGCCCGATGTAGATGCCGTTGAGCGTGCCGGAGAACGACTGCAGGAAGTTCGACAGCACCATGGGCAAGAGGAAGATCAGGTACACCTGCCAGAGCGGGCGCTGGGCGGGAATCGACATGGGGCAGGCAACCTCGGATCAAGAGGACGAAGGGCCGCGAAGCAGTCCGTGGTACGGGGCTCGCGTCGGTCCTGGAAGGTGCAGCAATGAAGGCCGCACGCGACGCTCCGGCAGCGCAGCGGCCCGAGGTTTGTATCAGCGGTTGACGTCCACCACCACCCGCCCGCGGACCTTGCCTTCGAGCAGTTCGCGGGCGACGGTCAACGCCTCTTCCAGGCCCACTTCGCGGGTGATCCGCTGCAGGTGCTGCTGGTCCACCTCGGCAGCCAGGCGCTCCCAGGCATGCACCCGTTCGTGGTAGGGACGGGTCACGCTGTTGATCCCCAGCAAGCTCACACCCCGCAGAATGAAGGGCGCCACCGAAGCCGGGAAATCCATGCCCTGGGCCAACCCGCAGGCAGCCACCAGACCATCGGCGGCGGTGCCGGCACAGACGTTGGCCAGGGTGTGACTGCCCACCGAATCGATGGCCGCCGCCCAGCGTTCCTTGGCCAGCGGGCGTCCCGGTTCGGACAGTTCGGCACGCTCGATGATACGGCTGGCCCCCAGCGTCTTGAGGTAGTCGGCCTCTTCCGGCCGCCCGGTGGCGGCAATCACCGAGTAGCCCAGGCGCGACAGCAGGCTGATGGCAAAGCTGCCGACGCCGCCGCTGGCACCGGTGACCAGCACTTCGCCGTGCTCGGGGGTCAGGCCGCTGCGCTCCAGGGCGATCAGGCACAGCATGGCGGTGTAGCCGGCAGTGCCGATGGCCATGGCCTGGCGCGCGCTGAAGGCTTCTGGCAGGTGGATCAGCCAGTCCCCCTGCAACCGGGCCTTCTGCGCCAGCCCGCCCCAATGGCTCTCGCCCACGCCCCAGCCATTGAGCAGCACCTGCTCCCCCGGGCGAAAGCGCGGATGGCTGCTGGCTTCGACGGTGCCTGCCAGGTCGATTCCGGGGACCATGGGAAACTGCCGCACCACCGGGCTTTTGCCAGTGATCGCCAGGCCGTCCTTGTAGTTCAGGGTGCTGTAGGCCACCCGCACCGTGACATCACCTGCCGGCAGTTGCACCTCCTCCAGTTGGCTCAGATGGGCGCGATAACCTGCAGTGTCTTTGTCGATCACAATGGCCTTGAACATCACGGACTCCTGTTGGCAAGGGAGGCTGCAGCGCTGGCTGCAACGGCGTAGAACGCGAACGCGCCATCCTACGCAAGCCTTAGGAAGGCGTCCATGAACACCCCCCGCCCGCCGCAGAATTGCTCCGCTGGCCGGGCCGGTGCTGCCGGTCATTGATCCGCCCTCACCCCAGTCCCCGCCGGCGACGCTCGCAATGGCCCGGGCCGCACCCAGCGTCCCCTATCGCAACGAAGCCCAGCGCGACTGGCCTGCCAGAACGGCGATGAGGGGCCTATCGGGCGTGGCAAAAACGCAGCATGCAGCGTTACCATGCCGCGGTGTTTCTACCCTGACCGAACGGATTCTCGACCTTGTCTCACCTACTGGAAAAAGCCGCCGCACGCGGCGATCTCGCGGCCATCGAGCGCCTCCTTGATGCTGGCGCGGACCTTGAATGGCAGCACAAGGGCACCGGCCGCACGGCCCTGCTGGCCGCCACTATCGCCGGGCACCGGCCGGCCGTGGCGCTGCTGCTGGCACGCGGCGCGAATGTCCAGCAACCGTGCAAGGCCCTGGGCTACAGCCCCCTGGCCTGGGCCGCCAGCCAAGGTGATAGCGCCATGGCCGAGTTGCTGATAGCCCATGGCGCAGCGCTCGAACACGCCAGCCCCGAACTGCAACGCACTGCCCTGATGAACGCCGCCCAGGCCGGGCACGAGGCAATGCTGAGCTTGCTGCTCAAAGCCGGCGCCGATCCCCAGCGCCTGGACTTCCAGCAGCGCAATGCCTGGTCCCTGGCCGAAGAGAAGGGCCATACCCAGATCATGCAACAGCTGGCGCAGGCCGGTGCCGGAGCGCCGCCAGCGTCCGCGGCGGTCCCTTGCCTGCCCTGGCCGCCACTGGCACCAGGCGATGACAACAGTGGCGATCCGGTCACCCAGGTGCGGGCCTATACCCTGGCGCTGGAGGCCTGGGAACAACGGGGCAATGCCCTGGGCCACAAGGCTGTCGACGCGGCCTTCTGGGCCGAACCGCAACAGCTCCTCGAACGTTTCTGCACCCTGCGGCCGCGGGCCTACCCCCGAGCCTCCTACGGTTACCCCACAACCTACTCCGAGGCCGACCAACTAATGGGCTGCCAGCTGCTCAAGCCCGCCCAGGCCGAAGTGCTGATGCGTGATCCAGCCTCCCGGACGCTGTGCTACGAGCATCGCTTCCTGGTCAAACGGGTCGCGGGGCAATGGCGCATCGACAGCGTCAAGCGGCGCCTGGCCGGCACCCCGAAATGGACCAACGCGATTCTGTGACGCCCCTGCAACTTGCACGCCCCTCTCACCTTTCAGGACCTGTCCCCATGAAATACGACGACGCCTCCTGGCACTACGGCGGCGACTTTCCCGACGACCTGCCCACCACGGCCGGAGCCACCCACATCGGCCTGTTCCTGGCCTGGATGCTGATCAACGACTTTGCCAGCGAGGAGCTGCTGGACGATGTCGAAGAGGAGATCCGCCAAGTCCAGGCCCGCACCCTCGATGGCCGCGAGTTCCTGTTGCGGATACTGGATGAAAAGCTCAGCGACGGCGATTTCAACGACGAAGGCAATGCCTTTGCCCTGGCCTACTACAAGGGGCGGGACAGCGGTCGGTTTTCCAGCGACTACGAACAGATCCTGGCTCCCGAGCCGGGCACCCTCTACCGGGTGGAAAACAGCTGGAGCAACTACGACCGGCTGGCATCGGTGATGGACGAGCGACTTGCACACTGGCGCGCCACGGGGCGAGCGCAGTACATCGACTGAGCGCCGGACGCCGGCAATTGTGGTTAAATGCCGCCCCCGAAAATCGCCGGTTACCGTGATGACCCCTCAAGCCCTCGCCACCCTCAACCAGCACTTGCTAACCGCCCTGGCCACCGCGCCCACCGAAACCCGGCGCCTGTTCCATGGCCGCGGCCGCTGCTGGCCGGGGCTGGAGCAACTGACCGTGGACTGGCTGCAAGGGGTACTGCTGGTGTCCCTGTTCAAGGCGCCGGAGCCTGAACAACTCGCGGCCCTGAAGCTGCTGCTGGTGGAGCTGGGCGACTCCGCGCAATGGGCCGCCAGCGGCGCCCGCAGCCTGATGCTGCAACACCGCTACCTGCCCGACAGCCATGGCGAATGGCTGCTGGGCCCGCCGGTGGATTCCTGCACCATCACCGAGGAAGGCCTGCGCTACCAGGTGGACCTGGGCAGCAAGCAGAACAACGGGCTGTTCCTCGACATGCGCTACGGGCGCAACTGGGTCCGGGCCCATGCCCGGGGCCAGAACGTGCTCAACCTGTTCGCCTACACCTGCGGCTTCTCGGTAGCAGCGATCGCTGGCGGTGCCGAGCGAGTGGTCAACCTCGACATGTCCCGAGCGGCCCTGAGCCGTGGCCGCGACAACCACCGGCTCAATGGCCACGACACCAGCCGGGTGAGTTTTCTCGGCCATGACCTGTTCAAGTCCTGGAGCAAGGTCAAGCAAGGTGGCCCTTACGACCTGGTGATCATTGATCCGCCATCGTTCCAGAAAGGCAGCTTTGTCCTGGGCAAGGACTATGCCCGGGTCCTGCGGCGCTTGCCGGAGTTGCTGACAGCCAACGGCTGCGTGCTGGCCTGCATGAACGACCCGGCGTTTACCGTGGAGTTTCTGCTGGAGGGCATGGCCGAGGCAGCGCCGGGGTTGCGTTTTGAACAGCGGCTGGAGAACCCGCCGGAGTTTCCCGATGCCGATCCGCAATGTGGGCTCAAGGCGCTGGTGTTTCGTCAGGGGGAATAGAGGGGCCATCGCTGCTGGGAAGGGGCCGGAAGATCAAAAGCCAAAGCCAAGGTGCGCAGGCCGGCTCCTTGTAGCCGCTGCCGAAGGCTGCGAACGAGCGCTCGCGCTCGCAAAACCAGGCGGCGCGGTGGTTCAGGAACATTGGGGAGGCAGGTTTAGCGTCTCCTGCGACGGAGTGCCGCCCAGAGCGGTCGCAGCCTGCGGCAGCGGCTACATGTAACGCGAACGGCGATGAAACAGGCCGGCCGGCAGGCCGCCGTCAGATGTTGATCTTGCTCTGGCTTTTGATCTTGATCTGAACGCCCCGTTAACCACGATGGCCGAACGCAGGCATTGAGCCGTGGGTAACCCGACAGGGATGCCGGGTTAGCCGCCACCCGGCCATGGATGGCCGGTGGCGGCGGCCCACGGATCAATGCCGGAGTGAGGGCATGCCGAGCCTAGGCGAGGCACCGAGTGGAGGGGCAAAGCCCTTTGGTTACTTTGGGGCCCCAAAGTGACTCGCCGTAAGGGCGAAACCGCCAGCCGCCACACCCGCAGCAACGGATATGCCCCCCAAAAAATCCCCAAAGCCCCCGCTCTTCCTCACAACCCCATCCGATACTCAATAACCCCAGGCTTGTGCGCCACCCAGTCATACAACCTCTGCGCACGCTTGTTGCTCTCCTGGGTATGCCAATACAAGCGCCCACACCGCTGTTCCCGGGCAAAGGCCTGCACCCACTCGATCAACAGTTTCCCCGCACCACTGCCCCGCACTGCCGGTGCGACATACAGGTCCTCCAGATAACAGAAGTCGGTTACCGCCCAGGTCGAACGGTGCAACACCGAGTTGACGAAACCGATCAGCTCATCACCCTGCACCGCCACCGCTGAAAACACCGGCTCTTGCGGATCGCAGAAACGCTCGAAGGCAACCACACTGACCTGCTCATCCAGCGTCACCTGATAGAAATCCTGATACGCCAGCCACAACTGCAACCACTGCTGATAATCGCCAGGCTGAATCGGTCGTATCGTCACTGCGTGTTGTTGATCACTCATTGCACTCTCCTGTTGAAAACCCACTCCAGACGTCAACCCCTGGATGGTGAGGAGCGCCAGCTTATGGTTTGAGTGGAGGGCTTGATCAGTCCAGTTCAATCGAAAGGAGCAGACCACTTTTGCCAGCGCCCTCGAACCTCACACCTCGGGCTGCTGATGGGTCACGCAGTGGATTCCCCCGCCTCCCGCCGCGATGGCGTCAATGTCCAACTGCACCACTTGCCGCCCGGGGTACAGGCTCTCCAGCAGGGCCAGGGCCTTGGTATCCGCCGCCGGATCGCCGAACTGCGGGGCAATCACCGCGCCATTGATCACGAAGTAGTTGATGTAGCCCGCGGCAAAATCGTCGTTGCCCCGGCTGAAGCGCGTCTTGCGCGGGTTCAGCGGCGGCGACAGGGTGTGAAGCTGCAGCTTGCGGCCATCGGCATCGGTGGCATTGCGCAGGATCTCCAGGTGCTTGAGGGTCACCTGGTGGTCGTAGGAGTCCGGGTCGTTGTCGAGGTTGGCCACCACCACCCCGGGCCTGACGAAACGTGCATAGAAGTCGACATGGGCATCAGTGATGTCCCGGCCCTTGATCCCCGGTAGCCAGATGATCTTGCGCAAGCCGAGACAAGCCTTGAGTTCAGCCTCCACCTCGGCCTTGCTCCAACCCGGGTTGCGGTTGCTGTTGATCCAGCTGCTTTCGGTCATGATCCCGGTGCCGTGGCCATCCACCTCGATACCGCCCCCCTCGCCTACCAGCTCGCTGCGCAGGTACCGGGCATCGGCGGCGTCGGCCATTTGCCTCGCCAGCCGGGCATCCCGGGCGTGGCGCTGCTTGTTGCCCCAGCCATTGAAGTTGAAGTCCACCGCGCCCAGTTGGCCCTGGGCGTTGGTGACGAAGTTGGCGCCGATATCGCGCATCCAGATATCGTCCAGCTCGGTGATCACGTAGCTGATGTTGTGCGTCCCGCACAGTGTTTCGGCCAGGTCGCGCTCCTCTTCACGACAGAACAGGGTCAGGGGTTGATGGACGGCGATGGCGCGGGCGATGCGCCCCTGGGCTTGCTGGACATCAGAGGTGAAGTCTTCCCAGATCGCGTCCTGGGCGCCAAAGGCCATGAAGGCCCGCTGCTGGCGGTCGCCTTCGTCAGGCAGGTACCAGTCGTCCTGCTCCTGGGCTCGGGCTTGGCGGGAGCCCAGGCCCAGGCTGGTCATGGCGGTGATTGCGACCAGCAGCGAGGCCTGTTTGATAAGTACACGTCGGGTGGGCATGGGGCAATTCTCTGGGTGGGGTTTGCTGAAGGGGGTACAAAAGCAGGCGAGGTGCTCACGGGCGCCTTCGCGGGCAAGCCTGTTCCTACCCGGACAATGTAGGAGCCGACTTGCCGGCGAACCGCACCGCGGCCTGCCGGCCCGGGTTCAGGGGCTTGGTGCTGTCGCGGTCTTGAACTTGGTCCAGGCGCGCATTCGGGCGCGCATGTCGGCCTGTGGGATGTCCCGGCCGGGGATCAGGCGTTCGAAGCTGGCTTGATCCGGGTAGATGTCCGGGTTGTCGCGCATCTGCGGATCGACAGCGGGCCGGGCCTTGGCATTGGCCGTGGGATAGCCGGTGGAGTTGCTGATGGCCGCCATGTTCTCCGGGCGCATGACGAAGTTGATAAAGGCATAGGCGTACTCCGGGTGCCGGGCGTCCTTGGGGATCGCCATGGTGTCCATCCACACCGTGGTGCCTTCACGGGGGATGCGGTACTGGAAGTCGACCTTTTTCCCCGCGGCATCGGCAGCGCGCTGGGCCTGGGTCATGTCGCCGCTGTAACCCAGAGACAGGCACAGATTGCCGTTGACCAGGTCGGTCACTGGCTGCGACTGGAACTTGCGGATGTAGGGCCGCAGCTTCCCCAGCAGTTCGCCGGCGGCCTGCAGATCCGCCGGCTTGGCGCTGCGCGGTTCACGCCCGAGGTAGTTGAGCGCCACCGCCAGCACTTCATCCGGCGAGTCGATGACCGAGATTCCGCAATCGGCAAACTTGCTCGCCAGCTCCGGCTTGAACAACAGGTCCAGGCTGTTCACCGGGGCATTGGGCAGGCGCTCGGCGACCTGCTGTGCGTTGTAGGTCAAGCCGATGGTGCCCCAGGTGTAGGGCACCGTCGCCTGGCTGGCGCGGGGGTACTGGGTCCGCAGTTTTTGCAGACCGGGCTCGATGTCGTCCAGGCCGCTCAGCTTGCTCGGGGCCAGGGTCTGCAGGCTGCCGGCGCGCATCAGCCGTTCGGCCACGGTGTCGCCGGGGAAGATCAGGTCGTAGCCGCTGCCGCCCGTCATCAGCTTGGCTTCCAGCACTTCGCTGCCTTCCATGACGTCGTAGATCACCTTGATCCCGGTTTCGGCGGTAAAGCGACTCAGGGTATCGGCGGCGAAATAGTCGGCCCAGTTGTACAGGCGCAGGGTCTTGTCCTCGGCTTCGGCCCGGGCCTGGGTCGATACCAGGGTCGCGGCGAGCAACCAGCCGAGTGCCTGCAAGCGGGGTTTGCCAGTCGGTTGCATATCATGCCTCCCGGGTATTCCAGTGGGGGTGGATGCGTTGTCCATCGAGGCTCAGCAGGGGGCCGTACATCTCCGGGCGCCGGTCACGGAAGATGCCCCAGGTGCGGCGCTCTTCGGCCATGGCCGCAAGGTCCAGGCTGTGCAACAGCACGCCGTCGGTCGTGCGATCAGCCGCGGCCAGCAGGCTGCCCTTGTGATCGCAGATAAAGGACGAGCCATAGAAATCCATATGCAGCGTCGGATCGCTGGTGGCCACTTCGCGGCCGATGCGGTTGGCCGCTACCACGGGCAGCAGATTGGCCGCAGCATGGCCGCGCATGGTCATCTGCCAGTGGTCCCGGGAATCAAGATCGGCCGCTCCCGGCTCAGAACCGATGGCGGTGGGAAACAGTAATACCTCGGCCCCTTGCAACGCCAGGCAGCGGGCGGTCTCGGGAAACCACTGGTCCCAGCAGATGCCGATCCCCAGGCGTCCGTAAGCCGTATCCCAGACCCGGAAACCGGTGTCGCCTGGGCTGAAGTATTCCTTCTCCTGATAACCCACCGCGTTGGGGATATGGGTCTTGCGGTACACCCCCAACAGGCGTCCGTCAGCGTCGGCGACGCTGAGGGAATTGAAGTAGGCCGTGCCGGCCCGCTCAAACCAGCTCAGGGGCAGCACCACCCCCAGCTCCCGGGCCAGGGCGGCGAAGCGCTTGAGTACCTGGCTGCCGGCATAGTCCTCGGCCAGGGCCAGGTGCTGGTGCTGTTGCTCGATGCAGAAGTACGGCGTGGCGAACAGTTCCTGCAGGAGGATGACCTGGGCACCTTGGGCCGCCGCTTCCCGCACCCGTTGTTCGGCGCGATCGAGGTTGCCTGGCAAGTCCCAGGTACAGGGCATCTGGACGGTAGCGACGATCAACGGGCTCATGCCAGCACCTCCAGCGGCCACAGCGGCTGCTGCTGGGTGATGCAGTGCACGCCACCGCCGCCGTGGGCCAGGTGGTTGATCCGTACCGGCACCACTTCCCGCCCGGGAAAAGCCCGGGACAACACCTGGGCCGCCGCTTGATCGGCAGCGATGCCGTAGGCCGGCATGATCACCGCGCCATTGGCCAGGTAGAAGTTGGTGTAGGACGCGCAGAACACCTCGGCCCGAGCATCCACCGCAGCACTGGCTTCGAACAGTTCGATCAGTTCGAAGCTGCGCCCCTGGGCATCCCGGGCCAGCTCCAAGGCCCGGCGGTTCTCGCGCACCACTTCGGCGTACACCGACTCCTGATCGTGGGTAGCATCCACCAACAACACCGCTGGGCGCGCGAAGGCGCACACCCCGTCGACATGGCCATCAGTCATGTCACCGGTGACATGGTCCGGGTCACCCGGCAGCCAGATGGTTTTCTGCACCCCCAGCAAACGGCTGAAGACGTCCTCGATCTCGGCCTTGCTCAGGCCCGGGTTGCGATTGGGGTTGAGCAGCACCGACTCGGTGGTGATCAGGGTGCCCTCGCCGTCCACATGGATGGCACCGCCTTCGTTGGCCAGCGGGCTACCGAAACTGGGCAGCCCCAGCTCGTCGAGCAGGCGCCGAGCCAGGCTTCGATCCAGGTCGTGAGCCGATTTTTCACCCCAGGCATTGAAGCGCCAACTGACCCCGGCCAGGCCTTGCTGCGGATGACAGATAAAACTCGGTCCGGAGTCGCGGCACCAGCTGTCATTCACCGCCTGGGCAATCAGCTCGACATTGTCGCCACACAGCGTGCGGGCACTGTCCAGAGCCACCGGGTCCACCACCAGTTTCACCGGCTCGAAACGGGCAATGGCATTGGCCACCCGCGCAAAATCCGCCTGCACATCGGCCAGGGTCACGCCCCAGACCGACTCCCACAGGGCCTGATTGTGGGGCCAGACCATCCAGGTCGCGGCCTGGGGCGCCCACTCGGCGGGCATCCTCCAACCCTGGGTTTGATGGTGATTGCTGAACATGGGCGCTGCACCTCTGAAGTAAGGTTTTTTTATCAATCGACCAACAGGGTCGAACCATTGCGCCCATGCTATGACTTTGAAAAACCCTCAACAAACGATAGATTTAGCGCAATTCTGATCAGCAAGGCTTATCAATCATGTTGAAACACTGGCCTCCCCTGAATGCCCTGCGCGGTTTCGAAGCCGCCGCGCGCCTGGGCAGTTTCCACAAGGCCGCGCAAGAGCTGCACCTCACCCAGTCGGCCATCAGCCAGCAGATCCGCAGCCTGGAAACCTTCCTCGAACAGCCGCTGTTCCACCGCAGCGGCCGCAGCGTCACCCTCACCGATGCCGGGCATGACCTGCGCAGCACCACCCAGTCGCTGCTGCAACAACTGGCGGTGGGCATCCGTCGCCTCGAGCAGTACCGCAAGCCCAATCAGTTGGTGGTCAATACCAGCCCAGCCTTTGCCCGTCACTGGTTGCTGCCACGCCTGGGGGAGTTCCATCGCCTGCACCCCGAGGTGGACCTGTGGCTGTTCACCAGCTTCGAACCGCCGGACATGAGCACCCAGACCATCGACCTGACCCTGCGCGACGACCTCAGCGCCCAGGCCGAGTGCAGCTACCTGGAGCTGTACCACGACCGTCTGTACCCGGCCTGTCACCCGTCCCTGCTGGAGCAGCCCCAGGAGCTACGCACCACCTTGCATGGCGAACGGGAAATGGACTGGAGCCACTGGGTGGTGGAAGGCGGTACAGACATCGGCCAGCGCAGCAACGGCCTGAATTTTTCCGATCCCGGGTTGCTCCTGGACGCCGCCTGCTCCGGCCATGGGATTGCCCTGGTCAGCCAGTTGCTGGCGCAACAGGCCCGCCGTCAGGCCCTGCTGGTGCCCCTGTGCGAACAGAGCGTGCGCGGCCCGACCTGGGCCTGGCTGGTTCATCGGGACAGCGAGAGCAGTGCACTGACCCGAAGCTTCTGTGAGTGGTTGCAAGCAGCACTGCTGCGCGGCAACGAGGACGCGGTGTGACCCCGCCCGCCCGGCGCCCGGAGGCATTGCCCAGCGCCAGCGAGTGGCAGCCCAGGCAACGCCTGAGCACGCGGCGCCTGGGCTCTAGCGGTTACCGGCGCCGCTGCACCGTGGTTTTTTCTTGACAGTGAAAAATCCCACCCGCTATTGTCTGACAACCTGACTACCAAGGTTTCTCCATGCTCGAACTCCAGCGTCCCGACTCTCTCGTTGTGCGTGTGGTCAATGCGATCCGTACCGAGATCGACTCCGGCCGCCTGGCTCCCGAGTCGCGCCTGCCCACTGAACAGCAACTGGCCGAGCAGCTGAATGTCAGCCGCTCGGTGGTGCGCGAAGCCATTGCCCAGCTCAAGGCCGATGGCGTGCTGATCGCCCGGCGCGGCCTGGGGTCGTACATTTCCAAGACCCCGGCCGGCACGGTGTTCCGCTTCCCCCAGGCCGATGGCCGCCTGCCGGATCTGGCGCAGATGTTCGAGATGCGCCTGTGGATCGAAACCCAGGCTGCGTCGATTGCCGCCCAGCGCCGCGATGCCGCCGATCTGCAGCGCATGCAGCAAGCCCTGCAGGAAATGCACGACAAGCGCAGCGATTTCGAAGCCGCGGGGTTGGCGGACGTGGAGTTTCACCGGGCCATCGCCGAGGCCAGCAAGAACGACTACTTCGTGGCCTTCCATGATTTTCTCCGCAGCCAGCTAACCAGCGCCCGCAAGGCCGCCTGGGAAAACTCGGCGCGGCGCCAGGTCGGCGGTTCCGCCGATGCCACCCAGGAACACCAGGCGCTGTACCAGGCCATTGCCGCCGGTGATCGCCAGGCCGCCGCCGCTTGTGCCGATGCTCACTTGCGTGCCGCGGCCAAGCGCCTGGACCTGGAGCTGCCAACCCTCGACTGACACCTGCAACACGCTTCAAGCCGCAAGCGCTAGCCTGCGGTTTTTTATCGGAACACTTAGTCTGACAACCTGATAACCAGACTTGAAACCGTTTGATCCAAGGTACCCAGAACCATGATTTATGACTTTTGCATCATCGGCGGCGGCATCGTCGGACTGGCCACGGCCATGGAAATCCTCAAGCGCCAGCCGGGCGCCTCGCTGGTGATCCTGGAAAAGGAAAATGTCCTGGCCCGGCACCAGACCGGTCACAACAGCGGGGTGATCCACGCCGGTATCTACTACGCGCCGGGCAGCCTCAAGGCCGACCTGTGCAAGCGCGGCGCCGAGGCCACCAAGCAGTTCTGCAGCGAGCACGGAATCAAGTTCGAGGTCTGCGGCAAGGTGCTGGTAGCGTCCAACGCCCTGGAAATGCAGCGCATGGAAGCCCTGTACCAGCGCTCACAACAGAACGGCCTGAAGGTGGAGCGCCTGGACGCCGAGCAACTGCGTCAGCGTGAGCCGAACATCGTCGGCCTCGGCGGGCTGTTCCTCGACGCCACCGGCATCGTCGACTACCGCGAAGTCTGCGAAACCATGGCCCGGGTGATCCGCCGCGACGGTGGAGAAATCTGCCTCAGCCAGACCGTGACCGCGATCCAGGAAAACGCCGACAGCGTCACGGTCAACAGCCATGGCGGCAGCTGGCAGGCGAAGAAACTGGTGGTCTGTGCCGGCCTGCAATCGGATCGCCTGGCGACCCTGGCCGGGGTGAAGATCGACCACCAGATCATCCCCTTCCGCGGCGAATACTTCCGCCTGCCGGCCTCGAAGAACAACATCGTCAATCACCTGATCTACCCGATCCCCGACCCGGAGCTGCCATTCCTCGGCGTGCACCTGACCCGCATGATCGATGGCAGCGTCACCGTCGGCCCCAATGCGGTGCTGGGCCTGGGCCGGGAGAACTACAAGAAGTTCTCCATCAACTGGCGCGACGTGGCGCAGTACGCCAGCTTCCCCGGGTTCTGGAAAACCATCTGGCAGAACCTGGGTTCCGGCACCACGGAGATGAAGAACTCGCTGTTCAAGTCCGGCTATCTGGAGCAGTGCCGCAAGTACTGCCCGTCCCTGGAAGTCTCCGACCTGCTGCCCTACGAGGCGGGGATTCGCGCCCAGGCAGTGATGCGTGACGGCAGCCTGGTGCACGACTTCCTGTTCGCCCAGACCCCACGCATGTTGCACGTATGCAACGCGCCCTCGCCCGCCGCCACCTCGGCGATTCCCATTGGTTCGATGATTGCCGACAAGATTTTCCAGGCCGACTGAAACACAGGCGCGGCACGCCTTGTTGCACAGCGCAGCTGCGCTGTCTGCGGGGCCCCGTGCCGCCGGAATACCCCTCGGCAGTCCCTTTGGGGCACACCGAGCAAGACCCGCGTCAACTCGACAATAAATACAATGATCCAAGAGGATGTACACAATGACCGCAGTTGAAACCGGCATTACTGCAGCGGAAACCCCACAACAAACCCAGAAACGCCTGCGCAAGGTCGCGGCGGCCACCATCTTCGGCTCGATGCTGGAGTGGTACGACTTCTACCTCTACGCCACCATGGCGGCCATCGTCTTCTCGAAGATCTTCTTCGATAACAGCAACCCGAAAAGCGCCACGCTGATGGCCTTCTCCACCTTTGCCATCGGCTTTATCGCCCGTCCCTTCGGCGGCATCCTGTTCGGCTACCTGGGGGACAAGTTCGGCCGCAAGCAGGTGCTGGTGCTGACCTTCTGCCTGATGGGCGTGTGCACCGCACTGATTGGCCTGATCCCCAGCTACGCCTCCATCGGCATCTGGGCACCGATCCTGCTGGTGGCGATCCGCATCATCCAAGGCCTGGGGGCCGGCGCCGAACTGTCGGGCGCGGCGGTCACCTCCTATGAACACGCCAGCGAAGGCAAACGCGGCAGCCAAGGTGCCTGGCCGGCGCTGGGGCTGAACCTGGGCCTGCTGCTGTCGTCGCTGACCATTTACCTGTTGACCATCAACGGCAACGAGTTCCTGCTGGCCGGCGGCTGGCGCATTCCGTTCGTCTGCAGCATCGTCCTGGTGGCGGTGGGCCTGTGGGTGCGCAACAGCATTCCGGAAACCCCGGAGTTCAAGGAGCTGAGCAAGGAAAGCCAGAAGGCCAAGGCCTCGCCCCTCAAGGCACTGTTCAAGAACGACCTCAAGGGCCTGGCGGTGGTGTTCTTCGTCGCCATCGGCTACAACGCCCTGAGCTACATCTTCAAGACCTTCTCCCTGGCCTACCTGACCCAGTACAAGAACGTCGATGTGCACGTCACTTCGCTGTCGGTGACCATCGCCAGCCTGATTGCCATCGTCGCCGTGCCCTTCTTCGGCTGGCTCTGCGACAAGTGGAGCAGCAAGACCGTGCTGATTCTGGGCGGGGTGTTCTCGCTGCTGTTCGCCTACCCGTTCCTGGCCCTGCTCAATACCGGCGAGAGCCTGATGATCTACATCGCCATCGGTGTCGGCACCGGCATCCTGGCACCGATGATGTTCGCACCTCAGGGTTCATTCCTCAGCCGCCAGTTCCCCACCGCGACCCGCTCCTCGGGCTTTGGCACAGGGCGCGAGATCGGCACCGCGATTGCCGGCGGCCTGGCGCCACTGGGCGCCCTATCCCTGGTGACCGCCTCGACCACTCACTCCACCGACGGCGTGGTGATCATCCTCGCGGTCGCCGCCGTGCTGGTGATGGTGTTTGCCCTCTTCGACCAGGGGCGCAAGCACTCGGCGTTCAAGAACTGACAACCCGTTGAGTCACCCAGGGGCGGCTCAGGCCAGCAGCACCTCAATCCCCAACTGGCGATAACCTTCGATATCCACCTCTGGCACTTCCTGCTCGGTCACCAGCCGCTGCAGGCGGTTGCACGGTGCGACCACAAAGGGCTCCATGGCGCCGAGTTTGTCGGCGGTGGTCACGGCGATGACTTCGGCGGCGCTGTCGAACATCGCCTGCTTGATCGGCACTTCATCGAAATGCAGGGAGCTGATGCCGATCTCCGGATGAATCGCACAGACCCCGGTGAACATCAGGTCGGCCTTGATCCCCTGGATCATCCGCAGTGCTTCATGGCCGCTGGCGGACAGGGTGGCCGGGTTGAGCTGGCCGCCCACGAGAATCACCTTGACCCCGGGGTATTCGGCCAGGGCCACGGCAATCATTGGCGAAGCGGTGACTGCGGTCAGGCGGATATCGGCCGGCAGGGACTGGGCGATATGCAAGGTGGTAGAGCCGGAATCGAACAGCACCGTCTGGCCGTCCCGCACCCATTGCACGGCAAACTGCGCCAGACGCAGTTTCGCCTCGTTGGTTTCGCCGACCCGCGTGAAGTAGTCCTTGCCGCTGTCCTTGGGTCGCGGCAGCGCACCGCCATGCACCCGCTGCACCAGGCCATTGGCATCCAGCTCGGCGAGGTCGCGGCGGATGGTGTCTTCTGAAACCGCGAAGTGCCGGCTCAGCTCAGCGGCCATGACCTTGCCGTCGCGCTCCAGCAGTAGAAGGATCTTTTGTCGACGCAGGGAGGGCAGTTCGGCTGCCGGGTGCAGGTTTTGCATGTTCTTGCCCGTTTTTGCGTGTTTTCGCGAGATTAGCCAAGCCCTCTCGCGAAAACAAGCAGCCGCGCTCAGGAGATCAATTGTGGGGGCCGTGCGTTGTACAGCGCCGCCTCACCCAGGCGCTCGCGCACCAGGGCCTGGGCCTGCCGGGTCATCTGGTCCAGGTGCCGGTCGCGCTTCTTCTCCGCTTCCAGCATGGCCTTGCGCCCGTGCTGGGCCAGCAGGTAGCTGTGAATCTGCCGCACTTCCACCGATTGGTAGATCGGCGCCACGTCCAGTACCGCCAGCAGGCCATCGCTGCCATGGTCTCGGGTATTCATCAGCACTTGCGGACCGCGGGCGCCCAGCAGCTGAAAGCCCAGGGCCTCGAAACACTCCACTTTGGTCACGTGACAGGCCAGCTCGGCATGGGGATAGCGGGCACGCAGCGCCTCCAGCATCTGCCGGGCAATGCCCTGGCGCCGATGGTTTTGCCGCACCGCCATATAGGCCACGGCACAGGCCTGGGGATCGTCCTTGAGCGGCAGGTACAGGGTGAAGCCCAGCACCTGCTCAGGGTCCTGAGTGTCGGTGGCCACCACCAGCTCTACCGCGATCCCCCGGGAACCGTCCATGGCCTGCAGGTACAGGTGCACTTCGTAGCCGACGCCGTACTGGTACAGGTTGTACAGCGGATTGCTCGGGGCAATGGCCACCGCGCTGATGTCGGTGATGTAGTCCACGACCATTTGCTGGATCTGGCTCTGGATGGCTTCGGGCGGCGGGGCTTGGAACAGGGTGATGCTGGACATCGAGACAGTGACTCCGAGGGTTGAGGCGTGCCCGCAACGGCGGGCGCGGCAATCATACCGCGTCACGGCAAGGCACAGGCAGCCAACAAGATGCTTGAGTCGGGCTCAAGCCTCGTTGAGAAAGATACGGAGATGCTGTTTCAGAGGTACCGGCAAGACCGGCCAGTTGCGACGACATCAGGGATATCGCCGCAACCCATGCAAGATACGGCTGCACGGTGGCAGCCGCTGCGCCCCATCCGACGAACGCGGACGGGGCCGAGGCTTACAGCGCCATGTCGGCCGCTGGGTTGCTCTCTGGCTTGGCCATGCTGGCCGGAGCCTGAGGTGCAGCGCCCTTGACCGCTGGTGGCGGGGTCAGTTGCAGCACTTCGGCGGTGTAGGCCCACTCTTTGGCCACACGCTCGGGGCTGTCGTTCAGGGCGGTGCCGTAGCTCGGTACGATCTGCTTCAGCTTCTCTTGCCAGGCTGGCGTCGCGACCTGGTCCTTGAAGACTTTCTGCAGCACGCTGAGCATGATCGGCGCGGCGGTCGAGGCACCTGGGGAGGCGCCCAGCAGACCGGCGATGCTGCCGTCCTGGGAAGCGACGATCTCGGTGCCCAGTTTCAGCACGCCGCCCTTCTCTTCGTCACGCTTGATGATCTGCACGCGCTGACCGGCCTGCCACAGGCGCCAGTCTTCTTGCTTGGCGTTGGGGAAGTATTCCTTCAGGGCGTTGAAGCGGTCGTCATCCGACAGCATCAGTTGGCCGGCCAGGTATTCCACCAACGGGTACTGTTCGATACCGACTTTGGTCATCGGCCAGAAGTTGTGGGTGGTGGTGCTGGTCAGCAGGTCGAAGTACGAACCTTCCTTGAGGAACTTGGTGGAGAAGGTAGCGAATGGGCCAAACAGGATGACCCGCTTGCCGTCCAGTACGCGAGTGTCCAGGTGCGGAACCGACATCGGCGGAGCGCCCACCGAAGCCTTGCCGTAGGCCTTGGCCAGATGCTGCTCGGCAACGCTGGCGTTCTCGGTCACCAGGAACGAGCCACCCACCGGGAAGCCGGCGTATTCGTTGGCCTCAGGAATGCCCGACTTCTGCAGCAGGTGCAGGGCACCGCCGCCGGCGCCGATGAACACGAATTTGGCGTCGGTTTCGGTTTTCGAACCGTCCTTGAGGTTCTTGTAGGTCACGCGCCACGAACCGTCTTCATTGCGCTCGATGTCCTGCACTTCGCTGGACAGCTTGAGGGCAAAGTTCGGCTGGGCTTGCAGGTGAGCGACGAACTGGCGAGTGATCTCGCCGAAGTTGACGTCGGTGCCGATCGGGCTCCAGGTCGCAGCGATCTTCTGCGCCGGATCACGACCTTCCATCATCAGTGGCACCCACTTCTTGATCTGCTCGGCGTCTTCGGAGTACTGCATGCCGCTGAACAGCGGGCTGGCCTGCAGGGCCTCGTAGCGTGCCTTGAGGAACTTGATGTTGTCATCGCCCCAGACAAAGCTCATGTGCGGCGTGGAGTTGATGAACGAACGCGGGTTCTTCAGCACACCGTTCTTGACCTGCCACGACCAGAACTGGCGGGAAATCTGGAACGCTTCGTTGATCTCGATGGCCTTGGCGATCTCGATCTTGCCGTCCTTGCCTTCCGGGGTGTAGTTCAGCTCAGCCAGGGCGGAGTGACCGGTACCGGCGTTGTTCCAGCCGTTGGAGCTTTCTTCAGCCACGCCATCCAGGCGCTCGACCATCTCCATGGACCAATCGGGCTGCAGCTCATTGAGCCAGACCCCGAGGGTCGAACTCATGATGCCGCCACCGATCAGCAGCACATCCACTTTCTTCGGCTCAGCCGCGTGCGCGGACGTGAGGCCTATCGACATCGCCAGCCCGATCAGGGCCGTGTTCACTTTCTTCAACATTCTGTAGTACCTACGATAGAACGCCATCCGCCGCCCCATCCTCGATCCTGCGAACTCAGTGCATTGCGAAACAGGCATTTCGCAGGCCCTGGATGAGCGCATTCAAAAGAACTGGAGGGTGGGCACACAAGGCCGACGAGACTGGCTCGACCTCAGTTTTATATCGCTCCGGCGCTGACTTCTTGTCGTTTTTGGCTTCAGCTACTTGAGTGACACTTGTTTCTCAGGACACGTCACGGGACGTAGACCAACGGGCAATGACGCCCCACTCCTTTCACCGACACCGGACTCGATTCGACGCACAACACTGACACCCGTCTACACGGGGCCAGCAGGACAAAGAAGGGTCGGGGTCAACCAAAGGAGGTAGACGAACACTGCCTGACATTGCATTCGGCGAGTTTGCCCAGACACTCCCACGCGCTTGCAAGGACCCGAACAGGCCACTTGAAGCAAAGCATAGGGGAGGTATTTCTGCACAAACGATGAACCGATTCAGCGCAAGAATATCATTACGGCATCAGCCTGTCTTGGCCGGAGCGGCTGCCCTGGCCCTCGAAAAAACCGCGACGCACTACGACACTCGCCACAATCAATGCGTCACAAAGCCGCTGGCCGGTCGCTACGCCTCGGCACTGCACTGAGCCTTGGCGGTCAGCAATGGCACAGGCATCATGACCGGCCGCAAGACCTGCCAGACCATCGTCAAGGACAAGAAGAACAACCATGCACGAGACTTCCCTGCAAGACACCACCGCCCCCGAGGGCGTCTGTTTCGGCTGCGGCAGCAGCAACCACCACGGCCTGCAGATCAAGAGCCACTGGCATGAAGACGGCGTGCATGTGATCGCCGAGCACCTGCCGCAATCCCAGTACTGCGGCTGGCCGGACCTGGTCTACGGCGGCCTGATCGCCATGCTGGTGGACTGCCACTCCAACTGGACCGCCATGGCCTACCACTACCGTAACGAACAACGGGAACCGGGCAGCCTGCCGCGCATCGACTGCGTCACCGGCAACCTGGGCATCAAGTTCATCAAGCCCACGCCCATGGGCGTGCCGCTGACCCTGCGGGCCCGGGTCGACGGCGACGTGGGCCGCAAGAGCCGGGTGATCTGTGAGGTGTATGCCGGCGATGTACTGACCGCCATTGGCGACTCGGTGTTTGTTCGGGTCGATACCGGACAGCTGGCCGCCGCCGCTCATGGTCGTGAAAGCTGATCGGACAGCAGCCTCGCCCCTGAAATTGGCAGGCGTGCCCCGCCACTCCTGCCCCTCCAGAGCGCCATGACCGGCGAGGACTTCAGCACTCACATACAACGATTGCGATCCTCCGGCGCGCCCCTGTAGTATTGAGAACGATTCACACTCACATCTCGGCAGGCAACGGTGCATTCATCTTCGAGCAACAAGCTGGGCTTCTTTTTCAGCGACCATCACCGTTGGCTGCTGCAGCATATTCACAGGCGCCTGGGCAATCGCGCCGACGCCGAAGACACCGCCGCCGACACCTTCTGCCAGTTGCTCGCGGCAGAGGTCGACCCGGACAGCATCGAGCAGCCACGGGCCTACTTGTCCACCATCGCCAGGCGTTTGATGTTCGATCGCCATCGCCGACGCCAGTTGGAGCAGGCCTACCTGCAGCGCTTGTCTGCCCTGCCGGAACTGCTGGCACCCTCCCCCGAAGAGCAGTTGCTGCTGGTCGAGGCCCTGGTGGCCATCGACCGGGCGCTGGACGGCCTGCCACTGATCGTTAAGACCGCGTTTCTCTACAGCCAGCTCGATGGCCTGAGCTACGTGGCCATCGCCCGCAAGCTGGAGTTGTCCGAACGCACCGTCAGCCGCTACATGAAGCAGGCCTTGCGCCAGTGCTACCTGAGTGAGCTGGCCCTGTGAGCCGGCAACCCCTGGACCCGTTGACCGAGCAGGCCATCGACTGGATGGTGCGGCTGCGCGCCGGTGATCCGGACCCGCGCCTGGAACAAGCCCTGGCCACCTGGCTGGCCAGCGATCCGGCCCACGCCCAGGCCTGGAATCACCTGCAAGAACGGCTTGGCACATCATTCAATACCTTGCGTGCTCTTGATCGACGCGTGCCCGGGCAGGCTGGCGAAGCCCGACAACTGCTGCTCAGCCCCCGCCGCTCTCGGCGCCAACTGTTGCGCGGCCTGGCCGGACTCGGCCTGCTGGGCGGCGGCCTGTGGCTGGGCGCCCAGACTCGGTATGGCGAAACCCTGCTGGCGGATGTCAGCACCGGCCGCGGCCAGCGTCGGGACGTCACCCTGGCCGACGGCAGCCACCTGAGCCTGAACGCCGACAGCGCCGTGGACCTGCGCTTCGACGACCAGCAACGGCTGGTGATCCTGCGCCATGGCCAGTTGCTGATTCAGGTTGCCGCCGACCCGCGGCGACCACTGCGAGTGCGCAGCGCCCAGGGCCAGGTCCAGGCCCTGGGCACCCGTTTCCTGGTGAGCCAGGAAGCCAGCGCCACCCGGGTCGTCGTGCTGGAGCACTCGGTGCGGCTGCGCCTGCTGACGGGCGATGAACGCGATCTGCAACAGGGGCAGGCCGCCCTGCTGCACCCCGAACGTATCGAACTGCTGGAGCAGGATCAGCGGTATCGCGGCGATTGGCTCAACGGTCGCCTCAACGTGCTGAATGACTCCCTGGAGCAGGTGGTCGCAGCCCTACGCCCTTACTGTCGGGGCTACGTGCGGGTAGCCCCTTCGGTCAGCCATCTACGGGTGCAGGGCGTGTTCCCTCTGGATCAGCCGGAACGGGCCCTCAGCGCCCTGGCGGAGACCCTGCCGATCAGGATCGATCGCTACAGCCCCTGGCTCACACTGATCCGCCCCCGCAACCAAGAATGAATATTTTTTGAAAATCACTCTTATTTGTGTCCGGTTTTCATTTCTTGTCCCACCTATCTCCTGACACGCCAACACAATCAGGAGAATTCCGTGCGCAACCCTTGGTTCCATGTCCTTCCCGCTGCCTTCGCCGTGGCTGCCCTGAACAGCCAGGCTCAGGCCCAGGAGCAGCTCCAGTCGTTCAACTTGCCGGCGGCCCCCCTGGCCGTGACGCTCAACGCCATCGCTGGCCAGAGCGGCGCCGTGCTGGCCCTGGAACCGGCGCTGGTCCAGGGCAAGCAGGCCCCGGCGGTGATTGGCCGGATGACTGCGCTGCAGGCCATGCACAGCGCGCTGGTCGGCAGCGGCCTGCAATTGAAGCTCACCGTCAGCGGCCACTACAGCGTCGAGCCGCTCCCGGCCGACGGTGCCCCCGTGCAACTGGGCATGACCAGCATCATCGAGAGCGGGCTCGACACCACCACTGAAGGCTCCGGCTCCTACGCCGCACGTGCAGTGACCATCGGCAAGGGCACCCACAGCCTGCGGGAGATTCCCCAATCGATCACGGTCATGACCCGTAAGCAGATGGATGATCAGGGCCTGACCGACCTCAAGGCCGCCGCCAACCAGACCACCGGCCTGGTGGGGGTGCAAGGGGTGGGCAAAGGCATGATCCTCTCCTCCCGCGGCTTCCAGATCGACGATTGGCAATACGATGGCGTGCCGATCCCGCGCAACACCTACTCTCTGGGCAACTGGGCGACCCAGGACCTGATCTTCTTCGACCGCCTGGAAGTGCTGCGCGGTGCCTCGGGGCTGCTGCAGGGCACCGGCAGCCCGGGGGGCGCGATCAACCTGGTGCGCAAGCGCGGCCAGAACACCCCGACCGTGACCCTGACCGGCAAGGCCGGCTCGTGGGACCACTATGGCCTGCAACTGGACGCCGGCGGCCCACTGAATGCCGCCGGTACGGTACGCGGGCGCATGGTGGCCGACGAGGACCAGAGCGATTCGTTCATCGACAAGCAATGGAGCAAGACCCACTCGCTGTACGGGTCCCTGGACTTCGATCTGAGCGACGACACCACCCTGGGCCTGGCCGCCAGTCGCTCCGAGGCCGAATCGCGGCCGATGCTCCGCGGCCTGCCGCGCTATACCGACGGCAGCACGGTGAATCTGCCGCGCTCGACCTACAGCGGCGCGCGCTGGAATCATTCGCAGATCAACGTCACCACGCTCTACGCCGACCTGGAGCACCGCTTCAACCAGGATTGGACCTTCAAGCTCGGTGCAGTGCGCATGAGCGAAAGCAACGACTCGATCCAGCAACGCATCCAGACCACCCTCCAGGGCGTCAACGCCGACGGCAGCGGCCTGCAGTACGCCGACTGGGTCACCGACTTCGACAACACCAAGATCGGCCTCGACATGAACCTCACCGGGCGCTTCGAGGGCCTGTCCATGGATCAGGAAATCACCCTGGGCGGCAACTATTCGAAACTGACCACTGACGATGTCTTCGCCCGCACCTTCAACAATGGCGGCAACATCTTCGCCATCGATCACGACCGGCCGAAGGTCAGCTACGACAGCCTGCTCAACACTCCCGGCGGACGCGGCACCCACAGTCAGTACGATGTCCGCCAGAAAGGCCTGTATGGCAGTTGGCGGATCAAGCCCATGGACGACCTGACCCTGGTGCTGGGTTCCCGGGTCAGCTGGTATGACTACCGCTACGACGCTACCAACTACCAGGCCATCAGCTACAAGGGTACCGCGGACGATCCGTCCACCATGACCGACAGCGGCGAAGTCACGCCTTACGCCGGCATCGTCTACGACCTGAGTCGCGAATGGTCGGTGTATGCCAGCTACACCGATGTGTTCGAGCCGCAGACCGCGCGCACCGCCAGCGGCTCGATACTGCAACCGGTGATTGGCAGCAACTATGAAGTCGGCCTCAAGGGCGAGCTGCTCGAAGGCCGGGTCAACACCTCCCTGGCACTGTTCCGCTACGACCAGAAAAACCGTGCCGTACAGGACACCGCCTCGGGCTACGCCTGTGACGGCTGGTACTGCTCCACCGCCTCGGGCAAGGTGCGCAGCCAGGGGCTGGAAGCCGAAGTCAGCGGCGAAGTGGTGGATCGTCTGCAGTTGTTCGCCGGCTACACCTACAACACCACCACCTTCCTTGAAGATCCGCAGGATCAGGGTCGGACATTCAGCCAATGGACCCCCAAGCACATGCTGCGGGTGTGGAGCGACTACCAGCTGGACGGTGCCTTGAGCCGGGTCAGCACCGGCCTGGGCTTCACCAGCCAGAGCCACACCCTGGGCTATGAACGCAGCTACAAGGTGCCGGGCTACACCGTCTGGAACGCCCGCATCGCCTATCAGTTGAACGACGAGGTGAGCCTGGCACTGAACGCCTACAACCTGTTCGACAAGCACTACTACATCTCTGGCTACAACCAGTTGAATGGCAACAACAACTTCGGTGATCCACGCAACTTCATGCTCAGCGTGAAGTACACACCGCAGTTCTGAATCGGCCTTGTCGCAGCGCCCCCCCCTGCGGGCGCTGCAGACAGCGCCGGGCTTTTGTATGATCCGCCCTCGCCCCGCCCCTTCCTGAGGACGTTTCATTTGAGCATGGACATTCAAGACATCCAGCGCAGCCTGGCAAGACCCGCGCTAAAACTCGTCGCCGGCGGCTTTCGCCCCACCCAGGCCATGGATGAAAGCTGGCTGGGCCGAGTCTTTCTGTTTCGCGAAGACGAAGAGTGGCCGCGCAACGGCGCCGGTGAAACCCTGTTGCCCTTCGCACAGCTCTATCTCCCGGCCCTGCCCTTTCACAGCCCGCTGCTGGAAGGCGTGCGGGTGCTGAGCGTGTTTGTCGCCAACCCCTTTCCCGAACCCCTGGAGCCCATGGGCGAACGTTGGCTGATCCGCGAATACCGCGACGACGAGGTGCTGGTGCGCAAGGAGCTGGTGGCTCCCGGAGCCTTCCTTAAACCCATGCCGATCAAAGCCGAAGCCGTGGCCGAGGACTTTCCGCTGTGGGACGGTGGCGGCATCCCCGATGAGGTGGAGCAGGCCATTCTCGACCTGGAACGCAGCGGCCGCATCGAGTGTTACTACGACCTGATCAGCCACTGCTATGAACACAAGCTGGGGGGCTATCCGTCCTACTGCCAATCAGGGATCGATGTCGGAGACGGTTTCGAATTCGTGATGCAGATTGCCTCCGACGCCAAGATCGGACTCAACGTGGTGGACGGCGGCAAGTTGATGTTCTGGAAGCATCGCGACACGGGCGAATGGGCGCTGTACTTCGACTTCTATTGAGACCGGCCTGTGAATAGCGATTTCATGCTCCAACGGATGAAAAGCCCGGACGCCGGGTGCATCATGAGCGCTGTCATTTCTCGGGAGACCTTCATGCCCCTGCGTCCATTGCTCTTGCCCGCCGCCGCTCTGGCGCTGGGCCTGCTGGGTTCGGCCAGCGCCATGGCCGATGATCGGTCGCAGTTGATCGAATCGATCAACGCCTACCGCAGCCAGCCGCAACGTTGCGCCAACCAGGCCTCCTCGGAGCTGCCACCGCTGGCCAGCGATCCGCGGCTGATCCTGCCCGTGGACAACGTCGGTGACCTGCAACAGGCCTTGGCACGGGCGGCCTATCCCATGGTCAATGTGCAGGCCATCAGCCTCTCCGGCCCCCGGGACGCCCAGGCGGCGATGCAAGCGGTGCGCGAGAGCTTCTGCCAGGTGGTGCTGGACCCGCAGTTCGTCGATATCGGCGTCAATCGCCAGGCCAACCAGTGGCGCATCGTCCTCGCCCGGCCGTTGCTGGCCGCCCGCCTCGGGGATTGGCAAGCCGAGGGCCAGCAATTGCTGGCACAGATCAACAGCGCCCGCAGCCAGCCCCGGCAGTGCGGTGGCCAGAGCTTCGCCGCCAGCGCGCCGCTGGCCTGGAACGCCACCCTGGGCAGCACCGCCGAAGCACACAGCCGGGCCATGGCCAACCAGAACTATTTCGATCACAAGGACCATGACGGCCGCACCCCGGGCGATCGCGCCGAACTGGCCGGTTATGCCGGGCAACAAGTGGGCGAGAACATCGCCGCCGGCCAGGACAGCGCGCGCAAGGTGCTGGACGGCTGGCTGGCCAGCCCCGGGCACTGCGCCAACCTGATGAATCCGGCCTACCGCGAGCTGGGTGCAGCTTATGCAGTGGACCCGAAAAGCGATGCGGGCATCTACTGGACTGCAATGTTCGGCGCGCCTTGAGGCGCCGGCTCCAGATGTGACCTGCCAACCACAGCTGCCGGCAACCCCTGGGCAGGGTTCGAGCCCGGCCATGAACGCAAACGCCCCGATCAACCGGGGCGTTTTTTTTCAGCCAATGGTGACCTTACTGGTTGGTCGCCACCTGCCCAGCATCACCCTGGCTCACCAGCGCCTTGAGGGATGCGTCGAACTGCTTCAGCGCATTGACCTGCAGCTCGGTCTGCTGGTTGATCTGCGCGGCAATTTCCGGTGCCGCCTTGCCCCGGACCCAGACCGAAGGCAGCTCCTTGGCCTGAATGCCTTCGGCCTTGCCGATGTATTGCAGGTTGGCGTCATAGAACTTGGCGATGAACCGCGCCTCCACCTTGCGGTTGGCCTTGGTCACCAGTTGGTTGTAGGTATCGAGCATGACCACCACGTCAGGCCGGGCCTGGACCACGGCATCGAGGCTGTCATACAGGGTCACGCTACCAAAGTGTTTCTGCAACGACGCCGTCAACCAGTTGATCGCCCGTTGCGGGTCGGAGCTGTCGACAAAGGCGGCACTGATGCGCGGGTCGAGCCCGGCATTTTTCGCCCCGTTCAGCGCCACCGAGTGGTAGTGCTCCAGGTATTCAAGGGTATTGAGGGTGTTTTCGCTGTACAGCAACCCTACCGACTGGGCGTGCCGCAGATCGGCGCTGCTGTCGGCCATGGGCAAGAAGTGGCAGGACATGTCATCGGCGGCGAAGGCTGTCGCAGAAGCACCGGTTCCCGCGATCAAGACAACCACAAGGGTCAATAGAGTCGAGATTCTCATCGGGTGTTTCCTTCTGCAGCCAGCACGGTGTAAGCGCCATCTTCCTCCTTTGCTGGAAAAACGGAACCTGCACTTTTTGATGATAACTATCGATTGCAGCAATGGTTGACAATAGGCACCGATTCGCCTGCGAAGGTGCAACCTCGATCACCCGCCACGACCTGCAAGACCCTCATTTTCTGGCATACAGCTGGCCACCGCCGCTATAGAATCAAGCCCCCTTTTTCTGCAACACGAGTCCGAACCATGGATGCTCACTCGATATTGACCTACACCCTGGTGGCGGCGATCGCCATCGCCAGCCCCGGCCCTGCCACCCTGGTGGCGCTGCACAACAGTGTGGCCTACGGTGCCAAGTCGACCCTGTGGTCGTCACTGGGCAATATCAGCGGGCTGTTCTGCATGTCTGCCGCGGCCATGCTCGGCCTCGGCGCGCTGATCGCCAGTTCCGAGTGGGTTTTCAATGCGGTGAAGATCGTCGGCGCCGGCTATCTGTTCTACCTCGGTGCCAAGCAGCTGTTCAGTAAAAGCCAGCTACTGAGCGCCAGCAGCGCCGACAACGGCAAGCTCGCGCCCCCGCCGCGTCTGAAGTTGTTCAAGTCGGCCTTCCTGACCGCCGCCACCAACCCCAAGGCGACGATCTTCTTCACCGCGCTGTTCCCGCAGTTCATCGACCAGCACGCCGCGCTGCTGCCGCAGTTCTTCATCCTGACCCTGATCTTCATGGCCCTGTCGCTGATCTCCCTCAGCGTCTATGCCGTGCTCGCTTCCCGAGCCAAGGGCGTGCTGACCCGGCCGACGCTGTCAAAGTGGGTCAATCGCGTGGTGGGTTCGACCTTCATCTTCTTCGGCACCACCATCCTGGCGATGCGTCGGCAAACGGTCTGATCAGACGCCTGACCGGGCACCTGATCTGCCTTGCGGGGAGTGAAGCGGCCTTCAACCCTTCTTTTTCTGCAAGGCCTTGAGCCGCGCACTGGCCCGCTGCACGGCGGCCATCTTTTCCGGGCGCTTCATGCGCTTCCATTTGCGGATGTCGTCCTTGGTCCTTCCGCAACTCACGCACAGGTCGCCGCTGAGCTGGCACAGGGCGATGCAGGGGTTGTCGATTTCCTTGGCCATGGCTCAACCCCGCCCCGGACGCAGGCGCTTGAGGCGTTGCGCCCAATCGCCGCCATTGATCCGCCGGCATTGTTCCTCGCTGTCGAAGAACACATGGGCCGCCAATGACTCAAGGCGCACATCGGCCTCGCCCAAGGCGCGGGCTGTCAGTTCAATCATCCGTGAGCCCTGGCCCGCCGCCAGGGCCTGCTCCTTGTGGGCCTGGGTGTCGAAGATCCAGGCCACCACCAGGCTTGCCGGAAAGGCGGCGTAATTCACTTCGTGGGTCAACCAGGAAAAGCCGACGATCTCTGCCTTGGCGGCCTCGCAGGCTTCGGTCAGGGTGGCGGCCAGCTGGCGTTCCATGGCGGCTTGCCGGCGTTTGTCGAGTGGCATGAAGGACCTTGAGCAAGGGAAAAAAGGCCGCACAAGATACCTCAAACCCGCCACTCGCGGCGGCGCGTTGCACCTGGGCTAGCACCTACAGAAGCTTGCTACCCAAGGCGCTGGACAGGACGTCGTCGTGCCCATATATGTCCGGCGCATACAGCAGTTGCCCATGGCTGTCGGCCTGCACCGTCCAGTAGCTGAGCAGAATCGGCACCGGCCTGGCCAGGCGGAATTCATGGGTCAGGCCGGTGGCCAGCAGTTCGTTGGTGCGCAGTCGCTCTGCCGGGCTCAGCAACCAGTCGCGCAGTTGCAGCGCCTGTTCGACCCGCACGCAGCCGGAACTGAAGGCACGGGGCCCCTTGCTGAACAGCGCCTGGCTCGGGGTGTCGTGCAGGTACACGGAGAACGGATTGGGAAAACGGATGGCGATGCGCCCCAAGGGGTTGCGCGGGCCCGCCCCCTGGCGCAGAAGAATATTGCCGGGACGCTCCCAATCGACATCCTCGGGCGCCAGGGGCTGGCCATTGGCGTCCAGCACCTGCAGGTTCTGACGATTGAGGAAGCCCTGGTCACGGCGGATTTCCGGCAGTTTGTCTTCCTTGAGAATGGTCGGCGGCACCGTCCAGGTGGGGTTCAGGGTCAAGCGCGTGACCTGGGACTTCAACAGCGGGGTCTGACGCTCGGCACGGCCGACCTGGGTGCGGGTCTGCCACACCACCGCATCGTCCTGATAGAAGGTCAGTTGCGCGGCCGCAACGTTGACCAACACGATATTGGGTTCGAAATCCTGGGCCAGCCAGCGCAGGCGTTCAAGGTTGATGCGCAGTTGCTCACGGCGCTGGGCCGGGCTGATATTCAGCTCCTTGAGGGTGCCCGCCCCCATCACGCCATCAGCCTGCAGCGAATGACTGAGCTGGAAATTTTTCACCGCGTTTACCAGGTCACTGCTGTAGGTATTATCGTCACTGACCTCGGGGCTTGGCAGAAAGCCGCCCAGGTACAGGCGCTGGGCCAGTTCCGGGACTCGCTTGTCCTGCATGTCCGGACGCAACAGCGGGCCACCGGCTACCGCCTGCCAACGGGGTAATGGTTGCTGGCGTTCACGGGCATAAACCTGGCGCAGGTTGCGATATTGCTCAAGATCCGGACGGGCCTGATCGAAGGCGCCGGCGAGGTTTTCCAGGCCGGGCACGGCCATCGCCAGCAACGCCGCCTGGCGATCGTCCGCCAGCGGCTGGGCCCGCCACAAGGGCTCGAAGCGGCTCTGTGACAGGCGACCGTAGTGCAGGTCCTGCAAGGCTTGCAGGTACTGATGACTGATCGCGATATCGGTGCACAGCTCATCCCCTGCTGCGCTGCTCACCGGCAGCCGATAGTGCTCCGGATCCAGGCCGTCATCGATCACCTGGGCCAATTGCGCCTGCAAGCTGGCCAGCCGATGCTCGGCGGACCACACCGGCTGCTCGCCGTTCTGGCGGTAGAACGCCTGCAACAGCAGTTGCGCGGAAGCATCCAGGCGTGGACTCAGTGCCGGGCAAGCCACCCCCACCTGGGTCAACGTCAGTTGCAGCGCACTGGGCGGCGCCAGCGCAGGGTCCTCGGCCAGCGCGACCAATGGCGCAGCGAGCAGGCACAGGCTCAAGTAACATGCGGTTTTTTTGAACAACTGCTTTACTCCAATCCGTGGCCTTCAGTGCGTTGGCCAACCGTTACGGCAGATGGGGAACAATCAGGCCTGGGATCTAAACATATAGACCAGACTGCCGGGGGAACGACAGGACGTCAGGAGCCAAAGTGATCATGGGGATGCTCTAAACATGTTGAACTTCTTGTGCCGAATCTGCCTGGCGACTATCGCCCTGGGCGCCTTTTGCAGTCCTTCCTTCGCCGCCAGCAAACCCGCTCCCGCGCTGTACAGCAGCCTCGCTCACGCCGCACCGGAACTCAATCCCCAGGCCCTGAAAAGTGCCCTGAACGCCATGCAATGCGCGGTCAACAGTGGTGCCCGACAGGCCCGGCACCTGGCGGTGATCGACTACTCGCAACCGTCCACCGCGCGGCGCCTGTGGATCTTCGACCTGCGCAGCAAAAAACTGGTGCTGCGCGACCTGGTTGCCCACGGACAGAAGTCCGGGGAAAACTTTGCCACCCAGTTCTCCAACCGCCTGGGCAGCTATCAATCCAGCCTGGGCCTGTTCCGCACCCAGGAGAGCTACGAAGGCAGCCACGGCTACTCCTTGCGCATGGACGGCCTGGAGCCCGGCTTCAATGATCGGGCCCGGGACCGGGCCATCGTGATCCATGCCGCCGACTACGTGAACCCCTTGTGGAGCCAGCGCCAGGGCCGCATCGGCCGCAGCCAGGGCTGCCCGGCGGTACGCCCGCAAGTGGCGCGCCAGGTGATAGACAAGCTCAAGGATGGCCAGTTCATGTTTTCCTGGTATCCGGACCAGCGCTGGCTGAAATCCTCGGCCTACCTCAATTGCCAGCCGCGTCAGGTGGCGAGCATCCTGAGCAGCAACGGCGGCTGATTGCTCGGTGGCGCAATGCCGATCAGCGAGGGCGCCCGTAACCGGGTTAGACTCGCTGCTCGTCCCTCTAGCACTTGAAGCCGCCCCATGACGCCACCTGCAATCGATCTGTTCCCTGACTTCATCCCGGCCCCCGACGCCCTGTTCAACCACCTCAAGGACAGCGTGCTCTGGGATGAACGCATGCGCGCACGCAAGACCGCCAGCTTCGGCGCGCCCTACGACTACTCGCAGATCACCTACCCGGCGGTGCCGATGCCCCAGGCGCTGGAGCAGCTGTGCGGGCCGATCGAGCAGTTGCTGGGCTTTCGCCCCAACAACTGCCTGCTCAACTTCTATCCGGACGGCCAATCCTCCATGGGCTTCCACTCCGATGCCAACGAGCAACTGGTGGAAGGTACCGGGGTGGTGATCGTCTCCCTGGGTCACGCCCGGGCCATGGTCTTTCGCCACAAGGAAAGCGGCGCCACCTTCGACTACAGCCTGGCCAGCGGCTCGCTGCTGCACATGTCGGACGAACTGCAGAAACACTGGCTGCACGCGATCCCCAAGGCCCCGAATGCCGGTGAACGCATCAGCCTGTCGTTTCGCCAGCTCAAGACCGCGTAGTGCTGGACTCGGTCAGGATCGGCCCTTGACTCAAGGGCCGCGCCATCGACAATGCCCGGCTGTGATCACCGCTCGAATAGAGGCCCCATGCAGTTGCTCCCCTGGTCCTACCCCTGCCCCGAAGGCTTCACCCTGCGCGGCCTGCGCTCCGAACCTTCGGGCAAACCGTTGCTGCACTTCCTCCACGGCAACGGCTTCTGCTCCATGGCCTATCGTCCGCTGCTGGCCTTGCTGGCCGAATCCTTCGACCTGTGGCTCAGCGACGTCCAGGGCCATGGCGATAGCGATCATGGCGGCCCGTTTGTGGGTTGGAACCGCACCGCAGAACTGGCGGCCGAAGCCTTCGAGGCCGGGCTCAAGGCCTACGGTGACGTGCCCCGCTACGCCGTCGGCCACAGCTTTGGCGGCGTGCTCACCAGTCTGATCGTGGCCGAACGCCCCCAGCTGTTTGCCAAGGCAGTGATGCTCGACCCGGTGATTTTCAGCCCGTCGATGATCAGCTCCCTGAGGCTGCTCTCGGCCCTGGGCCTCAACCGTCGCCATACCCTGGCTCGCAAGGCCGCTGCCCGCCGCCAGCATTGGCCGGACCGCGCCTCGGCCAAGGCCGCCCTGGCCAACCGGGGGATCTTCAAGGGCTGGAGCGACGAGGCCCTGAACGCCTATGTCGAGCACGGTCTGAAAGACGACGGTCAAGGCGTAGCGCTCAAATGCTCCCCTGAACGCGAGGTGGACATTTTCAGCAGCTTCCCGCGGCGCCTGTGGCGATCCCTGCGCCGGGTGCAGACCCCGACCCTGGTGATCCACGGGCGCGACAGCTACCCCTACGTCGCCCGCTCGATCAAACGCTGGGCCGCCCTCAACCGGCACCTGAGCACCCAGGTGATCGACGGCCAGCACTGTTTCATGCAAGTCGACCCAGTGACCAGTGCCCGCTCCATCGCAGGCTTCCTGCACACCGAAGCCCATTGAAAGCTGCGGGCCGGGCGCCCGCAAATAGATGTCATCGTGATATCATCGGCGGGTTTTCCAGGCCGGCCGTGCCTCCTGTCCCCCCTGGAAAACCCTGGCAAAGGCGCCGATCAGATGCGCCTACCGCCGACCTTGTGTGCAAAAACCGACGGTGCCGTGAAGCCTCGCTCCACAGCGCACCGCACAGATGCAAACCGCGACTCGCTTCGCCGGTTGTACTTTTTGCCGCCACAAGGAACACAGTCATGCTCTTGAGAACGATGAATATTTCCCGCCGCGCAGGGTTCAGCTTCGCCCTGATCGCCCTGCTGGCACTGGGCCTGGGGGGCTTCTCGTTGCTGGAAATGCGGCGCATGAACCAGCAATCCCTTGAGGTCGACCAGAACTGGCAGCCATCGATTGTCGCCGCCAACGCCCTGGCCCTGACCAGCACCCAGATCCGTACCATCACCCTGCGCATGCTGGTGGTCCGTGACCACGACGATGTACAGGCCCTGCTCAAGCGCGTCGGCGAACTCGACGAGCAACTCAATCGCCAGCAAGGCGTTTACGAGAAACTGATCACCGAGGCCGAGGAGCGCTCGGCCTATGAACGCTTTCTCAGCGCCAAGGCGGCCTACATCAAGGATCAGCACCGGGTGGTGGAACTGGTGCGCCAGGGGCACAAGGAAGCGGCCATCGATGTCGTCGACGGCGGTTCGTTCCTGACCCAGGCCGACGCCATGCTCAAGGAGCTGCTGGACATCATCGACACCAACACTCGGGGTGGCGTCGCCGCCGCGCAGCTGAGCAGTGAGGTGTTCCAGGGCGCCATTGCCATGGTCGTGCTGATCATGCTGATCGTGGTGGCCCTGACCATCGCCCTCGCCCTGCTGCTGACCCGCAGCATCGTGCGCCCACTGGGCCAGGCCGTGGCCGTGGCGGAAACCATCGCCAGCGGCGACCTCGGCCAGAGCATCACGGTCAGCGGCAAGGACGAACCGGCACGCCTGCTGCAAGCCCTGCAAACCATGCAGGCCAGCCTGCGGGGCACCCTGCAGCGGATCGCCGATTCCTCCAACCAACTGGCCTCCGCCGCCGAGGAACTGCATGCGGTCACCGAACACTCCAGTCAAACCCTGCACCAGCAAAGCAATGAAGTGGAGCAGGCTGCCACGGCAGTCAACGAGATGACCGCCGCCGTGGAGGAAGTAGCGCGCAATGCGGTGAGCACCTCCGAAGCCTCCCAGGAAACCGACCGCACCGCCCACCACGGACGCGAGCAGGTGCAACACACCGTGGACTCCATCGGCCAACTGGCGGCAGACGTGACCCAGACCTGCGAACAGGTCGAGCACCTGGCAGTGGACGTGCGCAATATCGGCCAGGTGCTGGAAGTGATCCGTTCGATTGCCGAACAGACCAACCTGCTGGCCCTGAATGCGGCCATCGAAGCGGCCCGGGCCGGGGATGCCGGACGGGGGTTTGCCGTAGTCGCCGACGAAGTGCGGGCCCTGGCCCATCGCACCCAGCAGTCGACCCAGGAAATCGAAAGCATGATCAACACCATCGAAGAAGGCACCGAAGGTGCGGTCAGCGCCATGCGCAACAGCAACGAGCGGGCACACCTGACCCTGGAGGCGGCCCGCGCCTCGGGGCTGGCCCTGGACCAGATCACCCAGGCCATCACCATGATCAACGAGCGCAACCTGGTGATCGCCAGCGCCAGCGAAGAACAGGCCCAGGTGGCCCGGGAAGTGGATCGCAACCTGATCAACATCCGCGACCTGTCGACCCAGACCTCGGCCGGGGCCAACCAGAGCAACGCCGCCAGCCAGGAACTGTCGCGGCTGGCGGTGGACCTGAACGGGCTGGTGACCCAGTTCAAGCTCTAAAAAAGCAGTTGTCAGCGGCACGTTCGAAGCGTCGAACGTGCCGCTTCAGAACGCGTAACGGGCGATCACCTGCCGGACCTTGGCCAGCGCCTCGGGCAAATCGGCCAGGTCCACCGAGCCCAGGGCTAGGCGAATGGCGTGGGGCACCGGCCCGGCGCAGACAAAGGGCTCGGCGGTAGACACCGAGACGTTCTCGCGCAGCAACGCCATGGCCACCTGATCGGCGCGTACTTCCTCGGGCAAAGGCAGCCAGAGGAAGTACGAGTTGGGGTGGCCGATATGCTCCAGCCCTGCCAACAGCTCCCGAGCCAGATGCTGACGGGCCTGGGCGTCCTGACGTTTTTCCTGCTCCAGGCGCGCCACGGTGCCGTCCTCGATCCAGGCACAGGCCATGGCGGTCATCACCCCGGGGGTGTTCCAGGTGGTGGCGCGGATCGCGCGTTCGAGCAAGGGCGCTCGGTCTGCGGAAGCCACCACGTAGCCGACCCGCAGCCCGGCGGCCACACTCTTGGAAAAACCCGAGATGTACACCGTGCTTTCCGGAGCCAGGGCCGCCAGGGGTGCAGGTGGATCGTCCGCCAGATAGGCGTAGGCCGCGTCCTCAATGATCAGCAACCCATGCTGGCGGGCCAGGGCCACCAGACGCTGGCGCCAGGTCAGGTCAAGCACCCAGCCCATGGGGTTGTGCAAAGTCGGCATGGCGTACACCGCCCTTACCCGCCGACGCTGGCACAAGCGCTCGAAGGCATCGAGGTCCGGACCTTCTGCCGTCAATGGGATGGCCAGCAACTCCAATCCGTGCGCATCCGCCACCACCTTGAACCCCGGGTAGGTCAGGGCATCGGTGGCCACCACGTCGCCGGGCTTGAGCAGGGCCATGACCGTGGTCGCCAGGCCGTGCTGGGCCCCACTGACAATCAGCACCTGCTCGCCCTTCACTGCCAGACCGCGACCCGCCAAATGCTGCGCCACCGTGGCCCGCTCATGGCTGCGGCCGGCGTGGGGTTGATAACGCAGCAGGGCCTCCAGATCGCCGCAGGACGCCAACTGACGCAAGGCTGCGCGCAGTAACTCTGCCTGCCCGGGCAAGGACGGGTAGTTGAAGTTCAAGTCCAGGGTTCCGGCCGCCGTGGCCTGCTGATCTACACCCTGTCCGGGCGGTAGCGCGGTTTCACGGACAAAGGTGCCACGCCCGGTTTCGCCGCTGATCAAGCCCATGGCTTCCAGCTCGGCATACACCCGCGAGGCGGTTACCAACGCCAGCCCTTCCCTGGCCGCCAGCTCTCGATGGGTGGGCAGGCGGGTGCCAGGGGCCAGCACGCCGCGACGGATATCGGCGGCAAACACATCGACTAACTGCTTGTAGCGGGCGCGGGCCATTGGCGCTGTATCCATGACAATTTTTTGATTGTGCTGATTTTCAATCCTAGGATGAGCTGGACGCAAGCCCCACCCCGGGCCTGCCCCTGCCAACCGTAGTGAGCACTTGTTGAATGCAACGGACATCGCACCTGCAATCCCCCCCGCTGGAAAATACCGCCGGCGGCTGGCTGAACGGCTTTATCGGGGTACTGATCTTCAGCGGCTCACTACCGGCGACCCGGGTCGCGGTGCTGGAGTTCGATCCGCTGTTCCTTACCGTTGCCCGCGCCACCCTCGCTGCGGTCCTGGCCCTGTGCATCCTGTTGCTGTTCAAGGAACGACGCCCCAGCAGGCAGCAATTGCTGCCCCTGACCATCGTCGCCCTGGGCGTAGTGCTGGGCTTTCCCTTGCTGACCGCCCTGGCCCTGCAGTACGTGACCTCGGCTCACTCCATCGTGTTTCTCGGCCTGCTACCCCTGGCCACCGCGGTATTCGGCGTATTGCGCGGCGGTGAACGGCCACGTCCGGTGTTCTGGCTGTTCTCGGTGCTGGGCAGCCTGCTGGTAATGGGTTATGCCCTGTCCCAGGGACTGTCGGCGTCGCCCCAGGGCGATTTGCTCATGCTCCTGGCGGTGCTGGTGTGCGGCTTGGGTTACGCCGAGGGCGCGCAACTGTCCCGGACCCTGGGAGGCTGGCAGGTGATTTCCTGGGCCCTGGTTTTATCGTTGCCGGTCATGGCGGTCCTGACCCTGTTCAGCGCTCCGGCCTCCTTTAGCGGCATCAGCCTGCCGGCCTGGTTCAGCCTGGGCTACGTCTCGCTGTTCAGCATGCTGATCGGGTTTGTCTTCTGGTACCGCGGCCTGGCTCAAGGCGGGATCGCTGCCGTCGGCCAGCTGCAGTTGTTGCAGCCATTCTTCGGCCTGGCCCTGGCCGCCGGCCTGCTGCATGAACAGGTCAGCCTGGGCATGCTCGGGGTCACAGTGGCAGTGATCCTGTGCGTGGCCGGAGCGAAGCGTTGGGCCAAGTGACAGAAACGACAGTGGCAGGCTCAAGAGGCCTGCCACTGCTTGCGCCTTACCTGGCGACGGGTGCTGCAAACGGCTTGGGGTCTAGGTCGGAGAGATAGTGGCAAGCGCACCGATCGCGATGGTCAAGGCTAAAAATCCAAACAAGAAAAACGCCATCTTAGTCATCAGGCCTCCTGAACAGTAGGTGTGCGGTGCAGCGGGCCCGGTTTCCAGCCGGGAGGCCGGACGGGCGCGCCATTTTCAAACCTCGGCTGTTCTGATAACAGACGCAGTTACGCGAGAAAAATACGGATCAGAAGCACTGCCCGGGGAATCGCGGCCTACTCCTCACCACCAGGGCCGCCGGGTTCAACACCCTGGAAGGACCCAGTACACGACGGGAGTGATCAGCCCTGCTCCAGCCTAAGCAACGGCCATTTGCCCTGCCAGTTCTTCGACCGCAGCCGTTCCAGGAAGACCGGGCGCTTGGATTCGACAAAACCTGTCGTCGGCCGAATCAACAAGCGCAAGAGATCATCGAGGCCCAACGGCGCGCACACTTCACAGGCCCCTTCGGCCCCCAGCCTGACGGCGACCGCGGTGGCGGTTTCCGGCCAGTAGGTCATGGCATCGGCGCTGGACAGGTAGGGCCGGTCGCCGTTCTTCAAGTGCATCCGGGCCTGGTTCTTCACCGACCAGTCGACCCCCGGATGGCTCGCCCGCAGTTGCTCTTCCAGTTGTCGATCGAGCTCGGCAGAACAGCGCTGGCGATCGAACCAGATGACATCCACGTCGCTGTCCAGGGGCGAACAGGCCCGGCCGTGCAGGTGATCCCACACCGCATTGCGGACAAAACCGGCGCCGATCCAGCAATCGTCAAGCCCCAGGGCCTGCACCTGCTGCAGCAACTGCCAGCGCAGCGGATCGGCAGCGATGATCGCCCCGACCCGGCCCGCCTGTTGCTCCTGCGGCTCCCGGGACGGGCGGACCTCAGCCGGGCTCAATACCCGTCCGCCAGCAGATAAGCCGACAGGTCCTGCGCGGCCTCTTCAGCCAGCAGCCCGACCTGCACCTCGATCCCCGCCTGCCGCAGGATCTGCACACCGGCCCCGGCGTTGCGCGAATCGGGGTCGAGCATTGCCACCACGACGCGGCCCACGCCCCGTTGCACCAGGGTTCGCGCACAGGATGGCGTGCGGCCCTGGAAGGAACAGGGTTCAAGGGTGACGTAGGCCGTGAGCCCGATGCAGTCGCCGGGCCACTGGGCGAGTGCCATGGCCTCGGCGTGAGGCTCGCCCGGGCGCTGGGTGAAGCCCTGGCCGACGATGTGCCGGTCCTTGACCAGCACACAGCCCACAGGCGGGTTGGGCAGGCAGCCGGGCAAGGCCTGGCGCCCGGCAAGCAGGGCCTGTTGCATGAAGTAAACGGGGGTGGACATAAAGGCCTCGGTGGACTATCGACGGGCCAACTTATACCGCACACAGTCGTCGTAAAAGCTTTTGCGCAAGGCTTCGGGCCTGATCCGCGACGGGCTGTCGTAGGTCTGCTCGGTGATCCCCAGGGCCATCATGCGCATCCAGCCCTTGCTGAACTTGTAGGTCTGGATCTTCTGCCGCGCCGCGTACAGCGACACCCCGGACAACTTCAGCTCCTGAGCCCGGGCAGCAGTGCCTGCGCCCCAACTGCAAACATAACGGTCATTGGCCTGCAGCTCTCTGGCCTGGGCCATCCCGGCCCCGCCCAGCAGGGCGCAGGAAGTCAGCGTTATCAACACATGGCGCATTTATCGGTCACCTAACCACCTGAAAATAAAGTGATTTTGCCGACACCTTGGCCAGTGCGGGGCCAGCAGATTGCCTTATCGATCAAGGCAAAGTGCCTGCCACTGCTGGCCAGTCATGCGGTACAGGCGCAACGCACTATGCCAGCGGCTCGCCGCGCCCGGCTTCGGCCAGCAACCACTGGCGCAACAGCGCGACATTGGGTCGCTCCAGGGCCGCTGCCGGATAGACCAGATAGTAAGCCAGATCACTGGCCACACCCTGGGCAAGCGGCGCCAGCAGGGAGCCCTCGGCCAGTTCCCGGCGGACCAGCGAGCGGCGCACCAGGGCAACCCCCAGACCCGCCTTGGCAGCTTCTATGGCGCCATTGCTGTCGACGAACACCCGGCCCCGGCCGCCGTCGATCTGCCCGGCCCCGGCCGCCGCCAGCCACAGCGCCCAGTCGTGACGATGCTCATCATGCAACAACGGCAGCCCTGCCAGCTCGGCGACCGTCAGGCCGGCGTCCTGCCCCAGCAACTGCGGGCTGCACACCGGGGTCAACTGGTCATCGAGCAAGCGTTCGCTGAGCAGCCCCTCATAGCGGCCAAAGCCGTGGCGCACCGCCAGATCGACGCCATCGCGGGCCAGGTCTACCTGGCGGTTGCAGGCGCTGATCCGCACATCCACCCCAGGTGCCTGCGCTTCGAATCCCGAGAGCCGTGGCACCAGCCACTGTGTGGCGAAACTCGGCGTGCAACTGAGCACCAATACCTCCAGACGCCCACGCCCGACCATCTGCGCCGTGGCCTCGCGCATCATCCGAAAGGCCGTGCGCAAGGTCGCGAAGTACTCCTCACCAGCCGCGGTCAGGATCAAGCGCCGGGGGCGGCGCAAAAACAGCGCGAGACCCAGCACCGACTCCAGCTCCTTGACCTGTAAGCTGACGGCGCCCAGGGTGACATTCAGCTCCCTGGCCGCCAGGGTCACGCTCAGATGACGCGCTGTGGCTTCAAATGCGCGCAGTGCCGCAAGGGGCGGCAAGGCCATGCTCATGATTTAGCTCTCCTCAACCATGGAGCGAAAAACGCTCGTTTGTCCGCGGTCGCAACTCGCAGAATAATTCGACACGGCAGCCATTCAAATAGCCAAGGCGTCCGTGCATCGACGAGCAGGACTCAATCATTGAAACACGTGGGAGTAAGCGGCATGACCAGGCAAAAAGTCATGGGAGTGATGGAATGGGGGCAATTGCTGGTGCTGTCGATCCTCTGGGGTGGCTCGTTCTTTTTTGTCGCGATTGCCGTCAAGGAGCTGCCGCCACTGACCATCGTCATGCTGCGAGTGAGCCTGGCCGCCCTCGCCCTGCTGACGCTGATCCGTATCCTCGGCCTGTCACTGCCCCGGGACCGACGAGTGTGGCTGGCGTTCTTCGGCATGGGGCTGCTCAACAACCTGCTGCCCTTTGGCCTGATTGTCTGGGGCCAGACCCATATCGCCAGCAGCCTGGCCGCCATTCTCAATGCCACCACGCCCCTGTTCGCGGTACTGGTGGCCCACGTCCTGACCACTGATGAAAAAATCAGCGGCAACAAACTGGCAGGAGTGCTGGTCGGCTTTGTCGGGGTGGCGATGATGATCGGCCCCGATGCCCTGGCGGGCCTCGGGGATCATCTCGGGGCACAGTTGGCGGTACTGGGTGCGGCACTGTCCTATGCCTTCGCCGGAGTCTTCGGCCGGCGCTTCAAGGCCATGGGCGTCGCCCCACTGCTCAGCGCCAGCGGTCAGATCTGCGCCTCCAGCCTGCTGCTGATCCCCCTGGCGCTGCTGCTGGAGCGGCCCTGGAACCTGCCACTGCCGAGCCTGGCCACCTGGGGCGCGCTACTGGGAATCGCCCTGCTGTCCACCGCCCTGGCCTATGTGCTGTTCTTTCGGATTCTCTCCAGCGCCGGCGCCACCAACCTGATGCTGGTGACCTTCCTGATTCCCATCAGCGCCATTGTCCTGGGCTGCCTGGTGCTGGGCGAGCAGTTGCACGCCAGGCACCTGCTGGGCATGGGCATGATCGCCCTGGGCCTGGCGGCCATCGACGGCCGGCTACTCAGGCGCTTCAGGGCACGCAAGCAGGCACCGTTGGACAGCGACAGTTTTCTCGGCAAGGACATTTGATAGCGGCCGGTATTCCCGCGAGGAATGCACGGATAAAAATCGCGCATTTTATTTATTGCCCGGGATCTCCTAGCGTGTCCGTTCCCCCATTGGAGATCCCGCCGTGACCGACGCCCGTCCACGCCTGTACGTCGATGCCCAGTTCACCAGCCCCTATGCCCTGTCAGTGTTCGTGGCGTTGCGGGAAAAGGGCATCGACTTCGAACTCATGCCCCTTGACCTCGATGCCGATGAGAATCGCGCCCCGGACTATGCCCGCCTGTCCCAGACCCAGCGGGTGCCGACCCTGGTGCATAACGGCTTTGCCCTGTCCGAATCCTCGGCCATCACTGAATACCTGGAGGAGCTGTTCCCTGAACCCGCGGTCTATCCCCTCGACCGACAACAGCGAGCCAAGGCCCGACAGGTCCAGGCCTGGCTGCGCAGCGACTTGCTGCCGATCCGTCAGGAACGCTCGACCCTGGTGGTGTTCTATGGCTGCAAGGGCGAACCTCTGTCGCCACCCGCCGAAGCGGCGGTGGCCAAGCTGATCGATACGGCGCAAGCGCTGTTGGCCGATGGCCGTGACTGCCTGTTCGGCCAGTGGTCGATTGCCGATGTCGACCTGGCATTGATGCTCAACCGGCTGATCCTCAACGGTGACCCGATGCCCGCGAACCTGGTGGACTATGCCCGGCGCCAATGGCAGCGGCCGGCGGTGCAGGAATGGCTGCGGTTGCCGCGGCCGGCGCTGTAGCGGCCTGGGGCGGATGCGTTTGATGAGCCGCCAATGCAAAAACCCTCCCGTAAATCCGGGAGGGTACCTGATTCAGTGACGCAAACGACTCAGGACGCCAGTAAGGGCTGCTGCTCATAGTTCTTGGCGTAGGCGTTCTCCACGCCGGGAAGGATTTCCACTATCGAGAAGTAGCGGTCCCAGAACGGCGTCTCCCGCAACTCCTCCACCAACAGCTCATAGGCATGGTGACTGCTGGCTTCCCAAAGCCACAGATCGGTGACCCGCGCCGAGTAGAACTCGATATCGAAGAAGCGCAGCGATACCTCGGCCGAATGCCGTTGCAGAATCGGCTCCATCTGGGTACGCAACAGGCGAAAGCGCTCCTCGACCGGAAACCCCAACCACTCCGGGGTGGTTTTTACCAGCATGAATACGCTGAGCACGGTGACAGACATGGTGTTGACTCCTGACAGACAAAGGGTTGATGAGTGCTGCTTGCCCAAGCAGAATACGAGTCATCACTCACCTTTGAAACTCGCATTGCCGCCATGTCAAAACACCCTGCCAGCCCTCCTCTGACCCCGCGTAAAACCCCGAGCCAGCGCCGTTCGGCGCACACCGTCGAGGCTATTCTGGAGGCGGCTGCTCGCATTCTGGAAACCCAGGGACTCACCGCCTGCTCCACCAACGCCGTGGCGCAACGGGCCGGTGTCAGCATCGGCTCGCTGTATCAGTACTTTCCCAACCGCGATGCCCTGACGGTGGCGCTGATCGAGCGCGAGACCGCGCAGTTGCTCAGCGATGTCCACGGCGCGAGCAGTCACGGCAGCGCCCTGGAGCGCATCCGCGCCATGGTCCAGGCCGCAGTGGCCCACCAGTTGCGCCGGCCGGAACTGGCCCGAGTGATCGATTTCGAAGAGCGCCGGCTGCCGCTGCAGGAGCGCCATCAGCGAGTGGCCCAGGTCATTCATCAAACCCTGGTGCAGGCCCTGCAATTGGCCGATGCACCTTGGGTGCTCGATGACGTGGTCACGGTGGCCCACGACCTGTTCGCCCTGACCCACGGCATGATTGATGCCGCAGGTGAGCGAGGTGAAACCGACGCCCCGGACCTGGAGCGCCGGGTCATGCGCGCCATCCGCGGCTACCTGACGCTTGCCGGAGAATGATCGAGCGGCGCGGCGACACAGATGACGGCTGACGCATGCAGGCAAACATATGCTGGGCGTCATCGGCCTTGCCCAAGGGCACGCCGCGCTGTGGCAGGCCGCTCAATGCCAGAAAAGTACCCGTGCGCCGATCCGGCTGGTATGGTGCGCGCCTTGGAAATACACCGCCCGACCCTGAGGAACCTGACCTTGAGCAGTGAAGCAAAAATGACCGGTGACCTGTTCGAAGTCGACAAGCGCCTGGCCCTCAAGCCCATCGTCGACTTCAACAGCTACCTGCGCGCCGCCTTCGCCGACGGCCCCTGCACCTGTGGCCGCTGCGTCGCCAGCCAGGGTGACGAAACCGGCTATGAATACCAGCACAGCTTCAACTTCGCCGGCCGCGTGGCCCACCGCCGCTTCGCCAGCACCGCTGGCAGCGACGTGCTGCTGGCCCTGAAGAAAGCCTGGCTGTCCTTCACCAAGATCGAGCTTGCAGTGAGCGGCGAGCTGGACCTGGCGACGGTCAAGGACTTCGTCGAGCCCGAACTGCACAAGCTGCTGGTGCCGCTGTTCGTCGCCAGCGGCCTGACTCGCGAAGTGGATGGCCAGTTGCAGATTCAGGCGCAAGTGGCGGCTTGAGACAACCGTCACGCCTCTGCCGCGAACACAGAGGCGTGCGACCTAGAGCCAGCGCCGCACGCGCTGTCGATAGTCGGTAAAATCCGCACCAAACAACCGCCCGAGCGCCCGCTCTTCGGGAGCGATCTGCAAGCGGTTCATGTACAGGACGAACCCCAGGACGCCCAGCAGCACCAGGGGCGAGGCCAGGTACAGCCCCCAGGCCAGCAACCACAGGGCAAAGCCGACATACATCGGGTTGCGGGTGTAGCGGTAGATGCCCGACGTGACCAACGCTGAGGCCGCTTCGGGTTTCAAGGGGTTGACCGTGGTCCGGGCAAGCCGGAACGAGATCCCGCCCGCCAGGACGAACAGCAGACCCGCCCCGATCAGCGGCAGCGCCAACAACAGGCGTGTGCTCCATGCCAGCTCAAGTCCCGGCAGCCCCAGTGATGCACCGCCCATCAGCCCGCCGAAGACCAGCGCCACCAGCGGGGGCGGAACCTTGTTTTCCAGTGCCTGCAGCATGATTCTTCCCTCGACACGTTGCGCAATAGACGGGCGGCGGATCTCTGACCCCAGAGGTTGCCCGCCACCCGCCACAGCTTACCGTCGCTCAATAATGCGACAAGACATTCCTGGGAAGCCGGCACTGCCCACTTGAGCATCAGCACGCATTTGGACATCCTCCGGGCCTCGACCTGATTGTCCCCATCCACTCTGCCCCCCCAACTGGACTGGTTCCAGCGCGAATGGCCCTGAAACCTCGGAATCCCTCACAACATGCAAATCCCCCATCAAGGCAGTTGCCTGTGCGGCGCAGTCACTTACCGAGTGTCCGGCGCACTGAAAGCCGTCACCCACTGCCACTGCCGCAAGTGCCAGAAAGGCCATGGCGCGGCCTTTGCCTCCTACGCCAGCACCCCGCGCGCGAATCTGCACGTCAGCGACGCCGGCACAGCCCTCAAGGGCTATGAATCCTCCCCAGGCGTGCTGCGCCAGTTCTGCTGCCACTGTGGCTCATCGTTGTTCTGGCAAAATGTGCGAGGTGAATACGCCGAGTGGATTTCAATCGCCATCGCCACCCTGGATACGCCCTTCACGGCCCCCAAGCAGAAGCACCACTGCGTGGCCATGAAAGCCAGCTGGCACCAGATCTGCGATCAATACCCGCAAGTACCCTGACTGCTCGACCCGCCATTAGCGCGCCGCCAGGTCCTTGGGTTTGTAGAACAGGAAATTGCCGATTTCAGTGGTCTTGATGTAGCTCTTGGCCCACTGGGGTGAAACGCTGCGATCGTGAAAGTACAGGGCGCCGCCGGTGCGGTCCTTGAGCTGCTGATTCAGCGCCTTGCGCGCAATCTCCTTGGCCAGGCTATAGCGCCCCTCCTCTTGCACCTGATCCGGGCGACCATCGCACCACCAGGAGAACTGGCAGGGACTTTTTTCCGAGCCCTGCTTGACCACTTCGCACAGGGTAGACGGAAAACCCTCATGGCCCAGACGGTTCAGGACCACATCGGCCACCGCTTCCATATCGGCAGACTCCCCTCCTTTGGCTTCCCAATACAGAGTCCGCGACAGACAGGTGATGGCATCGTCCACCGGTGCCTGTCCGGCGGGATCCACGGCCTGGACTTCCGTCTTGGTGATGGGGGCCGCCTGGGGCTCGGCCTTGGGGCTCTCTTTGTCCGCGACCTTCTGCTCCAGGACCTGGGCCTTGTCCTCGGCGACTTCCTGGACCGCAGGTTGCGGCTCGGCGGCCAGGAGCTGGGCGATGTAGAGCATCAAACCGTAGCAGGTAAGCCTTGCAATGATGTGCATGATCGACTCTTCCAACAAGTCATGGACCCTGGGTCAACGCCAGCCCTGAGCCTTCAAGCGACAGAGCCGCGCACCGAGGCCGGCGCACGGGCACGTCGGCGACAACCGACGGGTCATGAGCGGGCCATATCGAGTCGACCATGACGCCACTAAAACATTCCCTTGAAAAACGCTGACCGGACCAGGGACGCTGGACCTCGGCGCAGCGCCCCGGCGCAGCACCTAGAACTTGTAGCCCAAGCCCACCATGTACACGAACGGGTCGACATCCACATTGACCTTGGAGCGCACCCCAAGCTGGCTGTTGTTCACATAGGCATCGGTATTGATGTCGATGTAGCGCATCTGTGCGTTGAGCATCAGCCGATCGGTGAGCATGTAGTCCATGCCCACTTGTGCCGCCCAGCCCCAGGAGTTGCCGGCGCGGAAGTTGTCGAAGCCTGCGGCTGAAGCCCGGCTGCCGACCTTTTCATCGTAGATCCAGGTGTAATTGAGCCCCGCCCCGACATAGGGCTGGAACGCCGATTTGCTGTGCATCGGGTAGTACAGCAGGCTCAGGGTCGGCGGCAGGTGCTTGAGGGAACCGAGCTTGCCATCGGCAATGCCGCCAGCGGTGCCACTGAGGCTCACGTTGTGTTCAAAAGGGGTCGCTGCCAGCAGTTCCACCGCCAGGTTATCGGTCAGCATGTAGGCGAAGTTCAGGCCCAATTGGGTATCGCTGCCCAGGCTGGCCTTGCCCCCCAGGCTGGTGCCGGCCAGGGCGCCGCGATCGACCTTGACGCTGGAGCTGCTCTCACGCGGGTCCACCGTCACCGCACCGGCGCGGACAATAATGTCGCCAGCCTCGAAAGCCTGGGCCGTGGAAACGGCCAGGGCAGACAACAGCAGGCTGGTACTCAGAAGGGTCAATTTACGCATGCATCACTCCACTACTCGAACAACGGCCAACCCGCCAGCCGTGATCACGGCGGGCTGTGCCAGGGAGGCTTGAGTATCGAGAAGCAGGTAAACGTGCACATCTGCCGAATGACATAGGCCGAGGCCGATCGGGCGCCAGATGCGTTGCGGGGTGTTTCGTGAATCAAGGCCGCGGTCGGGCGCCTGCGGCCAATCGCGGCCGGAGCCCGGTCAGTCCAGCAAGCCGGCGTTCTTCAGCAGTTCGCCCAACCCCTGGGGAACCAGCGGCGTATGCTCGGTGAAACTGGCGCTGCCCTGCCAGCGGGCCACAAAGGGCGCGCCGTCGCTTTCCTGGGCGTCAAGTTGAGCGCGCTGATAGACCGTCGCATCCTCGAAGCAGGCATCGTACACCTGGACGATTTCATGGCCGGGTTTACCGTCGTACACAAACAGGCTTTCCAGAGTGCCGATCAGCCGCAGGTTGTTGATCGACTGTCCCAGTTCCTCCTGCACTTCACGAACAATGGCCTGGGCGCTGTGCTCACCAAAATCGATCCCACCGCCCAGAGGTCGGAACAGCGTCTGTTGCGTGTCGGCATCAACGAACTGATTGACCAGGATCTTGCCCTGGTGGTGGAAGACACACAGCGCGAGCGCGCGAATACGGGGTTCAGCCAAGGGATGAAGTCCATTCAAAGGGGGCAAGGCGCGGCATTAGAACATGGCGCAATGAGCATCAGCCAGCGTAGAAATACTTTACCGCCAGCGTCGGCACCTCCTCCATCGCCGACCACAATTGCTCGTCCAGCTCGCCACCGATCAGCTCATATTGCTCGTCACCGAGCAGCTCGGGAATGTCCCACAGCCGCTGCAGTTGCGGGTGATTTTCAAGAGGCCCGATCAACTGCCGCTGGCGGCTGACCACGGCGTGGGTGCTACGCGCGCCAATGGCAACCAGCGCCTTGAGCGCCAGCTCGCAGCAATGCTCGCCCCAGTTGCAGAAGAACTGCAGAAATCCCCCGTTGTAACCGTCCGCTTCCAGGCGCCAGAGCGCCACGATCAACTGATCGTCCTCTGGCAATTGCTCCAGTTGCCACTCCAGAGCTTGCAGCCGCCCCATGGATTCCCGGCACAGGTGCTCCCAGATCCAGTCGAAGGCGTCGATGCTGACATCCGCGTCTCCCAGGTGCGGCCAGGACACCGAGATCCCATGTGGGTGAATCCGAAAATCCGCGCGCTGCTCGGGTGTGGCGCTTTGCAGCTGGCTGTAACGGCTCAAGGGTTGGCGCAGGATCAGGCCGTCGGCCCAGCTCAGGCAGAGCGCGTCATCTTCGAAGTCGACATGGCGGATGGGAGGGAATCTCAAAACGCTACCTATTTTTTCCTGAAGGTCTTGGCCTTGGCCTTTTTCATCTGCTCGTGTTTGGCGATGCGTGATTTTTCAAGCAATGAAAAGACCGTGCTGAACACCACAATGGCCAGGATCAGGAAAAACAGTCCTATTACCACAATCGCCATCAAGGAGTTCCCCGGTTCTGTTTGTCCGCTGCCATCTTGGCTTCCATCTTGTTCAAGGTTTCATCAAGCCGGCTTCTGCGCTTGCGCTCTCGATGGTTGGAGGCGAGCTTGCCCATCAGCCCCGACGTACAACTGACGACGATGGCGCCCGCAGCTATGAACAGGCCCCGGACGACTTTATCCGACATAGCCGTAAGCCTTGTTCAACGCCTTGTAGAAGGCTTTTTCCAACTTGCCATTGTCGAATGGCTCGCGGCGGTGATGCTGAATCAACTCGTTGCGCAGCCGCTGAATCTCCTTGCCATGCTCGGCAAGACTTTGCCCGCTGTGGGCAAAGTCGTGGCGAAGACGCTCCAGGTGCACGATGGTCGCCAACTGAGCCAGGTCGGCCGCCGTCAGGCTCATGTTCTGCTTCAGCGCCTGGGCAACCTGCTCCACGAGATCGGGAGAACAGTACTCGTCCGACGACTCGAAGTGGTATTCGGTATCGGCATTTTCAGCATGGTCGATCATTGGCATTGAACTCTGATCCAGTCATCGAAGGTGGTGGTTTTATCGTCAAGCAGACGGATGGAGCGCTCGTAGTCCATCACCACCCGCTGGTGCTGACGATGGGTAATCAAGGTCGACTTGCCGGCATTCCAGAGAAAAGGTCCGGCAATCAGGTAGTTCATCTTACCGGTGCGCCCCCCTGCCCCGGCGACCAACAGCAACATCTGGATCATCAACCCCGTGCCGTAGGCGATGGTGCTCATCAGCGCCAGGTGCAGGTCCTTGTCCTCCTGGGTCACCTCGGACTTGTAGAAAGCGATGGCGTGCCGTCCGCTCAACAGCAGCTTGATGGTGGCGTAGGAGCTGATATCCGCCGCATTGATCGTACCGAACTCCCTGCCCAGGGCATCCATCAGCGGGTTCGAAGCGCTGTAGCCGGACGCCTTGCTTTCATCCTTCACCCACTGGGTGAACAGGGAGCTGAACGGCAGGGGAAGACCATCCTTGGTGGGAAGGTCGCTGAGGCAATGGGTAAGAATATGGGCAATCGCCTTGAGGTGCTTGAGCACCGGTCCCGCGCCCGGGTACCCCGCCTCGATGTAATCGACGACCAGAGAATAGAGAGTCTTGCCGCCTACGGACTCGCCACCGAAGGTGTAGTCGTCCGGCAGCTTCTGGAACACATTGAGGTCATGCCCGAAGATGTAGCGATGCTTGGCGCCGGTCCGATAATCGAGGGGGCTGGTGGTGCCTTCCGGCTTGAAATACTCATGCAACTTGAGAAACAGCTCCTCCAGCTTGTCGGCGTGCAGATTGGTCAGGTAAGCGGAGACCACCCCCGCAATACCGATGCCGACCGCGCCGCTGATCTGCGCCGCCGTCAAGGTTCTGTAGCCGGTATCGACCTCCAGCTCAGCCAGCAGCTCGGTAAAGTTCACCGGTCCCACGGCGGTGACGGCGCGCTCTTGAAGGCTCTGGCCCGGGCGGCTCTGCTCAAGCTCCAGCTCACCACGATGAAGCTTGCCCAAATAGGTCAACTCCGTGGCTTTCTGGTCCCAGTACTCATCCGAGGGTCCGGCAAACACAGTTGATAAGCGGCTGAGCAATCGACGCACGAAAAATCCCTTGATCGGCAGGGTAAAAGTGGCGCAACGCTATCATATTTGCCCCATCGAAGTATCTAGAAGGCGGCAAGGTCACCGAATTCAACCGGGGCCCGTCTTACTGCGCTGGAGCATCCGGTTGCAGGCCGTCATCAGCATCCCGCTCAACAGCCCGATCAGCAGGAACGGAAAGAAACCATGGGTCAGCAGCGGCACCCAGAAGCCCAGCCCCGCGGACCAGCCCTGAGGATTGACCATCAACCCCTGTGCCCCGGACAGCAGCCAGACCACCAGACCACTGAGGCCGCCACCGATTACGTAGCGCCAAGGGGTGACCAGTACCCGCTCCACCAGCCACAGCATCGGCCAACAGACCAGCACGCTCAGCCACGCGCCGATCAACCCGCCGAAGAAAAACATCGGCAGGCTTTCCACGCCCTTGGGATAGAGCGCCGTAGCGATGCTGCCCAGGGTCAATGCACCTGACAGTGGCACCATCAGCACCCGTGACCATCCCTGGCGCTCTGGCCCCTCACCGGCAACCGGCAACGCCTCGATCCCGCGCACCAGCAGAGTAAAAAGCCCCCCCAAAGCCAGCCCGCCCAGCACCGCCAACAGCAAGTGCCTCGTTGAAGCCCCCAGCAGAACCGCGGCCGCCAAGGCCTGCACCAGGCTGCTGAAAAAATGCCGACCGGGCAGTGCCGGGCAACGTCGGTCGCCCCATAGCAACAGAGGAATGCCCAGGACAATGGCGATGACACTGCCATACACAAACCCGGAGAACAGCTCTGAAGCGTGCCAGCCATTGACCAGCCCCTTGGTGACGGCATAGATCAGCCCGCCGCACAGGGGGACGGCAAACAACCGGAGCTCAGCATTGGGTTTCATTGGCTTGCACCTGGAAAATTGGCAGGGTCACGGAGCTGAACAAGCGAGGGCTTTTACACAACTGTGGCGCAGTCATCCACCGCAGGATCGGGGTTGACCGGCATTCGCAGCACTGTGGCTTATAGAACCGCAACGAGGTATACAGCAGGGCGAAAAAACAGCACCACACTCACTGTCGACGATCACGGACCGATGCTATCCGCACAACAAGCCTGCAATGCCGTACTTGTCCTCCATGACGGCACCCTCAGGGATGGCAAGCCCGAACGCTTTGCCATTCAATCCTGCGAGCTGTCCGCCAAGGGTGATTACTGGGCGGTGCGCTGCAACAGCGAGGACTATGTGGTGCACGGCATGACGCAATACTGCTATGTCGGCGTCAATGCCCATCTGGTCAATGTACTCAGCGGAGAAATCGAGACGGTCGCCAACTGCTTCAGTGTTGAAGAGTACCTGCAAGACAAGTACGACCTGCGTGCCGCAGCAGGCCAGTGCTATGTACTGACCCCGGCATTCGGTCGTGACGACAAGCCGGCAATGATCAACCTGCGACAGAAGCTCGGCTGCTCCTATCCCGAGGTCATCCGGTTGCTGACCGATGAACAGCGTCACTGGTTCACCGGCATACGCCGGCACCTTGAGGTGGCGCAGCAACTGCTCGCCCAACAGAACATCGCGACCTGCGTCGAGAGGGTTCCTCAAGCGGCCGGGGCGGTTGCCATTGGGGTCGAAACCTGGCATCAGGATGCCGCCCTCAAGGCTTTACGCGACAGGCTGCATTGAACGACCACTTCCAACTCCTGAAAAGCCGCTTCTAACGCCCATGAAAATCTACCTCGACGACGAACGCCAAACCCCGCAAGGCTGGATTCGCACCTACTGGCCGGACGAAGTCATCGCGTTGCTCAAAGCCGGCGGCGTCGAAGAGATCAGCCTCGACCACGACCTCGGAGATGACCCGCGCGGCACCGGTTATGACGTGATCCTGTGGATCGAAGAGGCGGTAGCGCTGCACGGGTTCTGTCCACCGCGCATTCACATCCACTCGGCCAATGCCTCCGCCGTGGAAAAGATGCGCGCGGGGGTGCAAGCGATCAATCGGCTGGCCCGCGACAACGGATGCCGCCAACCCACCGATAACAGAGGCCACTGAGCCCATGAGCGGCAACCTGTACGGATACATCCACTGCCTTGACCCTTCGCCGGCCGCCGAAGCGCACAATCGCGCGGTTCTGCACAGCCTGCCAGTGACCGGGGCGCAGATCACCAGGGCGCTTTTCAGCCTCCTGCCCAACAGCCGGGGGCATTGCTACTACGGGCATATGCTGCACTTCGCCTGCGCCCCCAAAGGCAGTTATGACTTCGAGGATTCGTGGCTGGCCGAATACGAAGCCCTGCTGGAGCGCTTGTTCTGGGACAGCTCGGAAGTGGTGCATACCTATTGCGGCGAACGTCGGACCTGGGGCTCCAGTAAAACCCAAGGGCTCGCACCACCAACAGGCTTGCAGATCAGCCAGCGGAAGGTCTTTCCCTCCTACCACCACCTGGAGCCCGTCGAGGACAGCGATGTAGCGACGCCGGGGCACCGCTGAAGGTGCCAGCACCGGCTTGATTGTCACGCCACGCAGTTACACAACATGCGCGGCGAGCGGCGCCGGGCTGGACCATTCGGCCCTCAACAAGCCGTACTGCACCAGATCATGATGAGCCCCCAGCCAATACCCCGCCTGCCGTGAAAGCCCTTCGCGAACAAACCCCAGCCGCTCCAGCAACCTGAGGCTCGCCAGGTTCTGCGGGTGCACCTGGGCCTCGATACGGTTCAGCGCCATCTGCTCGAAGCCCCAGCCAACCACGGCGTGCAGCGCCTCGGTCATCAGCCCCTGCCCTTGCGCTGCACGCGCCAGCTCGAAGCCGATGGCGCAGCTGCGCCACGGGCGGTTCCATTTGAACAGGCCACAGGTGCCCAGCAGACCGGGTTCGGACTGGCGCTCGATGCCCCAGCGAACGCCCGGGTTGGGCAAGCTCCGCCATCCGGCGAACAGCGTCAGCAATTGCTCGGCCTGCTGGCAATCAGTCATTGGATCGGTGCCGAACCACTGCATGGCCTCGGCATCGCTGTGAATCGCGAACAACGCCGGGACATCGGCCGGGCACAGTTCCCTGAGGATCAGGCGTGGGGTACGGATAACCGGAAAGTCGCTCATATCGACACCCGCCCTAGCCTGCCAAGCGCTTGCCCAGGATGAGCGCATACTCGCCCTTGATCTGCTCAAAGCCGTACTTGTGCTCCAGGCGCTTGACGATGAAGTGCCCGCGGGCCATGTCCTGATAGAAGTCGGTGAACAGCGCATTGATGGTGGCGCCGGTAAAAGCGCCGATCACCGGCACCGCCTGGGCCGCGAACTTGCTGGAAATGGTCACGCCGTAACGGCTGGCGACCTTCTCGATCAACAGCGCCAGCCACTTGCCCACCTGCCCCGGCGACAGCCTGCCGGCCGCCCCGGCGCCTTGCCTGGCGGCAATGGCCGCCAGCTCCTTGGACAATTGCTGCATGGCCTGGGTGGTGAAGCTGCGGGTGATGTAATAGCCGGTCTCGGTGGCGTCGTCGGCCTGGCTGTTGCCACCCATGGCGAACACTTCGATGCACGCCTGCTTGGTGGCGAAGTCCTCCAGGTCGAAGCCTTCGCTGCGGGCCACATCGGCCACCGAGCGCATCATGATGGTGGTGGAAATGGGCAGCTCGACGAACAGCGCGGCAAACCCGAAAGCGCCGCCCACCGCGCCGGAAGTGGCGGCATAGACTTTGTGCAAGAGCGTCGAGGCCTGTTTTTTCGGGGTGTTCTCCAGGCTCCACAGCGCGGCATCGGCCGAGGTATGCAGCGCAGCCACCACCGCGCCGTTGATCTTTGCGGACACCCAATTGGGCAAGGCCTTGACCGCGCTTTCAATCGGCGAGCCGAGCAGGCCGGACAGGCGCGCGGTCAATGAAGGGGATTCCAGCAGGCTGACCGCCCGCTTCAGGTCCTGATAATCCTCGGGACTGTCTTTGATGCTCACCGGCTTCTCCATGGGCTGCGACCTACTGCGCCCGGGAAGCATAAACCGCTTGCCGCTCAGATCACGACAAGATTCATCCTGCCGGGGCGCCCCCACGCAGCTGACGCTTCATGGGGGCGCCGAGGTGGAGCAGGTCAATCCTGCAACCAGACCCGCACCTGAGGCTGCGCGCCTTCGATGAACACCAGGCTGGCCACCTGCCCCGCCTCGATCAGGTCCTGTCGGGCCCATTGCAGGGACTCCAGCAGCGGCGCGTGCTGCACCAGCTCAACGCGCGCCACTGCGGCCTTCATCGACTGCCGGGCATCGGACTTGGCCTTGCGAATGGCCGCCAGCGTGGCACTGACCGCCTCCAGCAACGGTTCGACATAGTCCTCGGCCACCTGCGCCTCGGGCCACGGAGCCCGGTGCACCGAGCCCGGCTGCCAGCAACGCCAGACCTCCTCACAGACAAAGGGCAGAAACGGTGCGAACAAGCGTTGCAGCACACTCAAGGCCGCCGCCAGGGCGTTGCGCGCCGAATGCCCCTCGGGCCGATAGGCGCGGCGCTTGACCAGTTCGACATAGTCATCGCAGAACCACCAGAAGAAGCCCTCGATGCCGATCAGCGCGCTGCTGTAGTCGTAGCCCTCCAGCGCTGCCTCGGCGGCGGCGGTGACCGCTCCCAGGCGTTGCAGCATGGCCTGGTCCAGCCTCTGCTCGACCGGCCCCTGCGGGTCGCCCGGCACGCCGAATACCAGCTTCGACAGGTTGAACAGCTTGAGCGCCAGGCGCCGGCCGATCTTCATCTGCTGCTCTTCGAAGGCGGTGTCGCTGCCCGGGCGCCCGAGGGCCGCCCAATAGCGCACGGCATCGCTGCCGTATTGCTCCAGCAAGCCCTGGGGCGTGACCACATTGCCCCGGGACTTGGACATCTTCTTGCGGTCCGGATCGAGGATCCAGCCCGACAGCGCCACATGCTTCCAGGGCACCGCGGCCGCCTCGAAGTGGCTGCGCACCAGGGTCGAAAACAGCCAGGTACGGATGATGTCGTGGCCCTGGGGGCGCAGGTCCATGGGGTAGACGCGCTGAAACAGATCCTCGTCCTCCTCCCAGCCGGCGGCGATCTGCGGGGTCAGGGAACTGGTGGCCCAGGTGTCCATGATGTCGCGCTCGCCGATAAAGCCATGGGGCTGGCCGCGTTGCTCGGGGCGGTAGCCCGCTGGCGTGTCCAGGGTCGGGTCCACCGGCAGTGAGGTTTCCTCCGCCAGGATCGGCCTGGCGTAGTCCGCTACGCCCTGGGCATCCAGGGGATACCAGAACGGAATCGGCACGCCGAACACCCGCTGCCGGCTGATCAGCCAGTCGCCATTGAGGCCGCCGACCCAGTGCTCGTAACGACTGCGCATGAACGGCGGATGCCACTCCAGGGACTGGCCGCGGCCGAGCAACTGCTGGCGCAGCTCAGCGCTGCGCCCACCGTTGCGCAAGTACCACTGGCGCGTGGCGACAATCTCCAGAGGCTGGTCGCCCTTCTCGAAGAACTTCACCGCGTGACGGATCGGCCGCGGTTCGCCAAGCAAAGCGCCACATTCACGCAACATCGGCAGTATCAACTTGCGGGCCTGGGGCAAACTGCACCCCGCCAGGGCCTCATAGGCCTGACGCGCGCCCGGCGTGCTCAGCCAATCGGGTGGCTGGGCCAGCAGCCGACCGTCCGGCTCGATGATCGAGCGGGTGGGCAACTGCAGCTCGCGCCACCAGAGCACATCGGTCAGATCGCCAAAGGTACAGACCATCGCCAGCCCGCTGCCCTTCTGCGGATCGGCCAGGGCGTGGGCCAGCAACGGCACCTCGACCTCGAACAACGGCGAACGCAGGTATTGGCCGAAGCGTTTCTGGTAACGCGGGTCATCCGGATGCGCCACCAGCGCCACGCAGGCCGCGAGCAATTCGGGGCGGGTGGTGGCAATGCATAAATCCTCACCTTCGATGCCCTGGAACCGCAGGTCGTGATACGCCCCCGCCACCTCCCGTTCCTCAAGTTCAGCCTGGGCCACGGCGGTCTGGAAGGTCAGGTCCCACAGGCAGGGCGCCTGCTGGCTGTAGAGCTCGCCGCGCCGGTAGTTGCGCAGCAAGGCGCGCTGGCTGACCCGTTGCGCACGCTCATCGATGGTGGCGTAGGTCAGGCCCCAGTCCACCGACAGGCCCAGTTGCATGAACAAGCTGCGAAAGGCCTGCTCGTCGACGGCGGTCAACTGGTGGCACAGCTCGACAAAGTTGCGCCGGCTGACCGGCGCATAGTCGGCGCGGCGCTCGGCGACCCGGGCCGGTGGCTGCAACTGCGGCTGGTAAGGCGCCAGGGGCTCGCAGCGCACGCCGTAGTAGTTCTCGACCCGGCGTTCGGTGGGCAAGCCGTTGTCGTCCCAGCCCATGGGATAGAACACGGCCTTGCCGCGCATGCGTTGAAAGCGCGCGATGATGTCGGTGTGGGTGTAGCTGAACACATGGCCGACGTGCAACGAGCCCGAGGCCGTGGGTGGCGGTGTGTCGATGGAGTAGACCGCGTCCCGGGTGGCACTGCGATCGAAGGCGTAGGTGCCCTCTTCCAGCCAGCGCTGGGACCAGCGTGTTTCGAGGTGTTCAAGCGAGGGTGTGGCGATGGGGCAAAGCGTTGCGGTTACACGTTTAACGGTGACATAGCATCCTCCTGTTATCACCCGGTGGCGCCACAAAGGTCGGCGCCGAGGGAAAAATTTATAGAGGATTGCGCGGCATTAGTAAATCGCCCGGGCGCGGCTTTTTGCATTGAGCCTCAATCGAACTGCAGTTGCGCAGCCCATGCCGGGTACTGGGTCTGCAGGCGCCGCAGGCATTGTTCCATCAGCCGCGCATCGTCCGGCAAGCGTCGGGAGAGGCTGTGCCAGCCGCTGATGCGCAACTGCAGCGGCATCTCCACCAGCCCGGAAATGGCATCCCAGAAGGCATCCCAGTTGCAGCCATACCACTGGGGCAAGCCCAAGGCATCGCGCAAGGCCAGGTGCAGCTCACGGGCCGTGACCAGGTCGCGTACATCGATTTCCAGCAACTGCGGGCGAGTCATGTTGCGTGCCTCTGCTCAGGTTCATCGGCCGCCAGCATACCCGATGCCGGGGCCCATCCTGGCAGGCGTTGATGCAGCGCAGGCAGCAGCGGCCAATCGCTGGCACACTCCGGGCTTTCGCCGCACAGGAACAACGATCATGGCGATTCCCCAGGACAAGGAACAACTGCTCAAGGCCATCGACAGCCACTTCAATGCCTTGAGCCAGGTGCTGGATCAAGTGCCCCCGGCGCGAGTCGACGAACGCAGCCTGGAAGGCCACGTCAAGGGCACGCAGATCAGCGTCTCCGAGCTGGTGGCCTACCTGCTGGGCTGGAACGAGCGGGTACTGGACTGGCTGGAAAAGGACCTGGCCGGCCTGCCCATGGCCTTTCCGGCTGTCGGCTTCAAGTGGAACCAGCTGGGCCCGCTCGCGCAGAAGTTCTACCGCGACTATGCCGCCATGGCCTACCCGCAAAAGCGCCAACGCCTCGACGCGGCCAAGCAACGAATCGTCAGCCTGATCCGGCAGCGTGACAATGCCGCGCTCTATCAATGCCCCTGGTACGCAAAGTGGACCCTGGGCCGGATGATCCAGCTCAACACCGCCGCGCCCTACGCCAACGCCCGCGGACGCTTGCGCCGCTGGCTCAAGCAGCACAGCGCCCCATGACCGCAGCGGCGCCACCGGGCGCGCTGACTGCGCGCGCCCCTGTGCAACACGGGTTCGACCGTCAGCATCGACGTCTGTCGCCGGTGCAGTCCCCGGCGGAGCAAAGGCCTGGGCACGCCCCGCGCCGAGGCCCTGCGGCGGCTCATGCCGACGGCGGATTCATGGCTGCCGCACCGCCAGTTCCTGGCTGGTGTACTGCTGGGTCTTGCTGTCGTAGACGTAGGTCAGGTCATCGGCCGCGGCCAGCGAGCGGATTTTACCCGGGCCCTGGAAGGTGGTGCCGCTGACCTTGACCTGCACCTGCGGCAACGGCCCCTGGCCGGCAACAAAATTCAACTCGCCGTCGCTGCCGATACAGGGCATTACCGCGCCCTCGTCACAAGCGGCGGAGTTGTCCTCGCCGGTGCGCACCTGCCCCAGATAGGACCAGACCCAGCCATCGTCTTCCGGCTTCTTGTTCGGGTTGAACAGCAACATCGTGTAGCCCTTGGTCACCACGCCGTCGTCGAACGTGGCGGTGGGCACTGCCAGCAACAGCCGGCCATCGGCGGTGCGGTGCTGCACGGCCTGGCGCTTGCTGTCCACTTCCTCGGGCTTTTCCCGGCCGCCGAAGAAACCGATCTTGCGTTCGATGCTGCGGATGGAATAGGCCGGCGTCTGGCCCGGGTGGGTGAGTTCGAAGGTCGCATCCGCCAGCCGGACCTGGACCTCGGGCGCGGCAAAGTCCTCGCCCTGGCGGGCCGCGCTGTCCCGGGTGTGCCAGACAAAGGTGGCGTAGTAGTGCTTGCCGTCCAAGTCCAGCTCCTGGCCGTACCAGAAGGTCGCGGTGACGCCGTCCTGGAGTTCCACTTCCTCATCCTGGTCGGGCACCTCGACGTTCTGCATCACCGCAAGCACCGCGCCAGGGGGGATCGGTGCGTCCTTGGCCTGGACCAGCGCTGGCGCTGCCAGGGTGAAGGTGGACAACAGCAGGCCTGCCAGGCCTTTGCCCAAGCAGCCTTGCATGAGCGAACCGGCCTTGATCGTGATTTTCATCGCTTGAACGTCCCTGTGAGCCTGTAGAAAACCGCGGACTGCGTCGGCGGCGTCGTGCATGACGCGACGATCATAAAGGCAGGCTTTCGGCACCGACAAGATGCTGGCAAATGGCAAGTGCGGGCTTTGCTACTCCCGTGGCTTGCATGAAACATATGGATTTCCGTATATTCGATTTTCCATATATTCAAGCCAGCACCATGATGACGCCTGCCGACGTATTCAAGAGTCTTGCCGACGAAACCCGCGCCCGCGCCACCCTGCTGATCGCCAACCAGGGTGAGCTGTGTGTCTGCGAGTTGATGTGCGCCCTCGACGACACCCAGCCAAAGATCAGCCGTCATCTCGCCCAATTGCGCAGCAGCGGCCTGCTGCTCGACCGGCGCCAGGGGCAATGGGTCTATTACCGCCTCAACCCGCAGCTGCCGGCCTGGGTCGGGGAAATCCTGCAAGTGACCTTCCGGGCCAACAGCGACTGGCTGCGCGACAACGCCTTGCGCCTGCAGCACATGGAGGGACGCCCGGTCCGCGCCGCCTGCTGCTGATAACGCAACCCCGTAAGTCTTGAGCCTTTGACATCCGCCCACAGCGCAAGGAATACCCCATGCGAGTCCTGTTCATGTGCACAGCCAATAGTTGCCGCAGCATCCTCTGCGAAGCCCTGTTCAACCACCTGGCACCCCAGGGTTTCCAGGCCCTGAGTTCCGGCAGTTTTCCCAGGGGCCAGGTGCTGCCCCGCAGCCTGGCCACCCTGGAGCAGGCCGGTATCGCCACCGCCGGCCTGTACAGCAAGGGCAACGACGCCTTCGCCGACAACCCGCCCGACATCGTGATTACCGTCTGCGACAAGGCGGCGGGCGAGGCCTGCCCGGTGTACTTCGGCCCCGCACTCAAGGCCCACTGGAACCTGGAAGATCCCTCCGACGTCCGGGGTGACGAAGCCTGCGTCGACGCCGCCTTCCGCGCCACCCTGGCGCACATCGAGCTACGTTGCCGGGCCTTCCTGGGCCTGCCTTTCAACCACCTCAGCCGTGAGCAACTGCAGCACGAGTTGAACCGTATCGGCACACTCTGAGCCGGAGGCTACATGTCAGAACACCTGTCAGAACACCTGCCCAACCTCGACCTCTCCCTGCTCGATGGCAAGCACGCCAGGCCCGAGCACAAACCGCGCATCCTGCTGCTGTACGGCTCGACCCGGGAGCGCTCGTTCAGCCGCCTGCTGGTCGAAGAAGCCGCGCGCCTGCTGCAGCACTTGGGTGCCGAAACCCGGATCTTCGATCCGTCCGGATTGCCCCTGCCCGACGACGCTCCCGTGGACCATCCCAAGGTTCAACAACTGCGGGACCTGGTGCAATGGTCCGAAGGTCAGGTCTGGTGCTCGCCGGAACGCCACGGCGCGATGTCGGCGGTGTTCAAGGCACAGATCGACTGGATTCCCCTGGAGCTCGGTGCCGTGCGCCCGACCCAGGGCAAGACCCTGGCGGTGATGCAAGTGTGCGGCGGCTCGCAGTCGTTCAACGTGGTCAATCAGCTGCGGGTGCTGGGCCGCTGGATGCGCATGTTCACCATCCCCAATCAATCCTCGGTGCCGAAGGCCTACCTGGAATTTGACGAGTCGGGGCGGATGAAACCCTCGGCCTACTACGACCGAGTCGTCGACGTGATGGAGGAGCTGGTGAAGTTCACCCTTGTACTACGGGACCAGCAAGCGTTCCTGGTGGATCGCTACTCGGAGCGCAAGGAAAGCGCCGAGCAACTCATGGCCCGGGTCAACCAGCGTTCGATCTGAGAGCACGATCCCCGTGCCCTCTCGCTGGGGCCCGGACATTGCGGCCCACTTGAAGCGCCGGCTCAAGCCAGCAATTCGCTGATCCATTGCGTCTGGCGGACGACCTCTTGCACCTTGTCCTCGGGCACGGCCTGGGCTTGAGTGAAATTGGCCAGGGTGCGCTGCTTCAGCCGCAGCAGGCGCTGCCACTTGGCCAGGAACGCCGGGCTGCGGGCCTGCATCTGCAGCGGGCCAAAGTACAGCTCCCGGGCACTGTACTGCACCGGCCCGACGCGCTCGGCGACGATGATTTCGTAGTCGAAGCGGTTCTCTCGCAGCACTTCCTCGGCGAGGATCTGGTAGTCATGCTCCATCAGCCATTGGCGCAACGGCTGCTCGCCGCCGTTGGGCTGCAGGATCAGACGCTCCTCACCGCTCAAGCGCGCCTGACCGCCGTCGAGGATGTCACGGATGGTCTCACCGCCCATGCCACAGAGGCTGATCGCGGTGATCCCGTCTGTCGGTTCGATCGCGGCCAGACCGTTGGCCAGGCGCACGTCGATCTGCTGCTCCATGCCGCTCTCGCGCACCGCGCGCTGGGCCGAGCGAAACGGCGTCAACGCCACCTCCCCGGCCACCGCCGCAACGATGGCGCCGCGGCTGATCAAGGCCAACGGCAAGTAGCCGTGATCCGAGCCGATATCGGCCAGCCGCGCACCGGCCGGCACATGCGCCGCCACACGCGCCAGGCGCATGGACAATGTCTGTTGCTTCAACTGCTGCCCCTTTTCACCACAAACGTCCGCCAGCCAGGGCCGGATCGGGGGGCGATTCTGGCGGGCAATGCCGGGCATTTCAAATTTATGCGACCAAAACCTGGGATGTGGTGCACAGAGGGCCCGCTCCGTGACGGGGTCGAAAGCACCGTCCTGCATGGCGGGTTTCTGAGCAGAAGCAGACCTTCGTTGCTGGCAGCGTGCACCCTGGTCAGTGATAGACTCCGCGCCCATTTGCGGGCTAAAAAATGCTCTGTCCAGAATGCGAACAAGGCGAAGTGACCAAGGTTCAAGTGCGGGCAACACAGGGGATTCTGTACGTTTGCCAAGAGTGCGAGTCGCTGTGGCTCACTGCCGAAGTCATGGCTACCGAGCCGTTCAACAGCTTCACTTCCTACATGGAGGAGCTGGGTTTACCGCCGCTTTGGAGCTCGCTGTATGTCCTTGAGCCAGAAAAGATCACCGGCCGTCAGGCACGAAAATACCTGCGCTCGGTCGGCTCGATCTAGATCGATCGAAGGTGCAGACCATGCTCTGCCCTCTGTAGAACTGACCCGGACGCGCCTCTGCTGGCCAGAGGCGTGCTCCGCCCGAGAAAAGAGAGCGTCGCGCAAGTCGCGCCAGATAACGGTCCATCGGGCTTCAAGCAAATGGATCAGCTCACAGTGGCAACCACAGCGTCGTCATTGGCCTCGGTGGCCAGCTTCGCCCGGTCAGCCTTGCTGATGTACTTGGACTTTTTTTGCGGAGCCAGTTTGGCGCTGGCCTTCTTGGCGTGAGCCTTCAATAGCTGCTGGATTTTCTTGCGACGATTCATGTGGGGCTACCCGGCTTTTTAAGTGCCGGAATGATATCAGCCGCCGCTCGCCGGGGCTGGTAACTCTTTGCCGATCCAGCGAATGATCCTTTGCGCCCTTGCTCAGCGATGCCTGTTGCTTCAACCACCGCCCCTTCGGTAGGAGGCGGCAGTTGAACGTCGCGCTTAACCCCCGATGGCCATCACGAGCACACCCAGCAGTAGGCAGGCGCTGGCCACGATGGTCAGTCGCAAACGCATCGGCAGGTACCAGGCCGGTAGGTGCATGACCTGCGGGAGCTGCCGGTCATGCCACCCGTGCGCGAAGAATCCGCCAATCAATAACAGCCCGCCCCATGACAGCGGCAGCAAAGTGGCGACCCAGCCCATCAGCGCTGGGACGATGCTCCAAACAAAGCGTGTGTGACGCTGCTGCGCGTTCATGCCGGGAGCGATCATGGCAAAGCCCCAATGCAGGGCTCCGACAAAACTCAGGATCACCGCCCCGTAACTGACCAGGGCCTGGCACCACAACAGCCGCTGTTCGTGCGCAACCACGGCCAGCAACGCCAGCCCGAGAAACGGCAGCAAACCGCCATAACCCAGCAGGGCAACAGGCTTGGGTGGCGATACAGAAGACAAAAGGTTCATCTGGATTCCTCTCAATCAGGGCACTGAAAACTGTAGCCGCAAAAGCGCCCTCTGAATGGCCATCGCGTTGACTGACCGCAACCGGCAGGCCACTGCCGGCCCCTCAGAACTTCGCCTGCATCCCCACCCGCAGCGTGCGCCCCGGCGCCGGCATGAAGCTCTGCGCCAGCGGGTCCAGGTAGTAGCGGTCGGTGAGGTTTTGCAGCGATACGTTGAGGCTGGCGTGTTCCTGCAGCTTGTAGTTGAGGAACAGATCGACCAGCGCCACTTCGCGGTAGTTCAGCTGCGGCGTGGTGGCGCCGGTCTGCCAGGGCTTGTCGGCGGTGACGGTGGGCCCCGAGGTGTAGGTGATGCGGGTGCCGAGGGTCAGGCTCTGGTCGAAGAAGCGCAGGCCAGTGGTCAGGTTGCCGGCAAAGCGCGGCGGGTTCTGGGTGTTGGTGTAGGACCCCATGAAGCTGCCCGGGGTGCAGTCCGGGGTGTCGGCGGTTTTCCGGTAGGGGTTGCTGGTGGCGCGCAGGGTGGCGGCGAAGGCCGCGTCGCAGGTTTCGGTCTTCAGGTAGTAGGTGGACGACAGGTCGGCAAACACCCGCCCGGCATCGTAGTGGGTTTGCAGTTCCAGGCCGCGGGTGGTGTAGCTGTCGGTGTTGCTGAAGCGCATCAGGCCCCACAGGCCCGGGCTCGGGTCGTAGTAACGGGTGATGTAGTTTTTGATGCTGTTGTTGAAGTAGGCGAGCTTGATCGCCGCCGCATCGTCATCCACCAACAGTCCCTTGTGCAAGGTGCTGGCGCCGATCTCCCAGTTGCTTGAACGCTCGGGCTTGAGGCCCTTGCCGGGGGTGGTCTGCTGCACGCCGTAGCCGGTTTCGAACAGCGAAGGCATGCGAAAGCCCTGGGTGTAGGAGGCATAGACGAAGGTGTCCGGCAGCACCTCGAGATTGATGCCGAACGCCGGGGCAAAGGCGCCGCCACTGTTGCTGTCCTTGCCGGAATAGTTGTAGCCGGTGACCACCCGATCCACTTGCGAATCCCCCACCTCGGTATCGGTGGCGCCGTACTGGTTATAGGGCGTGCCCTCGAACGGGTAGTTGGTGTTGTTGAAGACAATGCCGTTGTTCAAGCGTGGATCGGTGGCATCGGTGTACCGCCCGTTCTGGTCCGGGAACCACATCAGGTAGCCATAGTCGCCGGGCCTGGAGACGGTCACGTACCTGTGTTCGCGTTCCTCTCTGCGCGCCGTGGCATTGGCCACATGGTCCTTGCTGCGATAGTGGGTGTAACGACCGCCGCCCCACAGCGTCAGGCGCTCCACCGGCTGGTATTCCAGCTTGCCGTTGAAGCTGAACTCCTGCCGCGAGCCTTCGCGCAAGCTGCGGTTGGCGTTGATGTCGTCCTGGGTGGTGACCACGCCCTTCTGCGGACGCAGTTCTTCCAGCTGGAACGAGCCGCCCAGGTCCAGCTTCAAGTCGCCGTAGTCGGTGCTAAAACGCGAGGTATTGGCCAGACCGCCGCCCGTGCGGCGGTTGGCCTGGCGGGCCCAGGAGCGATCCGTGCGATAGGCCTGGGACGCCGGTGCCGACCAGGCGCTCAACTGGCTGGTCTGCGCATCGGTCAGCCACAGGTCGGCAGTCAGGTCCAGCAGCGGATTGTCCGCAGGCAGGTAGTTGTAGCGTGCGGTGTAGGTGTCGATCTGGGTGTGGCCCAGAGGGTACTGATAGATGCCACCGGTGCCGAAACGGAAGATGTCCGAGGGCATGATCTCGCCGATGCGCCCGTCATAGCGCCGGTAGCCGAGGTCGAAGCTGTGGCCGTCCGCTGGGCGCAGGGTGGTCTTGAGCAGCCACGATTGGGTCTTCGACGAGGAGTTGAGCACCTCTTCCCCGGCGTTGTAGGTGGTGGCCACGCTGGTCTCTTCATCGCCGTAGCGGTCAAAGGTGCGGTAGCGATCCTGGCCCTTCTTGCCGGCGAAATAGTTGCCCTGGTTGCGCTGGGCGTAGGCCGCCACCACATCGAACAAGTCATGGCTGTAGGCAAACGCGGCACTGCCGGACTCCGCGTCCGAGCCGAACAGCCCGCCGCGGCTCTGGTGCGGCTCCGCGTACAGATCCTCGGTCTTCGAATGAGGGTCGCGACGGGCCGGCGCCACGCCATTGTTCCAGACATCGCCCTTGAGCCGCAGGCCGACATGCTGACCGTCCTTGAGGATGTCGCCGACGCCGAGGGTGCGCATCTTCACCGTGCCGCCAATGGCGCTGGAGGTCAGGCTCGGGCCCTTGTCGATGGCGATGTCGCTGATCATGTCCGGGTCGATGTAGCTGCGTTGCTGGGTGCCGGCATAACCGCGATAGACATCCAGCGCCTGCTGCGAACCGTCCACCGTCACCGCCACCCGGCTCTGGCCCTGGATGCCGCGAATGTTCACATCCAGGCCGCCGCCATTGCGGCTGTCGCCGACCTGCACCCCGGGCTGGCCCTTGAGCACGTCGCCCACCGACACCACGCCGAAGCGCTGCAGGTCGTCGGCGGAGATGTACACCGACGAACGCGGCGCCCGGTACACCTCCTCCTCGTCAGGGTTCTCGCCCTTGATCTTCTGCGTCGGCAGCGACACCGCATCAGAGCGCAGGCGCAAGGCATAGCCGCCGTCGGCCTGGCGCACGTAGCCCAGGCCGGTGCCCGCCAGCAGGCGGTTGAGGCCCGCTTCGGCATTGAAATCACCTTGCAGGCCCTGGCTGGTCTTGCCCGCCGTAAGCAGTGCACTGCCGGCCAGGCTGATCCCCGCCTCGGCGCCAAACCGCGACAGCACCTGGTCCAGGGGACCGGCGCCGATGCTGTAGTGACGTTCGCCGGCCGCCAGCGCCATCTCGCTGTAGAGCGGTTGCAGGCTGAGCAACAGCAGGCCGAAGGTATGGGTACGCAAGACACGAGCGGGGAAAATCATGCAAGGCTCCTAGGGATCGAAACCCACCTGTGCCGGTGGGTAATACCTGAAGGCCAAGCCAGATCGAAAAAACTATCGCGCAGGTGAAAAAAAACGTTCAGGCCGGCACCACCGTCACCCAATAACGGGTTCTGCGCTCGATGCGCACCGGCAGGGTATTGGCCACCAGGGCCAGGGCGGCATCGGTGTCGTCCAGCTGGAAACTGCCGGTCACCCGCAAAGCGGCAACCGCTTCGCTGCAACGTAAAAAGCCCGGACGATAGCGCGAAAGCTCTGCCAGCAATTGATCCAGGCGCATGCGCTCGGCGGGCAGGATGCCGCGCATCCAGGCCTGGGCCAGAAACACATCGATGGAAGTCGGCCGCCCGACTCCCCGGCCATCGACCCGGGTTTGCCAGCCAGCCTGCAAGGGCAGCGGGGTCGACGGCTGCCGGGCACTGACCTGTACCAACCCGCGCAGCACGGTCACCTGAGTGCCCTGGCGATCATGGCGCACCAGCAGATGGGCGCCCTGGCTGTACAACAGCGCATCCGGCGTTTGCAGTTGCAGGGAGGCCGATCCGGCCGGGGTATCCAGGGCCAGCTCGCCCTCGATCAACTGCACGCTGCGCGGCCCCGCACTCAAGTCCAGGTTCACCGCGCTGGCGGTGTTCAGCCACAGCGAACCGCCGTCCGCCAGGGCCCAACGCCGCCGCTCACCGATGCCGGTGCGATAACCGGCCAAGGCTGAACGCACCAGGGTGGAATCCGCCCCCTGCCAGGACACGCCTCCCAGAAGTCCCAGCGCCAACAGGCACTTGAGTACCTGGCGCCGCCGTTGCGGATCGGCGCCTGCCGCCTGCAAGGCCCGGCGCGCCGTGGCATCCGCCAGCAGATGGGCCCCCGGCTGCAACATCAGCGGCAAACCGCTGACCCGCTGCCAGGCGTACTCATGCTCGGCACTGGCCTCGCGCCACTGCTGCAAGGCCTGATGGTCCGCGGCGCTCATCAGCCCGGACTGCATCCGCACCAGCCAATCAATGGCGCTGTCCCGCACCCGGGGATCGACCGCGACGCCACTCATTCAAACAGGCTCGCATAGCAGACGCTGAACGCCTTGCCCATGGCCCGCTGCACCTGGGCCACGGTCAGGCCCAACTGCGCGGCGATCTGCGGGTAGGTCAAGCCATCGAGCTGGGACAGAAAGAAAATCTGCCGCACCCGCGACGACAAGCCCACCAGCAGTGAATCCAGCTGCAACAGGGTCTCGATCATCAGATGCCGCTCCTCCGGCGAAGGCTCCTCCCCCACCGGCCGTGCCGCCAGCGCCTCCAGGTAAGCCCGCTCGATGGCCTGACGACGCCAGCGATTGATCAGCAAGCCATTGGCGATGGTGGCCAGAAACGCCATGGGCTGGCGCAGCTCACGCACATCTTCCTGGGACCGCAGCACGCGGATAAAGGTGTCGTGGGCCAAATCCTCGGCATCGGCGCTGTGCCCCAGGCGCCGATGCAACCAGCCACGCAGCCAGCCGTGATGGTTCGCATACAGCTGAGCGACAGGCGAAGAGAGGCTGTGGTTGTGCATGGGAGATTCGCATTAATGATAATGCTTCTCATTTTATGGTTTGCGAATGGGAGTTGTACAGCACGGCACATTGCGATTGCCGTAAAGAGCCTGGCCCGCCTTCACGGACAGGCCACCGGGATCAGGTGCCAAGCGTGGATTGCAGCTGCGTCTGAGCGGTGCCCGGCATTTCCCGCAGGCACGCGCCATCAAGTCTTGCCGCCGCGGCGGATCAGGAGGTCTGTCGATCGATATCGCGGCGAAGGACCACGGCGGTGGTGATGTCCTCGACCGATTCGTGGCTGGCCACGGCATCCCGGACTCGGTTCAGGTCATCAATGGTGCGTGATTCGATCTCGATCACCAGGTCCAACTGGCCACTGACCGAAGAAATGCGGCGCACCTGCGAGTGCTGGGCCAGCATGTCCAGCAGGCTGATGGCCGGGGTGCGTTTCAGGCATACCAGAAACATGGCGCGAATCACGTTGGCGTCGATTTCGCCGATATCCGCCCGGTAGCCCCTGATCACACCATTGCGCTCAAGGTTGCTGACGCGCTCGCTGGTGGCGCTTCTGGACAAGCCGATTCTCGCGGCCAGGGCCTTCAGGGCGATCCGCGCCTCTTTAGAAAGAATGTCGAGTATTTCCCGATCTTTCACGTCCAGGTCGCGCATTGAAACTCCTCACATTGACTGCCGAGTTTGTGCCGGTCGATTCCGACAATATGCAGGCCAAAGCCGACCGCATACCTACTGCCCTCGAAGATTTCGCATGCCAAGCTAACTGAAAAAAATAACTTGGAAAACCATTACCATGACCGACCTTTCCCACCCCGCCCCGCAGTTCTCGCCACGCGATGCCGAACACTTGGCTGAGCAGCTTTTCAATGTCATCGCTACGGCTTCGCCTCTGGACGGCGAGCGAGACTGCAACTTCCGGTTGAACACAGCAAGCGATGCGGGATGGATTCTGAAAGTCGTCAACGCCAGCGAACCGCCCATTGAAAGCCAGCTGCAGACCGCCATCCTCAGCCATCTGGCCCATCACAGCCCCGAGCTTGGCGTACCGCAGTTGAAGAAAAGCCTGGCCGGCGATTTACTCGCCTCGGCCGTGGCCCCCTCTGGCGAAACCCACGCGGTGCGCCTGGTGAGCTGGTTGCACGGTACTCCGCTGGCCGAGGTCCCGCGCACCTTCGAACTCATGCGCAGCCTGGGTCAATCATTCGCCGACATGGACCGTGCGCTTCAGGGCTTCATGCATCCCGGCGCGGTCCGCGATCTGGACTGGGACCTACGGCACGCCGCCCGTTCCCGCGCCCGCCTGCACTTCATCAAGGACCCCGCCAGACGCGCCCTTCTGCAGCGCTTCATCGATGATTTCGAAACCCGGGTCGAACCCAAGCTTGCGCGCTTGCGCACCCAGGTCATTCACAACGACGGCAATGACTGGAACATCCTCGTCGACCCGCAAAACCACCAGCAGGTCTCGGGCATCATCGATTTTGGCGATGCCGTGCACACGGTACTGATTGCCGAAGTCGCCATCACCTGCGCCTACGCCATTCTCGACACGCCAGACCCCATCGGCGCGGCGGCCGCCCTCACCGGCGGCTTCCATGAGCGCTACCCGCTGCAGCCGCAAGAGCTGGATGTGCTGTTCAATCTGATTGCCATGCGCCTGGTGATCAGCGTCACCTTGTCGGCCTCGCGCCACGAACAGACCCAGGACAACCCCTACCTGGCCATCAGCGAAGCCCCGGCCTGGCGCCTGCTGGAAAAGATGGATCGCATGAACCCGCGCCTGGCCACGGCAATCCTGCGCAAAGCCTGCGGTTATGACGCCATAGAAGGTGCCGGGGCGATTCGCCGCTGGGTGGATGAAAACCGCCAGTCCTTCGCAGAGATCGTGCATCCATCGGCGGCGACCCTGAACAAGGCCATTGTGCCGTTCGCCGACGCTGCCCACGAAATGACCATCGCCTCCGCCGCGCAGCGCCCGGCAGAAGCGACGAAATGGTGGAACGATTTCTCCGCCGAGCATCAAGTGCCGCTGGGCATCGGCCCCTGGGGCGAAGCCAGGACCATCTACACCGACAGCGCCTTTGAATCGCGCTTCATTGAAGGGCAGCGCCGGATCATCCACCTGGGTGTCGACTTGATCATGCCGGCCGGAACGCCGCTGTACACGCCGCTTGCCGGTGTGGTGCAGAGCGTCGAGGTCGAGCCTGAACCACTGGGCTATGGCGGTTTGATCATGCTCAAGCACTCGCCTGAAGGCTGCCCGCCCTTCCTGACCCTGTGGGGGCACATGGCCCACGAAGCGCTGACCCGCCTCAAGCCCGGCGACCACCTTGAAGCGGGCGCGCTGGTGGGCTACATGGGCGCGGACACGGAAAATGGCGGCTGGCTGCCCCATGTGCATTTCCAGATGTCCACCGACACCCAGTTGCAAGCCAGCGAGTTCATCGGCGTCGGTGAGTGCGCCTATCTTGAGGTGTGGGCCGACCTGTTCCCCGATGCTTCGACCCTGGCCGGAATTCCTCCGGAAACCTATAGCCAGGAAGGCAGGAGCAAAGCGCAGATCGTGGCCAAGCGTAAGCAACTGCTGCTGCCCAACTTGTCGATTTCCTACTCGGACCCGATCAAGTTCGTGCGCGGCGATGGGGTCTGGTTGATCGACAACTTTGGCCGGGCCTATCTGGACTGCTTCAACAACGTCTGCCATCTCGGCCACTGCCATCCCGATGTGGTGCAGGCCCTTGCCCGCCAGGCTTCACGCCTGAACACCAACACCCGCTACCTGCACGACAACATCGTCGAGTATGCCGAGCGACTCACCGCAACATTGCCCAAGGGCCTGGCCGTCGCCTCCTTCGGCTGTTCCGGCAGCGAAGCCAACAGCCTGATGCTGCGCATGGCACGCAATCACACCGGGCGCAACGATGCCATCGTGCTGGATTGGGCCTACCACGGCACCACCCAGGAGCTGATTGATCTGAGCCCCTACAAGTACAAGCGCAAGGCCGGCAAGGGCCGTGCAGAGCATGTATTCGAGGCGGCCGTACCGGACGTTTACCGCGCAGCGGATGACTGGCCATTCGAAGAGTTGGGCAAGCGTTTTGCGCAAAGTGTTGCCGAGCAGATCGACAACATGCGCCGGCAGGGCCGAGCCCCGGCGTTCTTTTTGGCGGAGTCGATTCCCAGTGTCGCCGGGCAGCTGTTCTTTCCGGAAAACTACTTGCAGGAAGTCTATGCCATGGTTCGCGCCGAGGGCGGGCTGTGCCTGGCCGATGAGGTCCAGGTCGGCTTTGGCCGGGTGGGCAGCCACTGGTGGGCCTTTGAAACCCAGGGCGTGGTGCCTGATGCGGTGTCCATGGGCAAACCCATTGGCAACGGCCATCCCATGTCGGCGGTGGTGACCACCCGCGAGATCGCCGACAGCTTCAACAACGGCATGGAGTACTTCAATACCTTCGCCGGCAGCCCGGTTTCATGTGCCGTGGGGCTCAGCGTTCTCGATGTGATCGAGCGCGACAACCTGAAACTCAACGCACTGACGGTGGGCAATTACCTGCTCGATGGCTTTCGCACACTGCAGCAGCGCTACGATGCCATTGGCGATGTACGCGGGTTGGGGCTGTTTCTCGGGATCGAGCTGGTCACCGATCACCAGAGCAAGGCTCCGGCCACGCAACTGGCGAAAAAGGTTGCCGATGGCGCCCGGGAGCGTGGCGTTCTGATCGGCACCGAAGGCCCCCATGACAACGTGTTGAAAATGCGCCCGTCGATGATTTTCAGTCACAAGAACGCCGACTTCCTGCTCGAGGTGCTGGACGACAGCTTCAAGGCGGCCCTGCGCTAGAGCGCCCGGATCGGCGCACGAGTGACAGCCTGCGTGCCTGGCCGACATAGTGTCGGCCAACTCCGGCAATGTGTCCGGCTGGCGGACACCTTGCCGGGTGCTTTCCAGAACGGCCTATGCAAAGCTTTTCCCGAGGCCTGGGTGAAGAGCCCAAACAACAATAATTAATAATTCTTCAAAGGTGCCATCCAATGCTAACCAGAACGCTCAAGGGTCTGCTTGCTGCATCCACCGTCGCGGCGGCGGCACTCCTCTCCCCCGCGGCCGCTCAGGCTGATGACTTGCAATCGATCCAGGCATCCAAAGAGATTCGCATCGCCATGAGCGGGCAGTACTCGCCCTTCAGCTTTGCCAACGAGCAGAACCAGATCGTCGGCTTCGACGCCTCCATCAGCGAAGCCCTGGCCCAGCGGCTCGGGGTGAAAGTCAGCATCGTCACCACGCCCTTCGACGGGATCATTGCCGGGCTCCTGGCAAAAAAATACGACGCCATCATCGCCTCCATGACCATTACCCCGGAGCGCCAGAAGGCCGTGGACTTCGTCGGCCCCTACTACCACGCCGGCCGCACCATCGTGGTGAAAGAGGATTCGCCGATCCACAGCCTGGATGACCTTAAGGATGTGAAGGTGGGCGTCACCCTGGGCGATGCCCACGACAAATGGGCCAGGGCGCGGGGCAACCTGAAGGTGAAAACCTACAAAGGGCTTCCCGAGATGCTGGTCGACCTGGACGCCGGGCGCCTCGATGCGCTGGTGATGGACAGCGTTCCGGTGCTGGTGGCCGTCAAGGAAACCGGGCAGAAGGTGCGCATCATCACCCCACCCGACAGCGACGGTGGGGTTGAAGGCATGGGCATTGCCCTGCGCAAGAACAACCCTGAGCTCAAGGCCGCGATGCAGCAGGCGCTGAACGACATGCTGGCCGATGGCAGCTACGAAAAGATCTCGATGCAGTGGATTGGCAAGGACATTCGCTGACTCATTTGCAGCCTGGCTCGACCTGGGGTCGGGCCAGTCAATCCGACCTTTTCGAGCCTGCCCATGGATCTGACACTTATACAGCGCACCCTGCCGTTCTTTCTGGAGGCGGCCTGGGTCACGGTGCACGTTTCGCTGCTGGCGCTGCTGCTGGGCTTGCTGGTGGCGGTGGTGCTGGTGGCGGCCCGGCTGTCCGGCTTCTTCATGCTTCGCTGCCTGGCCCGGGTCTACATCAGCGTTTTTCGCGGCACCCCCTGCCTGGTCCAGCTGTTCCTCATCTACTTTGGCGGCCCACAAATCGGCCTTGAGCTGGAGCCATTCACCGCAGGCGTCATCGGCCTGGGCCTGAACATCGCGGCCTACATGGCCGAATCCATTCGTGGCGCAATCAGCAACGTCGATCCCGGACAGGTCGAGGCGGCGCGTTCAATCGGTTTCGGCAAGGGCCAGACCCTGTGGCTGATCACCCTCCCGCAAACCGCCAAGTTGATGATCAGACCACTGGGGGTCAATGCGGTCGCGCTGATCAAAGGCTCGGCCCTGGTGTCGACCATCTCCGTGGTGGAACTCTCCTACACGGCGCAGCGTTTTATCAGCTCCACCTACAAGCCATTCGAGATCTTCATGGTGTCGGCCATTTTGTACATCGCCATGGTCTACACGGTCAGGCTGATGGTGGACCACCTCGATAAACGCTTCGCGGCCAAGTGAGACGCCTCCATGCCAAGCCTTGACCTGAGTATCGTGACCCCCTATTCCGAGCTGCTGGCCACCGGGCTCTGGTGGACCATCGTCTTGTTCCTCTGCTCCAGTGTGCTGAGCCTGATCGCCGGAATAGCCTTTGCCCTGATCGTGCTCTACACCCCGAAACTGGTCTCCCTGCCCATACGTTTCCTGACCTGGCTGCTGATGGGCACGCCCCTGCTGCTGCAGCTGTACCTGATCTATTACGGCCTGGTGCAAGTGGGGATCGATATCCCGGCGCTCGCGGCCGGCATCATCGGCCTGAGCCTGCATTTTGCGGTCTACAACGCCGACGTGATTCGTGCCGGGGTCCTGTCGGTCGACCCCGGGCAGATTGAAGGTGCGCGCTCCATTGGCCTGAGCCGCAGCCAGGCACAACGCTACGTGGTGGTGCCGCAGGCACTGCGCAATACCCTGGCCCCGCTGGGCAACAACCTGATCGTCCTGCTCAAGGACACCTCCCTGGTGTCGATCATCGGCATTGCCGAACTGGTCTACAGCGCCCAGCGCGCTGTGAGCGAAACCTACAGCCCGTTCGAATTCTATCTGGCCGTCGCGGTGATCTATTACGCGGTCAATCTTGTTCTGGAAGCCGGCCTGCACCTGCTTGAAACCAAGGTAGAGATGTCACGATGACCACAGAAAAGTTCATGGTTGAAGTCAAGGGCGCGCGCAAGGCGTATGGCGCACTTGAAGTGCTCAAAGGCATCGATCTGTCTGTCGCGCGCGGACAGATCATCGCCATCATCGGCCCCAGCGGTTCGGGTAAAAGCACCCTGCTGCGCTCGATCAATCACCTGGAAGTGCTGAACGAAGGAGAGATCTGGCTGGAGGGCGAACACGTCAACCGGCCCTTGAAAGGTCGCGCATTCGAACAGCACATCAACAGCGTGCGCCAGCAGATGGGCATGGTGTTCCAGCACTTCAATCTGTTCCCGCACCTGACCGTGCATGAAAACATCGCCCTCGGACCGATCAAACTCAAAGGGCTGAACAAAGCCGCGGCCCGTGAGCTGGCCATGGAGTACTTGTCCAAGGTGGGCCTGGCCAGCAAGTTCGACGAGTACCCTTCCCGCCTGTCCGGCGGACAGAAACAGCGCGTGGCCATTGCCCGGGCCCTGGCGATGCGCCCCAAGGTCATGCTGTTCGATGAAGCCACCTCGGCGCTGGACCCGGAGCTGGTGGAAGAGGTCAACCAGGTCATGAAGCAACTGGCCGCCGAGCACATGACCATGTTGATCGTCACCCACGAAATGCGCTTTGCCGGCGAGGTGGCGGACCGGATCATCTTCATGGACGGCGGCGTGGTGGTCGAGGAAGGCGCGCCACGGGAGATCCTGCAAAACCCGACCCACGAACGCACCCGGTCGTTCCTGAAAAAGCATTTGCATGCTTAGCGAGGCTGCGCTCGCGCGGGCCGCAGGTGCTGTTGCGCCAGGGGGGGCAACGGCGCCGTCTTAGTCTCAGCCCCCCCCTCGCTTAAAGCTCAAAGTGTATCGGCAAAGCTCATCTGGCTCATGGGGACGCACGGTGCATTTAAGAAATTCTGCGGACTTGTTCGGAGAATCCCTAAGCCCACCTCGGCATCGCCTTACTTACATCCTCCCTTCCTCTTTCTAGGATAACCCTGCCTCAACGGTGCACAGATACCGGAGCAGCTTGTGTGCTCCATTGAGTACCTTCAGGGATTTAAATTTCAACCTAGGAGTATCAAATGAAAGTTCGTTTGTTGGCTGGTGCAATCATGACCGTCACCTTGGCAGCTACTTCGGCTATAACCTTTGCCCAAGATCAAGGCCACGGTGTGATTACCTTTAAGGGCGCTATTATCGACGCACCATGCTCCATTGCTCAGGAGTCGCAATACCAGACCGTAGATCTGGATCAGGTTTCCAACGTCGCCCTGAAGAACGGCGGCAAATCAAGTCCGAAGACCTTCAAGATCGAACTGCGCGGCTGTGAACTGGGTGCCCTGAAATCGGCCACGGCGACCTTCACTGGCTCGCCTTCGTCCAACCCTGACCTGCTGGCAATCAAAGGCACCGCACAGGGCGCAAGCCTGGCAATCGCAGACCACACCGGCGCGCTGCTCAAGCTGGGCAACGCTTCGCCTGCACAAACGCTGAGTAATGGCGACACCTTCTTGCAGTTCAGCGCCTATCTGCAGGGCGACATGGTGACCCCAGAGGGCGGCGGCGCAGCAGCGCCTGCCGAAATCGTACCAGGCAACTTCGAAACCTTCGCCAACTTCACCCTCGCTTATCAGTAACGTATTGCGTCACTGAAGTGCTCCGCAGTACGCACTGGCTGCGTACTGCGGGGGAGCTTGCGAAGGTTTGGATAATCAGACGGTTGTGCTCACCCCCTGGCACTTAACGGATTAGTCAGCGGCAATAGGTCATCCCAACAATCACTGAAGATCTATATCAACAATTGCATTACGTCGACCACAAAGAACAACACCAAGCCCTCCCAGCGTTTCTAACTGAAGTTCGAAAGTCAGCCTGATGGTAAACACTTCGGCATTCAGGGCGGCGCAAAAGGCATCGCATTGCAGATTAAAGATGAACAAGGGCAGTTGATTTCGCCCGGTATGTTACTTGAGCCCAGCACACTGTCCAGCGACAGTTAGATGCTCAACTACTCGCTGACGCTCGTGGGTAGCGGACATGCACTGGAAGCGGGCAGCTATCACGCCACGATCAAGCTGAGTATTCAGCACTTCTGAACTGCATCACCTGGTGTGCAGTTTCGCTCAAGGATTAAGTCACGTGGATCACCGTAAGGTACTGGCTACCACGGCGCTATGTTGTGTCGCGACGCTGGCAAGTGCAGCCGAAGAATTCCAATTCAACACCGATGTACTAGACCTCAAGGATCGCGAAAACCTTGATCTTGGGGTGTTTGCTTCGGCCAACTTCATCATGCCCGGCCAGTACAGCCTGATGGTCCACGTGAACCGCAATACGTTGACGGAGTTTGCCGTCGACTATTACCCGGCCAAGGACGATCCGAAAAGCAGCGTTGCCTGTCTTTCGCCGGCCTTGGTCAATGAACTGGGCCTGAAAGAAAAAGCCATCAAGCAGTTGGTCTGGTGGCACGATGGAGCCTGCCTGGACCTGACCAGCGTTCCTGGCATGCAGGCACGTGGCAACCTGGGCAATTCGGCGCTGTACGTGAGCATCCCCCAGGACCAGCTGGAATACAGCTCACCCAACTGGGACCCGCCCTCGCGCTGGGACGACGGCATTTCCGGGGTGCTGTTCGACTACAACGTCAACGCCCAGACCACCGAGCGCAAACGCGGTAAAGGCCGCAGCGACTCCCTCAGCGGCAACGGCACCATGGGGATCAACCTAGGCGCATGGCGCCTGCGCGGTGACTGGCAGACCCAGGTGCAACGCAGTGACGACCAGCCATCAAACAACGAGTTCGCCTGGAGCCGTTTTTATGCGCAACGCGCCGTGCCTTCGCTACGTTCGAACCTGATACTCGGTGAAGACTATCTGGACTCCAGCGTGTTCGGCAGCTTCCGATACACTGGCGCCAACCTGAGCAGCAACGACAACATGTTACCCCCCAACCTCAGGGGGTATGCCCCGGAAATCACTGGTGTGGCGCGGACCAACGCGCGCGTGGTGATTCGCCAACAAGGCCGGGTGCTCTACGACACACAGGTGCCACCTGGGGCTTTTCGTATCCAGGACCTCAACGATGCAGTCTCCGGCCAGCTTGACGTGCGCGTCGAGGAACAGGACGGCAGCGTCCAAGAGTTCCAATTGGACACCGCCAGCATCCCCTACCTAACCCGTCCCGGTACCGTTCGCTACAAGCTTGCCGCAGGCAAACCCTCCGACTGGGAGCACCAGATGGATGGGCCGGCGTTCGCCACCGGTGAGTTTTCCTGGGGGGTGAGCAACGGCTGGTCGCTGTATGGCGGGAGCCTCGGCGCCGAGGACTACGGTTCGCTGGCCGTGGGCGTGGGCCGCGACCTGATGGCCTTCGGTGCACTGTCGTTCGACGTCACCCAGTCGCGCGCGACGCTGCAGGACGACACGCTGAGCGGCAAATCCTACCGTGCCAGCTATTCCAAGCGCTTCGATGAGTACGACAGCCAGGTCACCTTCGCAGGCTACCGGTTCTCCGAGCAGAACTACCTGAGCATGAGCGAATTCATCGAGGCCCGGCGTGACAGCCAGTCGTTTAACCAGAGTAAAGAGTTGTATACCGCGACCTTGAGCAAGCAGTTTCGAGATTCCGCGCTCAGCCTGTACTTCAACTACAACCACCAGACGTACTGGAACAGCCGGACGAGCGATCGCTACAGCCTGTCGTTGTCGCGCTACTTCAATGTCGGCAGCCTGAAAAACCTCAGCCTGTCGCTGACCGCTTACCAGAACAAGGGCAACGGCACCGCCGATGACGGTGCCTACCTGTCGGTCAACATCCCCTGGGACAGTAATGGCTCGATCAGCTACAGCTCGTCGGTCAACCGCGGCGACACCTCACATAACCTGAGCTATTACGACCAGATCGATGAACGCAACCACTACATGGTCAGCGTCGGACAGGCTTCAAGCGGTCAAACCGCCAGCGGCTACCTGTCCCATGACGGCGACCAGGCAGAGGTTGTGGCCAGGGCCAGCTACCAAGCCGACGAGTACACCTCGGCCGGGTTGTCCCTGCAAGGCGGAGCGACGATTACCGGCCAAGGCGCAGCGCTGCACCGCAGCAACATCATGGGCGGCACCCGGCTGCTGATCGATACCCAAGGCGTTGCCGACGTGCCAGTGCGCGGAAACGGCGCAGTCACACGCACCAACCGTTTCGGCAAGGCCGTAGTGACCGACATCAACAGCTACTACCGCAACCAGGCCAACATCGTGCTGGACAGCCTGGCCGAGGATGTCGAAGCCACTCAGTCCGTCACCCAGGCGACCCTGACTGAAGGGGCGATCGGTTACCGCCGCTTTGATCTGATCGCCGGCCACAAGGCCATGGTCGTGATTCGCATGACCAACCACCGCGTGCCACCCTTCGGTGCCTCGGTACAGAACAGCCGCGGCCAGGAAACCGGCATCGTCGGCGAGGACGGTTCGACCTACCTGAGCGGTATGAAACCGGGCGAGCTCATGTCTCTGCATTGGGATGGCAGCGCGCGCTGCCACTTCACCCTACCCGAGCAGGTGGTTTCGCCCGACCAACAACTGGAGCTGCTGTGCCTGCCGACCAGCGACCCGGATAACGCCACTGCTTGACTCACTACACCAGGTAACTTCATGAAAACTTGCTACAAACGCACCACCTTGTCCCTGCTCGCCCTGCTGGGCACCTGCGCGGCGCAAGCCAGCCTGGCCGCCGTATCGCTGGACCGCACTCGGGTAATTTTCACAGGAGGCGAGAAATCGGTCAGCCTCGGCATCAGCAACCAAAACACCCAGTTGCCCTACCTGGCCCAAGCCTGGATCGAAAACGAACAGGCCGAAAAGATCACCAGCCCACTGGTGGTGGTACCGCCAATACAGCGCCTGGAAGCTGGAGCCAACAGCCAGGTGAAAATCCAGGGGCTGCCGGAGCTGACCCGGTTGCCCCAGGATCGCGAATCGCTGTTCTACTTCAACCTACGCGAGATCCCTCCACGCAGCGACAAACCCAATACGCTGCAAATCGCCCTGCAAACGCGGGTCAAACTGTTCTACCGGCCCGCAGCGATTGCTCCACGGGCCGGCGTCAATGAAGCCCCCTGGCAGGAAAAGCTGACCCTCACCCGCCAGCAGGACCGCTACCTGGTGAACAACCCAACGCCCTATTACGTCACGCTGATCGATGCAGCGCCCGACCTCAAGGCCGACGGAGCAGCCGGCTTCAAGCCACTGATGATCGAACCCAGTGGCCAGCTCGACCTGGGCGTGAGCAGCAAAGTGCTGGGCAACCAGCCAGTGCTGACCTATGTCAATGACTACGGCGGCCGCCCACAGCTGCAGTTCAGCTGCGCAATCAGTACCTGCACTGCCAGCCCCGTGGCCAGCAAACGCTGACGTTCAATGACCAGTTTCTGTGAGCGCCGATCATGAAGCCCAGACTCCGTGTATCCCTAGCAGCACGCCTGTGCTGTGCCAGTGTCACCACTCATGCCGTCAGCCCGGGGGCTTTACGCGCCAGCCTCAATGTGAATCTAGCGTATGACTGAGCCCCTCATGATGACGGTCGCGCGTCCCGCTTTGCTGACACTTTTGCTCGGCTGCGGCCCATTGGCCCAGGCCGTCGAGAGCCGGGTGACGATAAAAGGTGTCATCCATGCGGCGACTCCCTGCGTGATCAACAGAAACGCGCCCATCAGCGCCCCTTTTCATGATGTTCAGATTGCAAGCATCGATGGCGACTACAAGACCATTTCCATCGACTACACGCTCGACTGTAGCCGCGCAGCGACCAATGAACTGCGGATACAGGTGCGCGGCAATGGGGCCTTCGACAGTTCGCTGCTGCAGATACCCGGTTACGACAATATCGGTATCGCCCTGAAAAAGGACGGCGACCGGTGGGCACTCAACACCTGGTCCAACTTCGATACGCGCAAGCAGCCCGTGCTGCAAGCCGTGCTGGTCAAACGCGACGCCAGCGAAGTCAAGGCCGGCGCATTCAAGGCCAGTGCAACCCTGGTGGTGGACTATCGATGATCCTCTTGCATCGCACCTTGGCAATCCTTTCAATCACTGCCCTGCCCCTGTCGTGCGTTGACGCGGACAATCTGGTGTTCAGTGGAACCCTGTTGGCACCGCCCGGCTGCATCGTCAGTGACCAGGGCGGCCGAATCAACGTGCGCTTCGCGCAAAACATCGCCGTCAACCGCATCGATGGCGAGCGCTATCGCCAGGCAATCCCCTACCAGATCGATTGCCCGGGAGCCGCCGACGCCAACATTACCTGGCACATGCGTTTGACCCTCAAGGGCACGCCCGCGCCTTTCGACTCCACTGCGCTGAAAACCTCGGAAAACGATTTGGGTATCAAGGTCCTGCTTGGCGGCAGCGCATTGACGCCCAACGAGCCACGAGAAATCGATGTTCGCGCGTCGACACCCCCCGTGCTGGAGGCCGTACCGGTAAAACTGGCCGGTGCGGCGTTGCCCAGCACCGAATTTACCGCCTCGGCGCTCTTGATGGCCGAGCTCTACTAGGAGGATCCATGAGCAATTGGGCCATGAACCTGGGCGCCTGGATCGTATGCCTGTGGTTGCCGGCGATCCAGGCGGCAGAAGACAACCTGTACTTTTCTGGCACCTTGGTGAACGAGCCTTGCATGCTCGCCGAAGGGGATAAGTTGATCGAAATAGACTTCAAAAGCGTGATCGACAAGGACCTGTACCTTAACGGCAGGACCAAGGGTCGCCCCATCGAACTGCACCTGCAGAACTGCGATCTGGACGTCGGCAAGCGCATGGTCAGCATCACCTTCAGCGGCAACGAGAGCAGCGAACCACCCGGATTTCTGGTGCTGCGAAGCACAACCGTGCAAGGCCTGCTGGTAGGGCTGGAGGCAATGGGTGGCGAACCGCTGCCGCTGAACAAGACCCACCGCATGGGCGAGCTGACTCGTGGTGAAAACCTGATTGGCTTCAATGCCTACCTGCAAGGCGAGCCTAAGGTGCTGGCCAATCACACCATCGGACAGGGCAACTTCGAAGCCTCCCTGACCTTTGCCTTAAGTTACGAGTGATCATCATGAAGAAAGCCTATATGACAGTGCTGCAGGGCGCCCTGACAGCGATGCTGCTGTGGAGTATGTCGGCCCAGTCCAACAACATCACCATCACCACGACTAAAAGTGAGTATGTTTCAGGGGGGGCACGTTACTACTTCGATGTGACCAGTTGGGATAATCCGTATGCGTCTAGCCCCTGTTCAACAAAAGATCCGGCTTACACAGTTTGTGTTGTACGCCTGAGTGCACGTATTAGGTCGACCTTCAACAGTTCAGCAGCTCATTACGCCACTTGGGAGGTCCCCGTGCGTCGTGACTCTAACATGGGGGAGTTGTTGAGGGATTTGCAGAATCAGGGGTTTCGAATTCCGCTCAGCGGATCAATTTTTGTACCCTCGAAATATGCACCCTCTGACCTCTGCATCGGTTTTACTACTGTTAAAATTGGGCCAGCCATTGGTGGTGGTCTAAATCCCCTTGGTTACTGTTACCCAGTAGCTTTACCAACACTGCAGTGCAATGTCACAGGGTATGCGGTGATCGACCACAAGATCCTGATGGACGATGCCGTGGACGGAGCAACCGCCTCGACGCAGATCCAGATGCAATGCCGTGGTCCAGCCAGCGTGACTGTCTCGACGTCCCGGACCGATTCCTACGGCGTACGCCTCAAGAGCGATGGCAGTCTGTACAGCAAGATAACAGTCAATGGTAAGGATGCCACAGCGGGTATCAATGTGCCGATTACACAAGACCTGGCCACACCGCTGACCATTACCTCGACCCTGGTCAAGCGCGGAAACGTTACGCCTGGTCAATTCAGTGGGTCCACAGTAGTAACTATTTCACCGCCCTAAGATCACTACATGTATGGACGCCAAGATCGCCAGACATATCTTCATGCCATGGGACGACAGCTGAGTGAAGTTGAATTTTCTCGACCTTCAGCTTTAGGCTCAGCCCGGAACTCTCAGCAGTTCTAACATAGTGCTTTGCTTTTTCGATCTTCGTCCGCACGACTTCATAGACACTAAAAGTCCACATCTGCGACTGGGCAACGAGGAAAATCGAATCATAGGAAGTTGACATCTCGTTAAACCTGGCTCGCAAGCGGTCATACTCCAGGCCCATTATTGACTCATCAACAATGGTCAGACTGTCAGGATTCATGTCTGTATTGAACAGTGCCAGTAATCTCAGAGCATCCCCGGTGATGCTCCGATCAACTTGTCGCGCAACGGCTCCAAGTCAAAACTCCTGCGTCACGAAGCGTCAATTTCCGAACATCGGCCGACGCATTATGTTTTGCCCGGTATCACGTGTTAAACGCGTAACACGCCCATACCCATCAGCTGGTTTCACAGGACGAACAGCGTCGCCAGATGGCTGTGTTTTTCATCAGTCCGCGAGAGCGCACGCTCACCTGACCAAACTGCCGCTTGATCACCCGAAGTGGATGCTCAATCTTGGCCCGCGCCTGCGTTTTCAATATTCGATCTTGGTCGAGCTCGGGGCATGAACAATAGTGATATCAACGATGATGCCTTGGCGCAGAAAGAGCCCCTTTTCCTGCAAATAACCGTTGATGACCACAAGGGTCACGGGCGCCAGTTGGTGCTTTTCTAGCAGGTGCCTGAAGTTCATGATCGTGGCGTCTTCGGGGATCGGCGCGCTCAGCGTCAGACGTGCGAACTGGCGCTTGGGGTAATTTTATAGATGGCTCACAAGAGCGCGGATCGGGAAGTCAGGCGTATTCAGCACATCTGCGGACTTGATCGGAGCATCCACGAGGATGCCCCGATACCCGCAGTTCAAATCGGGTTGCCGAATATCAATGTTGCCGCTTTGCCATCTTTCAGAGAATCAGCCCATGGCGCTTAGCGAACTCTGCCAGGCCAACTTGCGAGCCCTGACCAAGCTTCTGTAACAAGCGAGCCTTGTAGGTGCTGACGGTCTTGTTGCTGAGAAACAGCTTCTCGCTGATGGCCTTGTTGGAATAGCCCTGAGCCAGATACTGCAGCACGATCATTTCCCGATCGGTCAGTGAGCCAATCAGCTCGGTCTCGGACAACTGCTCGGCAGCCGGCTTGGAAACATCGTTCACCAGCGAAGGATAAAAGGTATAGCCGGCCAGCACCGCATTCAGCGCCACCACCAGGTTGCTCAGGTCTTCTTCCTTGTTGACGAAGCCTCTAGCGCCAAGCTGGATACAGCGCTTGCAAAAGCTTTCGACAGACTGCGATGTCAGCACCAATACCTCGGTGGGCAAGCCCAGCGCCTTGATCCGGGACAGCACCTTGAGGCCATCGAGTTTGGGAATGCCGATATCGAGAATCACCACACTCGGAACATGCTCGCGCACCAGTTCTATCGCATCCAGCCCGTTATCGGTTTCGCCCACCACCTGCATATCGTGCTTTTCCAGTAGAACCTTCACCGCCAATCGAACGACGGGATGATCATCCACTATTAATACGCTGTGCATAATGTCATTTCACCTTATAACTTGCCGCCGGGCAGCAACTGCGAGGGCGCAAATTCCTCGGATTTGACCCGACTTACAAGTGGTTATTGACGATCATTGGAAAATTCAGACGCTCTGATTTTTTCATTAGGAAATTTCCTACAAGACATGAAGATACATCTAATGGCCCCGTATCAAATGACTTAAGCAAGATATCCGACGAGTCAACAACACGAGCCAGCAATGCAACACCTGAACGTTCTAGTTTTGGAAGATGAGCCCCTGCAACGCCTGGTTACCATCACTGCGTTAAGGAAGGTGATACCCGTCCAGATTCATGAAGCCATCAGCGGCAGTCAGGCATTGGCACTGTTGGAAAGTTGTGAAGCCATCGACATTGCCATCTGCGATTTGAAAATGCCCGGCATGGACGGCCTGGCTTTCCTTCGTCACGCCAGTCACAGCGGCAAACTGCGCGCGGTCATCCTTTGCAGCCAGATTGATCTGGCGCTGCGCAACACCACCGTGTCCATGATCAAGCGCCTGGGTCTGCATTTTCTCGGAAGCCTGAGCAAACCCTTCAACCTGGAGCGTCTGACCACCTTGCTGAAGCGATACCAGTCCCTGCGGCATGACCTGGCCAGTCCGCTCAAGAGCATTGCGCTGCCCACGCTAGGTGATGTGTTGCGCGGTCTGGACAACGGAGAGTTCGAACCCTACTACCAACCCAAGGCGGCACTCGATACCGCTGCCGTGCTGGGCGCCGAAGTCCTGGCTCGCTGGAACCACCCACAACTGGGGGTGCTGCCGCCGTCACACTTCCTGAACATCATGGAAGACCACAACCTACTGGATCGACTGTTCTGGCAATTGTTCGATCAAGGTCTGGCGCTGCGGCGCAAACTGGCAAGAAACGACCTACCGCTGAATTTTTCCTTCAACTTGCACCCCTCACAATTATCCTCCGCAACTCTGACTGAATCCGTGACGTCCTTGTTGGCGCTCTTCCAGGTGCCTTCAAGTTGCATCACCTTTGAAATCACCGAAACCTGTGTGATGAGCGCTTCCGCGTACAGCCTGGAAAATATGGTGCGCCTGCGGCTCATGGGCTGCGGTTTGGCCATGGACGATTTCGGCGCCGGCTTCGCGTCTCTGGAACGGCTCTACGAGCTGCCCTTCAACCAAATCAAGTTGGACCGCGACTTCGTGCGCAAGATGAGACATCACCCTGCAAGCAGCGCCATCATCCGCTATACCTTGGCCCTGGCTGGCTCCCTGGGAATGTCAGTGATCATCGAAGGCGTGGAAACCCATGAACAGCAGGAGCAACTATTGAAGTTGGGGGGCTCGATTGCCCAAGGTTTTCTATTTGCCCGCCCCATGCCGGAAAGTCACTTCATCGCCTATTGCAACAAGCCCTCAAGTCCCCCCACTAACGATATAAATTGATAGGCCAAAGCAACCCCCGACAGCTACTATTTTCACTCTGTATTTTCAGCGTTCTCGACTCAACTAAGCCTCCCTCATTTTCTGAAGAGACCATGCACTCACGACTTATCTGGCTACTTGCCTGCTTGGTGACCATTGCCGCTCAGACGGCAGCGGCCCAGCCACCCCTACTGCCCAATACGCTGTATAGCGAGGTGCGCCTCGATCACCAAGAACTGGTACTTGAACAAGAGGACTGGCACTGGCTACGGCATAAGTCGGAGTTGAAAATCGGTGTGGTCGCACAAGAGTCGCCTCCCTTCAATGTCGATTACAACGACAGTCACTACGAAGGCATTACAGCGGACGTCAGTTCATTGATCGGGCAGATGCTCGGAGTCGGCATGACGGTGGTTCCCTTCGCCACCCGAGAACAAGCCCTACAGGCGCTGCAGGCCTCCTCCATCGACTTGATGGGCAGCTACAACAGCCCCGGGCATTCCAGCAATGCCGTCAGCTTCACCCGTCCGTTCGCCGATGGCCGGTTGGCCTTGTTCAAGCGCAACGACGAGTTGCGCCAGTCCCCGGCAAACCTGGCCGGGCTGCGAGTCTCCGTGGTCAAGGAACACAGCGGCGAAGCGCAGTCGCGCTTTCCTCGTGCCCACCTGATGATCTATCCCACGCACAACGAAGCCCTGGCTGCCGCTGCATTCGGTCACGCCGACATGTACCTGGACGATGTACTCAGCGCCTACTTCCAGATCAATCGCTCTTACTACGGTTTTCTCAAGTTCGAGCGCTTCGTTGACCTGGCGACGGGTGGCTATGGCTATGCGATCAACAAGGACAACGCCCGTCTTCAGCGCATCCTTGACCGCAGCATCGAGGCCATCGGCAAGGAAAAACTGAACAATCTGAGTCAGCGCTGGGTTGGCAGCGGTTTCGTGCCCACCGGCGAAAAGATTGTGTTGACCCCAGAAGAATCACGCTGGATCGAGCGTCACCCGGTGATACGCCTGATCATCAACGACGACCTGGCCCCCGCGGCGTTCTTCGACGCCAACGGGGTGTTCTCCGGAGTCGCGGCCGAATTGCTGGAGATCATCTCGCAGCGCACCGGCCTGCATTTCCAGGTGACGGTGCGCAACGGCAGCTATCCGCAACAGATTGAAGCCATGAGCAACGGCGAGGCGGACATGGCCATCATGACGGCCAGCCCGCAACGCGAGGACAAGCTACGTTTCACCCGGCCCTTCTTGACCAGTCCCTTTGTCCTGATCACCCCCAGTGGCATGCAGGACCAGGTGCTGACAGCAGAGGATCTGGCAGGCAAGCGTATTGCCGTGCCATCAGGTCACGTGACCCTGCAACATCTGCGCGACCTCTATCCGCGCACACAACTGATCGAGGCCAGTGCTTCCCTGGATGCCATGAACAAGGTCTATGACGGCAGCGCCGACGCCGCCGTGGTGTCGTTGCCGGCCGCTCGCTACTACATTGTCCGCCTGTTTCACAATCGCCTGAGCATCGCCGACCTGATCCACACCAGTCGGGCAACCGCCAGCTTTGCTCTGCGGCGCAGTGACTCCGAGCTGCAGTCCATACTCGACAAGGCCCTGCTCAGTCTCCCAGCGGACGATCTGAACGCCATTGCCAACCACTGGCGCTCACCACCGGGCATGAGTGGCGAAACCTGGCGCGACTATGCGCTGCTGATCGCCGAAATCATCGCCGCCGCGGCGCTCCTGCTGTTGCTGACACTGGCCTGGGCCTTCTATCTGCGACGTCGGATCAAGGCCGAGAAAACCCTGAACGACCAGTTGCGCTTCATCGAGACCCTGGCCGAAAACATGCCTCCGGTTCTCTACATTCGTGACATGGACGGCAAGATGCTCTCGTGCAACCGCAGTTACCTGCAGAGTGTCGGCCTGAGCGCCGAGCAGGTTCTGCACAAATCCGTGCAACAGCTGCCCAAGGAGCATTTCTGCGCTGAACCCGACCTGCATCACAGCTACCTGCAAGCCATACGCGACGGTCAGACCATCAGTTCGGTGTACCAGGTCAAGTTGCAGGGCAAGGAGGTCTGGATCGATCACTGGATCCAACCCTTCCAGGACAACAATGGCGTCACCAAAGGCGTTATCTGCGGCTGGCTGGACATCACCAAGCATCGGCATCTGGTCCAGGAGTTGAAAGAGGCGAAGAACCTGGCCGACCAGGCCAGTCGCACCAAGACCACGTTCCTGGCCACCATGAGTCATGAAATCCGCACCCCCATGAACGCGATCATCGGCATTCTGGAACTGGCGCTCAAACGGGCCGACAGCGACCGGATTGAGCGCTCCAGCATCGAAATTGCCTACAGCTCGGCCAAGAGCCTGCTGGAGCTGATCGGCGATATTCTCGACATCGCCCGCATCGAGTCGGGGCGCCTGAGCCTTTCGCCCAAACGCGCCAACCTGCGCGAGCTGGTGGAATCCATAGCCCGTGTGTTCGAAGGTCTGGCACGACAGAAATGCCTGAGCCTCATCCTCGAAATCGACTCCAGCATCAATTGCGATGTGCTGGTAGACGGCATGCGCTTCAAGCAGATTCTGTCCAACCTGATAAGCAACGCCATCAAGTTCACCGAAGCCGGCTTCATTAAAGTGAGCATCAGCGGCGATCTGGTGGAGAACTCGTTGCTACAGGTCAAACTGCGCGTCGAAGATTCAGGGATAGGCATATCTCCTAGTAACCAGCAGCGACTGTTCCAACCTTTTGCCCAAGTCGAACGCAATGTCCTGAACACCGAAGGCACCGGCCTGGGACTGGTGATCTGTCGCTCCCTGTGCGAAATGATGGGCGGCACTGTCTCAATGAACAGCACCCTGGGCCAGGGCACCCAGGTGGAGGTGGATCTTCGCCTTCAAGTGCTGGAGCGCCTGGCCGCCGTAGAACCTGCACCCAGCATCAAGCGACGGCAGATGTACCGCCTGCAGATTCTGGTGGTGGACGACCACCCGGTGAACCGTCAGGTCCTGGGACAGCAACTGGCGTTTCTCGGGCACGACATAGTCGAGGCGGAAAATGGACAACAGGCACTGAAGACCTGGCGCGAGCACGCTCTTGACCTGATCATCACCGACTGCCACATGCCCGTCATGAACGGTGCCGAACTGGCCCGCTCAATTCGCCAGGATGAACGCGACACGCACAACGAACCGATCGTGATCATCGGCCTGACTGCCGACGCCCAGCCTGAGGAAGTGGAACGCTGCATCCAGGCCGGAATGAATGACTGTCTGATCAAGCCCATCAGCCTGGATGAACTGGAGGCGCGCCTGCTGGCCCTGGGTCAAGTCGAGGAAGACGAACGCGCCCCCCTGCCGCCCGAAGAACGCGTCAACAGCCAATCCCCACAGGTATTCGATCTGGAGTCGTTGCAGACCCTGGTGGGCAGCGAGCCGACCATGCTGCAGCACATCCTGAGCGAATTGCTCAGCAACAATCGCACCGATCTGCAGACCCTGGAGACACTGCTCCGCGACCAAGCAACAGCGGAACTGTCCGAGTTGGCGCATCGCATCAAAGGGGCAGCACGAGTCGTCAAAGGCGAGCAACTGGTGGAGAGCTGCCGGCAATTGGAAGATGCCTGTCAGAGCCCCGACCTGAACATGCCCCTGGTGAGCGACTGTGTTGAGCAGGTTAAACAGGCCATCGTGACCCTTGAACAGCAGCTGCTTGAGCAGTACGACGGATCGGCACCACTTGCCGGGTGATATCGAGGAGAACGCACGGACTGCCCCGCTTCAGCGGGGCCAAGGTGATTTTCAAAGGCGCTGAACGGCGCTGACCGCGCCAGTGAGTTGACCGCGGCAATGGCAGCAGGTTCGGCCGGCTTGGTGGCCAGGTTTGACTCATTGATCGCGGATTACAAGATGCCCGTTAGCCCCTCAAGAACATAAGCCGCCCCCACTATTGTCCAACCTGCATTGTGTATTAGTCCGGGGTTGTGTTTTGAGCCTTGCGATTAAAATTTCTTATGAACCGATTGCACTATCTTTGTAGTTCTGGCCTAAGTAATGCTGGAGAGATTCTCTCCAGCCATTATTATCTGAGCCCGACAAAAAAACAGAGAATGGCTTAGCTGCGCCCTCCAAGGAATCGATTAAAACTACTAATAAAATCTTTCCTCAGACCCGGCAATATTTTTTTCAGGATCAAAAAGTAAAGATAGATAGGGGTTGGACCATCGCCCTCCTCTTCCCAAACCTCCTCTGTACCATAGCAATAGAGCACACCTCGGATGAAATTTGCAAAATCTTCATCTTCCTTGCGACTTTGCTGCTCCATTTTCCAGAGATCGACAGTGAGCTTCTTTCGAAGTACCTCATCACTTTCGATACGCTCGCGCAAGATGGCCTCTTTCAAGAACGGCACCAACTTTTCCAACTTGCTGGCAGCAATAGTTTTTAATTCACCTCTTTGGATAAGACCCATTAGATAACTAGCGTACTCACGCGTCATCTCGCCATAAGAAACATTCGCATCAAGCAACTGCCCCTCCAGATCATCAAACTCTTTAACTTCTATACTATCAATCATTGTGTGGCTCCATCTTCCATTTCTAGCCTACTCATAACTTGTTTACATGACTTACAGAATGCTTCAAAACGCCATCATTCCTGTGCGTCGTTGATCTGCCACCTTTAGTTAGAGCCTTCAACTCATCGACTGTCTTAACGTTGTATTTTTTCGTAATATTGCTAAGGGCGATTCAGCCCAGCAGCCGGAAGTGGACAACGACCGGCTGCGACACTGCCGTCTCCACTCTCAACCCACGCCCCCCCAAAAAAATACGCCCAAAGGATGGAGATGAAACCCTGGCCCCTCCATGCAGGCACGCGCCGGCCATGGTACGTAAAGCTGCTCTGGATACCGCTGCTGTTTGGGCTGGTCACGCATTGGGACTTCGCGTTGCCAAGGGTGAATGTTCACTACTCCCAAGCCGGCCGGGATGAGCTCAGGTACATCTGGAATGTCCAGGATCGGATTGATAAAGGAGGAATGCTTCCCGGAGGCGGCGCAACCGATCATGGCGTGCTCTTCCCCGACGACGAGTTCTTCATGGAATTTTCCTGGTGGAGCAAGAACACGGGGCGTAATCACTGCATCAGCATCACCCCGCAATGGCCCCATACCCATATCTACCTGAACGCCGACGGCGACATCGACAGGCGAGAAAAGAGCGGAACCGATGTGCAGCGGTTGGCGGAGTGTCGATGGGATCGGGCCAAACCTTAGGTCTCCACTACGGCCAGAGCCCTGTGGTAACCAGCACGACCTCCGCTTCCGGCTTGAGCACACAGGAAAGGTGCTGGTTCGGCAGGCCTGTTGCTGTCGACCGCGCATGACGCACTGCTGCGGGGCTACGCCGATGGCTGGATGCGGGCCGCTCAGCTGGAAGCGTCGTTCAACCGCTGCAGCGCAAGTTGCTCGGCAGCACTGGCTTCGAGCTTGGCACGCTCTTCGTCCAGATACCGATAGATGCTTTGGAAGTTGGCGATTTTCTGTTTGATTTCTGCCATCTTTTTTTCAATGAGCTTGGCGCCCTCGGCACAGTCGATCAGCTTGTTGCGCTGCGCATCGAGAATCTCGCCTATTTCCCCCAGGGAAAACCCCATGCTTTGCGCGCGCTGGATAAAGTCCAGGTCCTGCAGTGTTTGCGCGGTGTAAACACGATAGTTGTTCGTTCGTCGCTGCGGTGAGATCAGGCCGATTTGCTCGTAGTAACGCAGCGTATGGCGGCTGGCGCCGCTGCGGGCCTCGATTTCACCAATTTTCATGAAAACACCACTTGACCATAGAGTTGGGTCGATAGTTTACGCTTGGTTTCTCACCTTCAACAAGGAACAGGGAAATGAGCGTGGAGTGCTTTGTCACCGGGGGTACCGGCTTCATCGGTCAACATTTGCTGGCACACCTGAGTGCAAAAGGTCACACCGTTCGGGTGTTGATGCGTCGCCCGGAGCGACTCGCGGCACTGCGGGAGCAAGTCGACCATTTGGGCGGCTGCGCCTCCCGGGTATTGGCCGTGGCCGGCGATCTGGAACGGGATCAGCTCGGGCTGAGTCCTGCCGACCGAGAAGCGTTGAGGCACGCCAGAGTCGTCTTCCACCTGGGTGCCCACTTCGCCTGGGGGCTTACCTTGGAACAGTCTCGTGCGGTGAACGTGGAAGGAGCCAAGCGCGTGGCGCTGCTGGCGGCTGAGCAAAACAGCCGGTTGGTGATGATCGGCGGCTACATGCTGCAAAATCATGAACACCTGCGACGCATCGGCATCGATCCTCACCATCCGCAGCGGACCGATTGGCCTGCGCTTTACCGGCATGTCGGTGGTTACGAGGCGAGTAAGCTGGAAGCGCATTTTGTGACCCTGGAGACCATGTCCGCCAAGGGCGGAGAGCTGACCGTTGTCCACCCCGCGACAGTGTGTGGCCACAGCCGCACGGGGCATATTCTCGACGGCCAGCCGCTGGTGGCGCTGATACGCAACCTGGTGCAGGGAAAGCTCACGGCCGTGCCCGGTACCGCCAGGCACTGGCTGCCACTGGTCACCGTGGACTACCTGGTGGAGCTGATGACGGCGAGTGCTTTTGATCCGGCCATGGCGGGCCAGGAACTGCTGGCGCTGGATGCGCAAACGCCCAACTTGCGAGAAATGTTGGTGCAGGTGGCACAACCTTTGGGCTTGAAGTCTCCCAAGCATCACGTTTCGCTCCGACTGCTGAAGTGGCTACTGAGCATTCCTCCTGTCGCGCGATTCATGAATACCCAGCCCGAAGCCTTGGACTTCATCCAGACCACTCGTTTTGATACCGCGGCCGTCGAGCAATTTGCCAGCAGGCATGGCATAGCCAAACCGGATATACGTCAGTCGTTGCAGCACACTGCAACCTTCGTCAACGCTCTTTGCCTCGCCAAGAGCCAGGCCGGCTGACTGTCCCTTCGGGGCGACACCGGCTGGAGGAGCTTTCCTCGGCTCAGTGATGGGGGCTGATCAACTGGCGAGCGCAACCAGGGTGCTTGCATTCGGCTCTTGTCGGGGCGTGTGGATCCCGTAGAGGGAGTACTCAGTGCATAATCGCCTGCGGCGTGGAGAGCTCGTTTGCCGGACAGCCCATTGCCTAGGCCATCCACTTGGGCAGGACTTTACCGCGCTGCCCGGAAGTGAACGTCCACCTGATCCAGCCACGTTCTCCAGCCTTGCTTGCGGGCATTTCAAGAAGCTCGACAACCTCCAGCTGGGGGATCGAGCTTATGCCCCGATCACGGCTGGGATCTTCGTCCACTCAAACTGTGCGCCGTCGATGCGGGCGGCATTCTATCGAACAACCATTCAGCGACAGGGATCGTCATCGATGCAATCCACTTTCAGCAAAGGCGTCATGTTTGCACTCTGTGCTGCGGCACTGAACGCAACGATCGGTGTACTCAGCAAAGTCCTCATGAATAATGGTTTCACCGCGAGCAGTGTCGCTGTCATCAAGACCCTACTGGGTTGCGTGCTGCTGTCGATCTTGCTGTTTTTCCTCAAGCGCCCGGCGAAATCGAGCCAATGGGTCCAGGCGGCTATCTGCGCCTTCCTTGGCATCTTTGTGCTGTTCCATTTCGAAACCTCCGCCTATCGACACTACGCGGCGGCAGGTGTGGTGGTGGTTCTGATGGCCAGCGCCTCCATTTCCTCGATCATTCTGGGGCGCATTTTTCTCAGGGATCCCATCACCGCGAATGCCACCGTTGGCGCTGCACTGGCCATCGCCGGGATCTCGGTGATATTCGGCGGCGACCTGCAGCAGGGCTTTACCCTGGAAGGTGCGGCGCTTGCCTCCATGGCCGGCTGCGGCTATGGGGCCTTTTCGGTTGCCATGAAGCGCATGGGGGTGTCGGGAGGACTGCATTTCACCCGCCAATTGTTGTTCTTCGGCGGCCTGTACCTGCTGATGCCGGCGGCGGCCGACGGCTTCACGCTGGGCGAACTGTCGCCACTGGCGATCGCCGCCCTGCTGGCGCTGGCCACACTGCCGACAATCCTGGGCTTCTTCTGCACCACCAAGGCCATCGAGTACCTCAAGCCATCCCAAGTGCAAGCGCTGGAGTTGACCGAGCCACTGTTCGCCGCGCTGCTGGCGTTTGTGGCGCTCAATGAAGTTCCCCGTGAAAGCCTGTATGCGGGCGCGGCACTGATCATCCTCGGTCTGTGCTTCTCCAATGAGCTGATTCGCTTGGGCAGCAAAGCCTCGGTGCCTTCTGTCGAATGAGCTATTTGCGGGCCCTGATTGCTTTGGCGGTCGGTGACCTTGAACGGATGGGTCGCGGCTTTCCGGATACCCGGTATTTCCTCGAGAAAATGCACCAGGCCACAACTCTTTCTGCATGGCCGGTACACAGAGAAATCAGCAAGCCGCCCAAAGAACACAGCAGCAACGCCTGCTAAACTCCCGTCCCCCAACCCACTTGAAGATGACCAAAGACTCTGGTCGCCGATTGAAAGGACTCTCCCATGAACAAGCTGATCCTTAGCCTTTTTGCCTCAACACTGGCCCTGTCCGTTGACGTTGCCCATGCTGCCTCCGTGGCCGAAGTCTTCACCGGCGACATGCTGGGCACCAATCAGCGGTACTTTGAATCCGTCGCCGGAATCCCTCGAGAGTCCTTCGGCGATGAGCACAAGTTCAAAGTCCAGGGCTGCAACATCACCGCCACCATAGAAGGCGGCACAGTCAGCAAACTGCGCATGGAGCTGACGCCCAAATGCCAGGCCGACCTGACCCAGTTCGTCGACACCTTCGCCCCCGCTCCTGGCAAGCCGCTCACCGTAGGCGCGTTCACCGAATCGTCCGGTGGCGGCCTGAGCTACAGCGCCAGTTGCCTGAGCATGTGCGGCAACGCCGCCGACCCTTCCGTCTACGCCCACTGGGAAGGCCCCCGCGCCATAGGTTTCAGAGAGGTGCTGCTGGAGGTGGTGCTGGTCTCGGATGCCGCGCTCAGCGCCGCCGACCAATGGGAATCGCAGATGCGCAAAGCAGAAGGCGAAGACTACGTGATGGAAACTCGCTTCAACTGCGACCAGAAATACGACGCCGCGGCGCAGAAGGCCTTTGAAAAGGTGCAGGTCAACGCGGTCACCATCGGCACCGGGCTCAAAGCCTCCGGTTGCTGACAGTCAGCACGAAAAGCCACACAGCAGCCGGAAGTGGATAACGGCCGGCTGCGACATCGACAGAACAGAGCGGAACCGATTGGCGGAATGTCGCTGGGATCGGGCCAAGCCTTAGGTCGATATCACGGGCGCAACGGCAGCCTGTGTGACCGGTAACCATGGTTTTTTGGCCGGCGATGCCCCGTCATCTGTTTGCGGTGACGGTTGAACTGCAGCGTGACCAGGCACCTGAAAAGGCGAATGCCCCGCCTCCGCTGTTGGCTGTTTCTCAGTCGAGACGCTCGATGGCGCGGGCAAGATTGACGCGGGCTTGCTGTTCGAATGCATCGAAGTACGGTGCAGTCGTATAGATGCGCCCGCGTGCCAGGAAGCCTTCCAGGACCTGGCGCCGCTTTCGGCGGTACACAAACAGAGGCACATATCGGTACTCGCGACGGACTTGGCGGTCGTACGCTTCAAACCGTGCGGTCGGTGCCCCAAGGATCGCCAGATCCGTGTCCACCAACACGGCCTCGTCTGCCGACGCTGGAGCGCCGTCGTGTCGCGTCACCATGATCAGGCCGTAAAGCCTGCGGCGGATTTCATCGCCCAGGCCGCTATCACGTGCCACCTCGTCCAGCCATTGCGCACTGCGCAACTCGTTGTCGCTGCGAAGGGGGTCGTATATGGCGTCATGAAACCAAAGTGCAAGGTCGACTTCAGCGGGGGCATGGCAGGCTGCGTTGATCAGTCGGCGCACCTGGAGGCATTCCTGCAAATGCTGGCAGTTGTGGTACGCACGATGGGGCTCGCGGTAGCGTCGAAGGAGCTCTTCGTAGGTTTCTCGCGGCGGGCAGCCGGCGCCGAGCTCTGCCCAGAGGCGGGCCCAGGCGGCGAAACCCACACCATCAGGCACCTCAGGGGCGCCGTGCGCGCCGACCGGAAAGAGACTGTGCCCTTCTGGCGGTTTGATCATCGCTCCTCCTGCGTATCAATGTAGCGCTCCACCCAATCGATCAACGTCGGTGCGGCGAAGGCCGTCGGCAGCAGTGGCCGCGCCGTGGTGGACAGCGTGAACGCCCCCTGGATAAAGCATGTAATGCCCGCCACCAGCGCGTCGAGCCCTCGGGCGCGGCGTCCGCGTTCGGCGAATCGCTGCCGGAGCAGGCCCTTGAGAAGCTTCATCTGCGCCGCTAGCACAGCCTGATAGACCTCACGCACGTCTGGGTCGTGGGCCGATTGCTCGCCGATCATCACCCACGCCGCCACCGCATCGGGCTGCGCGTCCGAACCGTAGGCCAGGTGTGCTGCAATATAGGTTTGAAGCCTTTGCTCGGCCGTCTGGGCCTCAGCGGCCCGGGCCTCGTAGCGCTGACGGGCGTAGCCGGCCAGTGAGTCGACCAGTGCCACCAAGATCTCGCGCTTGTCCTTGAAGTGGTAGTGCACCAGGCCAGGCGCCAGCTCCGCGTGCCGGGCGATGGCCGCTATGGTTGCGCCTGCGTAGCCGGCCTTGGCCATGACGGCCTGGAGTGCCGCCACAATCTGGCCGCGTCTTTCATCAGTGTTCGAGCGCCGTGCCATGTCACCTTCCCAATGTTGGTTGCGCGACCAGCTTAGCATTGACATCGACCCCGTCGCACCCTAGCTTTCCAAATATTGGTTATCAGACCAACTTTGGAGATCACGATGAATTCCTTCGCTGAACAACTGGTGGCCGGGGCGACTGCTCCGTCGGCCTCGGTCGAACTACCGCTGGGTGACCAGGTACGCTGTGTGCTGGTCCACGCCTTTCTTTCGGCCAGCGAGTGCGAAGCGTTGATAGAAGCCACGCAGAAGTGCGGGTTCGCCAGCTCAGGGTCTGACTACCCGTCCTCGTACCGCGATAATGACCGCATCGTCACAGACGACCCGGCTCTGGCTGGTCGACTCTTCGAGCGTTTGAAGCACTGCGCCTTGCGGATGCCGAGGCTGGGGACGGTGATCGATGAGGATGGGTGGCGTCTGGTCGGCATCAATGAGCGGCTGCGCTTCTGCCGCTACCGGCCCGGCACCCAGTTCCGTGCCCATCAGGATGGTGTACACCATCGCCAGCGCCAGCAGTCACGCCTGACCTTCATGATTTATCTTAACGACGATGCATTCAGCGGCGGAGAGACCGTGTTCTTCGAGGGGCGGTCCGCAGCCATGTCGAACCGGAATTCCACGCTCAGGCTGCGCCCCCGAAAGGGCAGCCTGATCGTATTCGACCACACCCTCTGGCATGCCGGCGCCTTAGTGGACGCAGGCCAAAAATACATCATGCGCAGTGACCTGATGTACGAGCCCCAGCATACCTTGCACGTCGACGGTCCCTTCCAGCCGGGCCACCACGGGTACGTATGGGCGCTTGCCGACCTGGGCGACAGGGGCTTGGCAAGCGCCGGGCGTGACGCAACCATCCGGCTGTGGGATCGCGAGGGCCGCTGCCTGGGTCAGCTTGACGGACATACACAATCCATTCTGGGTCTGGTGGAAGTGGCGCCTGGCGAGCTGGTTTCTCACTCGCGGGACCGTACGATCCGGCATTGGTCCTTGGCGAGCGGCAAGTCAAGGTTGGTCGGCACATCGGATTCGGCCGTCCTGTCCTCGGCAAGGTTAGGCGCTGGCCGCTTCGTGACCGGGGCTGCTGACGGACGCCTGACAGTCTGGAACCTGGCGACAGGTGCCGCGGACCGGCGTCAGGCCCACGCCTGCTGGGTCTGGGCGATCGCACCTACGGGCGACGGCGGTTTCGCCAGCGCATCGGAGGACGGAACCGTCAGGCTGTGGCAACCCCAGGAGCGGGACTGCGTACAAGTACTGGATCTGGGCCGCCCCCTGAGGACGCTGGCGAGCTGGATCGACGCCGATGGCAGCGTCACCTTGGCCGCTGGTGATCTCGACGGCGCGGTGCACCTGCTAGCGACCGAACCGAGGCTGGCGCTCCTGGATTGCCTGGCCGCTCATGACGGGCCGGTCCGGCGCGTGCGCTTCGAGGCGCGACACATACTGCTGACCTGCGGCGAGGATGGATTCGTCAGACGCTGGAACCTGCCCTCACGGCAGGGGGCGATCATCGGCTCACACGACAACTTTGCAACCGATGTACTCCCCACCCGCGCCGGTCGCTGGATCAGTTGTGGGTATGACGGCCGGATATTGGTGCATGACGACAAGGGCTAGGACGCCCTACCCCTGCACCACCCAATACCCGTGCTTTCGAGCGCACATACCGCACCAAGAACCAAGACCGCGGCCTATCATGTGGCCCGATCAATGGCCGGACAGGCCGTGGCCAAGGGTGCAGTCAGCACCGTTGCGGGTTTAGCGGCTACGGGTGGAGTTTCCAGCATGACGGCAGAAAGCTTGAGGGTTAAAAACCCACAAAATCACATTAATCTTCACAAGAAAAAATAGGCACAACATGGAAGATACTTCTGATTTTACCGAAGCCGAATTCATTTCCTTCGTCAAAAACATACGGGTCGTCAACAAGGGCGGGACGGACGATGAGCTGGGTGAGTTACTTGAAAAGTTCAGCAGACTCGCAGGCCATCCAGATGGCTACGACCTGATTTTCCACCCTGAACTCGGTGCGGATAACTCCGCCGAGGGAGTTACTAAAACAGTGAAGGAATGGCGGAAAGCCCAGGGACTGCCGGGATTCAAGAACGACTGATTGAAGCGCTTACCCACATAAAGAGACACGCTCATCGTTAAAAACGGCCATAAGCAGACGGTCGTGATCTGTTGCCTCTAAGGATTGGCAGAACTCGACCAGTATCTACCGATGATCAGCGCTGGCGTTAAAACCAATATGGGGGGCATTCCCGGAGTGCAACCGCAGTATCTACCGAGCAGAATTCGCAGAGAACCCCCACGGTCTATCCTTCAAGACTTGACTCCAATTGATCAGGGCTGATGTATGAACTCTCTCTGGATCGCACTGGCCATTTTTGGGTGCCTCGTTGCTGCCTCGCTTCTCATGATGCAGTGGTACCCAAAGCTGGCATCCCACCACAGGGATGAAGACACCAACTCCGTAATTCGTCTAGTAGCCAACATTTTTGTGGTTATGACATCGCTGGTCTTTGGTTTGATGATCAATTCTGCCAAAAACACTTTCGAGTCCATTGATGCAAACTTCCATGGGTATGCAACCAGCATGATCATTTTTGATCGGACACTGAGGGGCTATGGCGATGCGGCACAAGACACGCGAAACCGTCTGATCATCTATCTTGAGCGCGCTATCGAGACCCCGTATCGGGGAGACGAGGCGCTGCAGCATCGTAACAGCGAGGCGGCTAAACACCTGGATGATATAGGCAAGTCTTTGGCTCTTATAAAGCCCCCGGACCGCTACCATGAAACGATGCTTCAGGATATTCGTCAGCAGTATCATTCGCTCATTGAGCAACGCTGGAGGATCGTAGAGCAGTCAGAGGGCGCGATTCCTGGTCCGCTTATTGGGATGCTTGCTGCCTGGTTGACGCTCATTTTCGCCAGTTTTGGATACCGCGCTCCCCGTAATTCGATGGTGATAGGAATGTTCATCATCTCGTCATTGCTCATTGCGGCTTCCGTTTACCTTGTTTTGGACATGGACGTGCCATTTCATGGTCCTATCCAGATATCCGACGAGCCCCTGCGCAGGGCGCTCGCAGTAATGCAGCTCTAGGGGCGCGTAAAGCCCTGGCGTTCTGATTCGCGGCCTCGAGGCGGACCAAGCCGAAGTCCGCTTCTGGCCGGTAGCTGCCTTTCGCTAAGGGCCGCTATGGGTCGATAGCTGTCTCCCGTGAATGTCTGCTTTTGGCTGTGGATTCAACCGGTCGATGCAACAGATTGGCTAAATCGTTCAGCGGACGTTTAGGCTAGAGAAATAAATCTGTCCGTGTCTCTTGGGGCGACCACTACAGCTCAGCTTTCATGTAGAAACGCGGGTTTCGATTTTTACCTGGGCTCTTCACACCGCCTGGGCCGGAAGCAGACAGCTGTCGAGATAGGGTTCGGTAGCCGAGTTAAAGGGCCTCATTGCCTTTCTGCGCCTTTGGCCAACAGGTCGCTGGTATGATCCGCGTCCGGAGCCGCCTGCTGGAGGCGGTGTGTTTGAGCACAGGAAGTCCCATGAAAAGAATGCTGTTCGGTGTGTGTCTGCTATCACTGGCCGGTTGTGTCAGCTCGCCCGATACCTCCTTCACCCAGGCCACCCCAGGTTGCAAAGCGGCCACCGCTGAGGTCAATGGGAAACCGGTCACCACGCAATTCTGCATCAAGACCATCGCCTTCAAACCCTCACAATACCGAGTCACTGTTAACGACCAGGTTCTGTTCACCGGTACTGACTACCAACGCGTCGCCTTTACCAAAGCCATCAAGGAAGGTCTGGCCAAGGGCACATGCAACGAGCTGATCGAGTTGCAGGGCTCCGGCTCGACAACAGTGCCATTGAACGAGTTGCCCACCGAATTGGTGGCAGGTTGCCGGATTACGGCAGACGCGGCCGGTAACACCCAAGCCTTCAGCAAAGACGACGCCTGCGACAAGGTGTTCTACAAGTCGCTGGCGCCGTTGCTGGGCAAGGTGATGCCGGCTGAAGTAGCCCGCCAATGCAGCGTGACGGTGGGCGAGCAGACCGTGTTTGACCAACGTTTCAACTTTTAGAACAAGGCACTGGAGCAGAGGGGTAGATTTCCTTTCTCTGCTCTAGCCGATACCCGCCTCTCCGCTGTCCCTGCGCCACCCACCACCAGAACGGCGGAGCCCTAAGGTAGTTTTTAAAAGTCAGTGAACGGGTCCGAGGGCAACGGCAGAGGAATTGCGTCGCCTTTTTTCGTATCTTCAGAACTCAATCGGGGTTGCTCAGAGTCAACCTGACGTACATAAGGTACGTAATGAATGCTCAACTAAATAAATACCGAACAACTAATAGCCAGGGAAAGCTCAGGATGCGTCACTCAATAATTAACAGCTTGATTGCTATCAGCTTTGCCATAACATGCTCCGGCTGCACATCATATACGTCCAAGCCACCAATCAATGAACACTTCGAACCCAGAACAAAAGAAACCATCTCCAGCTTCACTTATAAAATGGACTCTGCATGGAAAAACAGCCGCTTCGCAAAGAGCGCATACGAAGCAACACAGAAAATCATTCCAAATGCACAAGACAATAGTTCAAGACTTATAGCTCCACGCCTTCCTGAATTAGAAATAAAAATCTCCGAGATTCCATCTGGCGGCGCTTGCGTACAAGAATACTTAACCGGCTTGAGTCTTGGCTTGATTCCTAGCTGGTGTACAAGACCCAACCTATTCAGGTTCGATTTCACACTGAACAATAGTCACGGTTTTTGCAGACAGAAATCCTACTCCATAAGCTCAATATCGTTCTCACACCTCGCAGTAATCCCATTCGCCCTACTCAGCACCGAAAGCAAACCGTTAACTATTTATCAGGCAGCGTTAAAAGACTTCCTTCAAGAAGGTCAATGTACAACGCGCTAACACGCTCTGTTCGACCTGGGAGAGGGAGCCACTTGCAGTGACAGCAGCCTAAAAAAACCTCCAACTACTATCAACCCACAGAACAGAGCACCCGCACCCAGGGTCGGGACACCGAATCCCATACTGACGGAACTTGCAACAGAATCAGTCGACCATTACCTGAAACGTAAAGCATATGAAATGCCATCAACCACTCACTTAACCCAGCCCATGTATTGACCGACAGACCACAGCAAAAGAAGAACCCCCAATAGAACTGCACCTGCTCGGTACCAGACCACCAGCTTCCTTCTAAGGCCTCGGGGAAAGTTATTGATATCTTCGATGCTTGCGCCCCCATCACGGATGTACATCGCAGGCCAGGCAATCACTCCAACAACACTCCCCATTAGAAACAGCCTCCCCGCTGGCCCGGCGCTCTTGAGCGAAGCTCTATTAGTGCCGAGCGGGACATGGGCTGCTCGACAATATGAAACCCCGGCTCGACGCCCTCCTGAAGGGCCGCCTTGGAAGCAGCCAACGGGCTGACCAGCGCATTGGCCGCCTGGGCTTTTTCCGTGAGCGCCGGATCGGCCAGCAGCGTGGCCATGCGCAACTCATCCACCGAGCCATCGGCGGGCGCGAAGAGCGAGCCGCCGAAAGTATCGCCAGAGCCGCTGACAAGGGTGCCGCCATGGCTGCTGAGGCTGCCCACATGGGCCAGGGGCCGGCCATTGACCAGCACAGAAGGAAATCCTGTGGTAATCACCGCGCCGCAGACACAGACATCACCGACCCGGGCCGCACCCATGCCGTTGATGATGACGTTGCTGGAGGCGGTCACGATGGGAGTGGTGCCGTGCCCCGGCATCGGGCAGACATGGCTGTCGTCCAGGCGAGAAGAAGCGATCATTGGGCACCCTGCGCCATGAGTGAAAAAGCCTCCCATCCGGGAGACAGGGGACCCTATCGCAGGAGTTCGGGCATGGCCCGAAGGTCATTCTTAAAAGTCAGCGAACAGAGCTGAGGCCAACGGCAGAGGCAGGACAGCAGCGCAGGGTCGATCTCTGGAAAGTGCTCCGCTCAAGCAAAAAGGCGACGCATTGCGTCGCCTCTTCGTTGCCTCAGTACTCAATCGAGGTTACGCCGGATCAGCCTGCCCTAAGGTTCTATCACCCAAGGTACGCAGCAGATCGAAGCCATCACTGAGCAACAGGCCGATGGCAAAGCGGATCTGTGGGAGGTCCTGCGGACCAGAAGCGCAGTCAAGGATTTCCAGCAGTAGGAAAAAATCTGTCCCGCTTTCCTTCATGGCAAAGGTTTTGGGGCTAGAAGTGACGATTCATCGCGGCCGTATCAGAACGAACCTGTCCAACTCATTGCCACCCAGCGTGCTGGCTGCTGCCCCTCATTGGTGGCATTGAGCAAGAACATCAACCGACTATCTAGCATCAACCACGCGACTCCGAGCTGGCCGCGCATCCAGGCTCGGTCGCTTTGCTCTGGGTCCAGACGAAAATGCTGCGTCCCCCAATAGGCGTCTATCGGGTCAGCATCATCATGAACACGGCGAACCCCTTCAATACCGGCGAGCAACTCAAGGTGATCCGCTAACAGGTACTTGCCATTCATCCCGAACCGAAGCTCAGAAATGCTGTGATTGCGTTCACCCAGCGACATGGCCTGACTACCACCGGCCTCGTCATAGGATGAAACTCGCGTTTGCACATAGTTCAAGTCTGCATAGGGTGAGAGCTCGACGCCCATGGGGCGCCAGAGAGCTTCCCAGTCCAACCGGGTACGCAACGCCACGGTATCGACTCCTGGAGTGGCGCTTGAGCCCTCATCCCCTGAAAGTGTCGAATAACCACGGCGAATGTCAGCATCGCCATGGTTGTAATACGCGGTCAGAGTCGACCAAAGATCGGGAGACAGCGCGGTCACTGGCGCGATGAACTCCACCAACAGGTAGGATCCTTGCTCTTTGATGGCATTCGCCCCTCCAGAGCTGTCGCGTACACGGCTTTTGCCCACCGCAAGCCCCAGTTGCGCGCCGCTTTCCGTAAGACGCTGGCACCCTCCGACCTCAGCAACCCCAACCGAGCTACCGGCACCGCCGAGGTCATCCCCGCCCCAATCTCCGGCTAGCCAAGCGCAATTTTGCTTGCCGGAGGCAACACGAAAATCCAGGGGGTGCCCGTGGTTTCCACTCAGTACTAAAACAGCGGAGTTCACTGCGAGTTTTGACACGTCGCTCGCCTGCCGGGCAAGTCCATCCAGCCCACTAGGCTGCAATACGATCTGCACCATCACCAGGTGAAGCGTCGAGTCTTTTGCAATGTTGTAATCCGAAAGAGTTCGGCCATCCTCCAGGGTTTTTCCGGCAAACCTCAGCGTCTGCTTGTCGGGAGGAATGCCTTCTTTATCCTGAATCTTGGCTTTGACATTCTCGAGCGTGTCACTAGCTTCAACGTCCAACGTGATGGTCTTGCCAGTGAGGGTCTTGACGAATATCTGCATGGCAAATGCGGGTGTGGTTACACCACATGCCAGCACTAGCAACAAGGCACGAACAAGCAGGGGAACTCTAACGATAGGTAGCGACACAAAAGATACCGACTCTGTAAAAAAGCCGGCGATAGTAGCACGGTAATATCACCTGAACAGCCACTCCCCCCTCAGTGAATCGCAGCTGGTTGCATACATACCTTCGGAGCTCATAGCGAAGCTACAGATCCAGCGTACTCATCTGACAGGACCTTGCGCCCGCGTCCGCTTTTGGACGAAAACAGCCCACCACGAGAAAGCTTTTCACCCCATAGCTTTCATTGAATGACGGTCACGAAGCTGGTTTCAATTTCGACGCATGCTGGCGGGAGCGTATTGACCAACATGGCGGCCTCGTCGCCCTGGTTAAGAAAAATCAGGAAGTCCCCGGACTCAAACTCGATCCTAAATCCGACTAGCCGAGATACCTGGCCATTGAGGGCATCGAGAACGCCCTTGACCTCGAGAACTTTCTCGCCTTCAAGGTGGGACGCTGATAACGCTGCAAGGAGGTTTTCCCTTTTCCAGGCACAGGTCACGCCAGGCTCTATCTCGAAGGAAACAGGCGTGTTGATAGGGTATATGTCAGCCCCAACACTCTCACCATCACTCAAGAGGTACATGGATATCACCTCTCGCCCGCCGAAATGCCATTCAATAGAGCCTACATATCCCAGACTCCTTTCCCCGTTGAAATAGTACTGGTCATGCATCAGCGCGCTCAGTCGCTTACCCACCAGCAAACGTGCCGTGTGCAAGTCTTGGGCTGCTCTGGTATGAGAAAAGCAATAGCGGCTATTCATTAAGCACCTCATGTACGTCGGACGAGGGGCAGTCCACTGCTGACCGAAAACTGCCACTCAAGGACGATGCCGTTGAGTCGATAGCAGCCCCTTCTGCATTCGACCAGAAACAAGGGTTGGCAAACGCTACAACGAATGGCAGCCCACCCCTACCCCTGCGCCACCCAATACCAGACCGCTCCCCCCTCAAACTCCGGCATCACTTCCCCCTGTGCAAAGCAGCGCCGCGACTCCGGCTGCGCCGGGGTAAACCAATAACCGGCCTTGCTGCAGGACTGCCCCGCCACCACCGGCGCTACATGCTTCGAATCGCTCGGCTGAAGACTCCTCGCATAGGCCACCAGATCCTTGGGATAGACCCTGTGCTCGACCCCGCTGTCATCGATGCCATATAGGAAGGCAATGGCCGCCGCCTCGAACGCCCAATACCCGCAATAGCTGCCCTCGTCCCCTTGCAGGTGGCTGTCGTGCCAGGGCGCTTGCTCGAACGCGGGGTACCAGTCGTCACAGTACTGCTGCAGAAGGTCGCTGGCCTCGGTCGGGTCGTCGGCGTAGATGGCCTGTATCAGCGGTGTGTAGACGTCGTGGTACCAGTCATCGACGTCATATCGGTCGGGCAGCAGTTTGCACAGCAGGTCTTCGTAGAGGGTGTCGTCCCCGGCGTAGCCCGCGGGGTCGATCAGGGCCACGAAGCGTTGGAGCAGGTCGGTGCGGTGCAGCAGGATGCACAGGCTGAACACCTGGACGCACTCTTGGTACTGGTCGAGCCAGTCGTCGATCGCCAACGGGGTGATATTCGGAATCTGGTTGTACTCGGCCAGTTGTCTTTGCAGGTGTTCGTAACTGTCCACCAGGGTTTCCAGCAAGGGAATCAGCAGGTCGATGCCGTGGCCGGCGGTGTAGCGGATGAGGATTTCCTTGAATATCCACTTCTGGAAATGCCGGGCCCTGAGGGACTTTTCCTGGGCTTCGGAGTCGGCCTCAAAGGTGTTTTCGGCAAAGAACTGCACGCTGTGCTGGTAATTGCTGAAGAAGTTCTCCAGGCGCGCAGCGCTGAGGAATGTTTGTCGTCTGTCCTTGATCATGGGTCTTCCTTGTCTGAACGGCGCCCGCTCCAGGCCCTGACCGCAAGCGCGGCAACGGCAGTCACCGACCTAAAAAACAAAGCCTGCGACACAAGGCGCAGGCTGGATAGGGTTGCAGCAGGTCGAGCCGGATCAGTTACCCGGCCCCTTAGAAGTTCGCCGGGGTGTTGGCGCTGATGATTTCCGCCTCATCCTGGCCAATGTTGCGAAAGCTGTGGGGCAAGGTGGTGGGGAAGTAATAGCCATCCCCCGGGTTGAGCACGCTGACTTGCCCGTCCACGGTCAACTCCACGGTACCGCGAGTCACCAGGCCGCACTCCTCGCCTTCGCTGTGCACGATGGCTTCTTCGCCGGAGCTGGCGCCGGGGGCGTACTGCTCGCGCAGAAAGCGCATCTGCCGGTTGGCCACCGGGGCGCCGATCATCAACAGGCGCAGGCCGTCGCGACCCAGGTCCGGCTGTTCGTTGGCGCGGAACACGTATTGGTGCTCCCGGGGCGGCTGGTCGAAGGTGAAGAAGTCGGCCAGGGACATGGGGATGCCTTCCAGCAGCTTTTTCAGGGAGCTGACGGAGGGGCTGACGCGGTTCTGTTCGATCAGGGAGATGGTGGCATTGGTGACGCCGCTACGACGGGCCAGCTCGCGCTGGGAGAGTTTGTAGCTTTCGCGAACGAGTTTGAGTCGGGTGCCCGTGTCCATAACAGCCTTATGTGAGAAGTACTTAAGGGTATTTTTGCGGCGGTTGGGTCGCGAGGATCGCGATTTGGCTGCCCTGGAGCCTGAAAAGGCGGCTATTTAAACATGTTTGACAGGCAAGCTGTAAAGGCTGGCGATGAGGGGTGTCGCAGTGGAAATGTGGGTGCTGTCGGGGAGCGTCGGGAGGTCCTGCGGACCTCGTCGCAGCCTGCGGCAGCGGCTACAGAGTGGGGGCTGTAGCCGTGACGTGCATTTAGATGCCGAAGCGGTCGCGCAGGGCGTAGTACGCGGCGCCCATGGCGGTCAGTGGGGCCTGGAAGGTGCGCCCGCCAATCATCGGCATGTGCGGCAGGGAGGCGAAGGCGTTGAAGCGTTCGGCGTCGCCGCGGATCATTTCAGCAATCAGCTTGCCCGCCAGGTGCGAACAGGTGACGCCGTGGCCGCTGTAGCCCTGCATGTAGTAGGCGTTCTTTTCGATCCGGCCAAATTGCGGCATGCGCGACATGGTCAGCAGGAAGTTGCCGGTCCAGCGGTAGTCGATCTTCACATCCTTGAGCTGGGGGAAGGTCTTGAGGATCTTCGGCCGGATCAACTGGTCGATGTCGTCCGGTTCCCGGGCGCCGTAGACCACGCCACCGCCGTACAACAGGCGGTTGTCGCCGGTGAGACGGAAGTAGTCCAGGAGGTAGTTGCAGTCTTCCACGCAGTAGTTGTTGGCGATCAGGCTGCGGGCCAGTTGTTCGGGCAGTGGCTCGGTGACCACGATCTGCGAGCCGCAGGGCATGCTCTTGCGGGTCACTCGTGGATCGAGGTCTTGCTGCAGGTAGGCGTTGCCGGCGATCAGCAGGTATTTGGCGCGCACCAGGCCCTTGGCGGTACGCACCACGTTGGGTTCGCCGTAGGTGATTTCCACCGCCGCCGATTGTTCGAAGATCTTGCCGCCCAGGCCGATGATGGCGCTGGCCTCGCCCAGGGCCAGGTTCAGCGGATGGATGTGGCCGCCCTGCATGTCCAGCAGGCCGCCGATGTAGTTCCTGGTGCCGACTTCGCGGTCGATCTGCGCCTTGTCGAGCAGCTTCAGGTTGTGATTGCCCAGGCGTTCCCAGTTGCGTTTCTGTTCCGCCAGGCCCTTGAGCTGCTTGTTGTTCAGGGCGGCGAAGATGCCGCCGGGGCGGTAGTCGCACTGGATGTCGTAATGCTGGATGCGCTGGCGGATGATGTCGGCGCCTTCGAAGATCATGCTGCCGAGCACTTCGGCGCTTTTTTCGCCGTAGCGTTCTTCGATCACGTCCACGTCGCGGCTGTAGGAGTTGACCAGTTGCCCGCCGTTGCGCCCGCTGGCGCCGAAGCCGACCTTGGCCGCTTCGAGCACGGTGACGCTGTAGCCCGCTTCCGCCAGGAACAAGGCCGAGGACAGACCGGTATAACCGGCGCCGATCACGCAGACGTCGCACTCCACACTCTCTTCGAGTTGCGGGTAGTCGGTGGTCTGGTTGCGGGTCGCGGCGTAGTAGCTGTTCACGTAGGTTTGCATGAGAAATTCCCCAGCGGGTACGGGCCCAGGCCCGCCGCCGCTGTTGTTATAAGAGTTAGAGCTTGATCCAGGTCGCTTTGAGCTCGGTGTATTTGTCAAAGGCGTGCAACGACTTGTCGCGGCCGTTGCCGGACTGCTTGAAGCCGCCGAACGGCGCGGTCATGTCGCCGCCGTCGTACTGGTTGACCCACACGCTGCCGGCCCGCAGGCCGCGGGCGAAGCGGTGGGCGCGGCTGAGGTCGGCGGTCCAGACCCCGGCCGCCAGGCCGAAGATGCTGTCGTTGGCGATCTGCAGCGCTTCTTCTTCGGTATCGAAGCTGATCACCGACAACACCGGGCCGAAGATCTCTTCCCGGGCGATGGTCATGGCGTTGGTCACGCCGTCGAAGATCGTCGGCTCGACATACAGGCCGCCAGTGCTTTCCAGGGTACGGACGCCACCGGCCAGCAGTTGCCCGCCCTGCTCCTTGCCGATGTCGATATAGCGCAGCACGTTGTCCAGCTGGCGCTGGTCCACCACCGCGCCGACCCGGGTTTGCGGGTCGAGGGCATGGCCCGGCTTCCAGCCCTTGAGGGCCTCCACCAGCAGCGGGATGAACTGCTCGCGAATCGAGCGCTGCACCAGCAGGCGCGAGCCGGCGGTGCAGACTTCGCCCTGGTTGAAGGCAATGGCCGCGGCCGCCGCTTCGGCCGCGGCGCGCAAGTCCGGGGCGTCGGCAAACACCACGTTGGGGCTCTTGCCGCCGGCCTCCAGCCACACCCGCTTCATGTTGCTTTCGCCGGAATACACCAGCAGTTGCTTGCCCACGGCGGTGGAGCCGGTGAAGGCCAGCACGTCCACGTCCATGTGCAGGGCCAGGGCCTTGCCGACGGTGTGGCCGTAGCCCGGCAGGACGTTGAACACGCCCTTGGGGATGCCGGCGTCCAGGGCCAGCTGGGCGATGCGGATCGCGGTCAGCGGCGACTTTTCCGATGGTTTGAGGATGAACGAGTTGCCCATCGCCAGGGCCGGGGCGAACTTCCAGCTGGCCATGATCAGCGGGAAGTTCCACGGCACGATGGCCGCCACTACGCCTGCCGGCTCCCGGGTCACCAGGCCCAGCTGGTCGTGGGGCGTGGCCGCCACTTCGTCGTAGAGCTTGTCGATGGCTTCGGCGTTCCAGCGGATGGCGTTGGCCGTGGCTGGAATGTCGATACTCATGGAGTCGCCAATCGGCTTGCCCATGTCCAGGGTTTCCAGGAGCGCCAGTTCTTCCTGGTGCGCAAGGATCAGGTCGGCGAAGCGCAGCAGGATGCGCTTGCGCTCGGCCGGGGCCTTGCTCGACCAGACGCCACTGTTGAACGCCTGGCGCGCCACCGCCACCGCACGATCGGCATCGGCCTGATCGGTGCTGGCAACGTTGGCCAGGAAGCGCCCGTCCACCGGGCTCAGGCATTCGAAGGTGGCGCCGCTGGCGGCGGCGCAGTACTGGCCGTCGATAAAGGCACGGCCTTCGAGGCTGAGGGACTGGAAGTACTGCTCCCAGTCGCTGCGGGATTTAGTCATGGCAAATACTCAAGACAGGAAGTGACACGGTCATCAGACCGTGTGCAGGTACCAGTTGTATTCCAGGTCGGAGATGGAGTTTTCGAACTCCGCCAACTCGCTTTCCTTACAGGCCACGAACACGTCGATGTACATCGGGTCGATGTACTTGGCCATCACTTCACTGTCGTCCAGTACGCGCAGGGCGTCCCGCAGGTTGGTGGGCAGGCTTTGTTCGTTCTGCTCGTAGGAGTTGCCTTCAACCGGCGCGCCCGGGTCGATCTTGTTGGTCAGGCCATGGTGAATGCCCGCCAGTACCGAAGCCATCAGCAGGTAAGGGTTGGCGTCGGCGCCGGCCACCCGGTGCTCGATGCGCACCGCATCGGCAGAACCGGTGGGTACGCGTACGGCCACGGTGCGGTTGTCGATGCCCCAGGTCGGCGAATTCGGCACGTAGAACTGCGCGCCGAAGCGGCGGTAGGAGTTGACGTTGGGGCACAGGAAGGCCATCTGCTCGGGCAGGGTGTCGAGCACGCCGCCGATGGCGTGACGCAGGGCTTCGTTGGTTTCCGGGTCTTCGCTGGCGAAGATGTTGTTGCCCTGCTTGTCGAGGATCGAGATGTGCACGTGCAGGCCGTTGCCCGCCTGGCCCGGGTAAGGCTTGGCCATGAAGGTGGTGTCCATTTCATGGTCGTAGGCGATGTTCTTCACCAGGCGCTTGAGCAGCACCGCGTAGTCGCAGGCTTTGATCGGGTCGCTGACGTGGTGCAGGTTGACTTCGAACTGCGCCGGGGCGCTTTCCTTGACGATGGCGTCGGCCGGAATGCCCTGCTCTTTCGCGCCCTCGAGAATGTCTTGCAGGCAGTCGACGTATTCGTCCAGATCGTCGATCAGGTAGACCTGGGTCGACTGCGGACGCTTGCCGGAAATCGGCGAACGGGGCGACTGTGGACGGCCGTTCACGTTGTCCTGGTCGATCAGGTAGAACTCCAGCTCGAAGGCGGCACAGATGGTCAGGCCCAGCTCGTCGAACTTGGTGACGACTTGGCGCAGCACTTCGCGGGGGTCGGCGAAGAATGGCTGGCCTTCAATCTCGTGCATGGTCATCAGCAGTTGCGCGGTGGGGCGCTTCTGCCAGGGCTCGACACTCAGGGTGCCGGGGATCGGATAGCAGATGCGGTCGGCGTCGCCGATGTCCAGGCCCAGGCCGGTGCTTTCCACCGTGGAGCCGTTGATATCCAGGGCAAACAGCGAGGCTGGCAGGTTGATGCCCTTCTCGTAGACCTTGTGCAGCGCGGTGCGCTCGATGCGCTTGCCGCGCACCACACCGTTCATGTCTGCAATCAGCAGATCGACGTAGAGAACCTCGGGGTGTTTTTTCAGGAAGGCATTGGCTTCATTGAGTTGAATGGCACGCGGGGGGACCGACATGATGCACCTATTGTGTTAATTATTATGTTCACTGCTGTGACACGCCAGCAGTCAACCCGAAAGAAAAACCGGAGTCAATAGCCAGCAACAGTGGCTTTTCGTCAATTATTTTGCTCCACTAGAGACAAATAACCGGCGCAATCCGCACCAGCTGCGGGTTTCGGACGATTAACGTTTAGAATTTTTTACATGGAAGTTGTTAATTAAAATCAACGAGGATAAGCTCTGGAAAAACTCGTTCCAGCGTGAATTTCGAGGTGATAAAAATGGCATTCAAGCCATTGATCGGCGTTACTGCGTGCGTCAAAGAGATCGGCCTGCACCCCTACCACGTCAGCGGCGACAAGTACTTGCGTGCTGTCAGCGTCGCGGCCGAGGGCCTGCCCCTGATCATTCCTTCCCTGGCGGATCTGATCGATATCGACGATCTGCTGCACAACATGGACGGGCTGCTGTTTACCGGCTCGCCATCCAATGTCGAACCCTTCCATTACCAGGGCACGCCCAGCGAACCGGGCACCGCCCACGACCCGCAACGCGATGCCACCACCCTGCCCCTGCTGCGCGCGGCGATTGCCGCTGGCGTGCCAGTGCTCGGCATCTGCCGCGGCTTCCAGGAAATGAACGTGGCCTTCGGCGGCAGCCTGCACCAGAAGGTGCATGAACTGCCGGGCTACATGGACCACCGCGAAGCCGACGACCCGCGCATCGAAGTGCAGTACGCCCCGGCGCACCCGGTGGCGATCCAGCCCGGCGGCGTGTTCGAGGCCATGGGCCTGGCCGGCGAGATCCAGGTCAACTCGATCCACAGCCAGGGCGTCGACCGCCTGGCCCCCGGCCTGCGGGTCGAGGCCGTGGCACCGGATGGCCTGATCGAGGCGCTGTCGGTGGAACACAGCACAGCCTTTGCCTTCGGCGTGCAGTGGCACCCGGAATGGCAGGTGCTGTCGAACCCGGCCTACCTGCGAATCTTCCAGGCCTTTGGCGACGCCTGCCGGCAACGGGCCGCGCAACGCCGCTAACCGGCAAACCCCGGCCGCTGCGGCGGCCTTCCAGGCATTCAACGAGATTCACCACGCCCTGCCCCGCGGCGAGCGCGCCTGTGCGCGCCCGACGTCCGGCGTGAGCAGCAAACGGCAAGACCACAACAACAAATAGCGTCAGGCCGCCAGGAAGGCAGCGCCGAATCAGCCCGCCCCCCCTGCGGGCTGGCAATCAACCTTTAGGCCCGGCCGAATTGGCCAGGCTGCTGACACCTGTTGGGAGTTTCACATGGCAAACGCCTCCAGCACTTACCGCAAGGCCCTCGAAGGCACCCCGAGCCCGCAGAAGGTCCTGGTCAAGATCGACCGCGTGACCAAGAAGTTCGATGAAACCGTGGCCGTGGACGATGTGTCCCTGGAGATCCACCAGGGCGAGATCTTTGCCCTGCTGGGCGGTTCCGGCTCCGGCAAATCCACCCTGCTGCGCATGCTCGCCGGCTTCGAACGCCCCACCGAGGGCCGCATCCTGCTGGATGGCGTGGACATCACCGACATGCCGCCCTACGAGCGGCCGATCAACATGATGTTCCAGTCCTACGCCCTGTTCCCGCACATGACCGTGGCCCAGAACATCGCCTTCGGCCTCAAGCAGGACCGCCTGCCGCCCGCCGAGATCGAGGCCCGGGTCGAGGAAATGCTCAAGCTGGTGCACATGACCCAGTACGCCCGACGCAAGCCGCACCAGTTGTCCGGTGGCCAGCGCCAGCGCGTGGCCCTGGCCCGCTCCCTGGCCAAGCGCCCCAAGCTGCTCTTGCTGGACGAACCCATGGGCGCCCTGGACAAGAAGCTGCGCTCGCAGATGCAGTTGGAACTGGTGGAAATCATCGAACGCGTGGGCGTGACCTGCGTGATGGTGACCCACGACCAGGAAGAGGCCATGACCATGGCCCAGCGCATCGCCATCATGCACCTGGGCTGGATCGCCCAGACCGGCAGCCCGGTGGACATCTACGAGGCGCCGGTGAGCCGCCTGGTGTGCGAATTCATCGGCAACGTCAACGCCTTCGACGGCACCGTCACCGAAGACCTGGAAGGCTACGCCATCATCGACTGCCCGGACCTTGAGCAACAGATCTACGTCGGCCACGGGGTCAGCACCTCGGTGCAGGACAAGTCGGTGACCTACGCGATTCGTCCGGAAAAGATGCTGGTCACCACCCTCAAGCCCGACGCCCGCTACAACTGGTCCAAAGGCAAGGTGCACGACATCGCCTACCTGGGCGGCCACTCGGTGTTCTACGTCGAGCTGCCCGGCGGCAAGATCGTCCAGTCGTTCATGGCCAACGCCGAGCGCCGTGGCGCGCGGCCGACCTGGGACGACCAGGTCTACGTCTGGTGGGAAGACGACAGCGGCGTGGTGCTGCGGGCATGAGGACTGCGACCATGAGCACGTTCAATCAGAAGTTGTTCCGTATGCTGCCCAGCGGGCGCAAGCTGGTGATCGGCATTCCTTTTCTCTGGCTGTTCCTGTTCTTCATGCTGCCGTTCTTTTTGGTGATGAAGATCAGCTTCTCGGAAGCGGCCCTGGCGATCCCGCCCTACTCGGAGATCTACAGTTACGCCGAGCAGAAATTCCAGCTGCTGCTGAACCTCGGCAACTACGCCATGCTGGCCGGCGACGAGCTGTACCTCTCGGCCTACCTGGGCTCGCTGAAGGTGGCGCTGCTGAGCACCCTGATGTGCCTGGTGGTGGGTTTTCCCATGGCCTACGCCATCTCCAAGGCCAGCAAGGAAGCGCAGAACGTCTTGCTGCTGCTGATCATGATGCCGACCTGGACCGCGATCCTGATCCGCGTCTACGCCTGGATGGGCATCCTCAGCAACAACGGCCTGCTCAACAGCTTCCTGCTGTGGACCGGGCTGATCAGCCAGCCGCTGGAAATCCTCAACACCAACACCGCCGTCTATATCGGCGTGGTCTACGCCTACCTGCCGTTCATGGTGCTGCCGCTGTACGCCAACCTGGTCAAGCATGACCAGAGCCTGCTGGAAGCCGCGTCAGACCTGGGGTCGAGCAACTTCAACAACTTCTGGAAGATCACCGTGCCCCTGGCCAAGAACGGCATCATCGCAGGCTGCATGCTGGTGTTCATTCCGGTGGTCGGCGAGTTCGTGATTCCGGAACTCCTGGGCGGCCCGGAAACCCTGATGATCGGCCGCGTGCTGTGGCAGGAATTCTTCAACAACCGTGACTGGCCGGTGGCCTCCGCCCTGGCGGTGGTGATGCTGGCGATCCTGATTATTCCGATCCTGCTGTTCAACCGCAGCCAGGCCAAAGAGATGGAGGCACGGGCATGAAACGCTTCGAATTTTCCAAACTGATGCTGGTGCTGGGCCTGCTGTTCATCTACCTGCCGATGCTGATCCTGGTGATCTACTCGTTCAACGCCTCCAAGCTGGTGACGGTGTGGGGCGGCTGGTCAATCAAGTGGTACGTCGGCCTGCTGGACAACCAGCAGTTGATGGGCTCGGTGGCCCGCTCCCTGGAGATCGCCTGCTACACCGCCGTGGCGGCGGTGGCCCTGGGCACCCTGGCGGCCTTCGTGCTGACCCGGGTCACGCGCTTCAAGGGCCGTACCCTGTTCGGCGGCCTGGTCACCGCACCGCTGGTGATGCCCGAGGTGATCACCGGCCTGTCGCTGTTGCTGCTGTTCGTGGCCATGGCGCAATTGATCGGCTGGCCCATGGAACGCGGCATCGTCACCATCTGGATCGCCCACACCACATTCTGCGCCGCCTACGTGGCCGTGGTAGTCTCCGCGCGCCTGCGGGAGCTGGACCTGTCCATCGAAGAAGCGGCGATGGACCTGGGAGCGCGACCGTTCAAGGTGTTCTTCCTGATCACCATCCCGATGATCGCGCCGTCGCTGGCGGCCGGCGGCATGATGTCCTTTGCCCTATCCCTGGATGACCTGGTGCTGGCCAGCTTCGTTTCCGGCCCGGGTTCCACCACCTTGCCGATGGAAGTGTTCTCGGCGGTGCGCCTGGGGGTCAAACCCGAGATCAATGCCGTGGCCAGCCTGATCCTGCTGGCGGTATCGCTGGTGACCTTCCTGGTCTGGTACTTCGGCCGTCGCGCCGAAGCGGCACGCAAGCGGGCGATCCAGGAAGCCATGGACTTCACCGCCAACGAATCCTGGCAGCCACCGGCGGCGAAAAAACCTGCGGTACCCGCGCCGGCGACGGCCTGACGGCCTCTTCGCCAGCCAGCTGGCTCCTACGGATAACCCAAACCTGTAGGAGCCAGCTTGCTGGCGAAAAAGGCTCACCCGAACCCCCGAGTTGCAAACGCAGCAATCTGCACAATAAGAAATGGAGTTGTAGTAATGAAAATGCCTGGCAGGACACTGTTCGCCAAAACCCTGCTCTCAGTGTCCTTGATGGGCGCACTGTTGACCGGCGCTCAAGCCAACGACAAAGTGCTGCGCGTCTACAACTGGTCGGACTACATCGCCCCGGACACCCTGAAAAAGTTCGAGGCCGAAACCGGCATCCATGTCACCTACGACGTCTTCGACAGCAACGAAACCCTGGAAGCGCGCCTGCTCACCGGCAAGTCCGGCTACGACATCGTGGTGCCGTCCAACAGCTTCCTGGCCAAGCAGATCAAGGCCGGGGTCTACCAGGAACTGGACAAGTCCAAGCTGCCCAACTGGAAGAACCTCAACCCGGTGCTGCTCAAGAACGCCTCCGCCAGCGACCCGGGCAACGCCCACGCCTTCCCCTACATGTGGGGCTCGATCGGCATCGGCTACAACCCGGACAAGGTCAAGGCGGCCCTGGGCACTGATGCCCCGATCAACTCCTGGGACCTGCTGTTCAAGCCGGAGAACGCCGAGAAGCTCAAGGCCTGCGGCATCAGCTTCCTCGACTCGCCCACCGAGATGCTCCCCGCCGCCCTGCACTACCTGGGCTACCCGGTGACCAGCAAGGACAAGGCGCAGATCCTCGAAGCCCAGGAACTGTTCATGAAGATCCGGCCTTCGGTGACCTACTTCCATTCCTCCAAGTACATCTCGGACCTGGCCAACGGCAACATCTGCGTGGCCGTGGGTTACTCCGGCGACGTGCTGCAAGCCCGTTCCCGCGCCGAAGAGGCCGGCAACAAGGAGAAGGTCGCCTTCAGCATTCCCAAGGAAGGCGCCGGCAGCTTCTACGACATGATGGCCATCCCCAAGGACGCCACCAACGTCGACAACGCCTACCTGTTCATGAACTTCCTGATGCGCGCGGACATCATCGCCGAGGTCACCAACAGCCTCGGCTACAGCAACGCCAACGCGGCGGCCACGCCACTGGTGGACGAAGCGATCCGCAACGACCCGGCGTCCTACCCGCCACAAGAGGTACTGGCCACCCTGTACGCGGTGCCGGACCAGCCGATTGCCATCCAGCGCGTGATGAACCGCGGCTGGACCAGGATCAAGCTGGGTAAATGATCCAAGGTGCCCGCCGCGGGCGGGCACGGCTGCCCTTTTTCCGTTCATGTCGCGCCTTACCACCGCGACACTCCTGCGAACGGCTTCACCCAGCTCCCTCGGTTGGGGTGAATCCTTGGCGCCTTCGGGCGCCTTTTTTGCGTTCTCTGCCTTCCCTGCTGCCGCAGGCTGCGAACGGCTTGGGCGGCATATCGACGCAGCAAACGCAGCGATCCTGAAGGCAGCAGAGGGGCCTGCGGCCCCTGTCGCTGCAACAGGCTGTTCCCCGCTCCTGGAAGTGGTATTTTTTGCCGCTTCTGGCGTGGCTGATCGGCATACAGCCCCAGCCGCCAGTTCTACAGGGAGCCGTATCGATGAAAACCGCTGTTCACCCTTGCCCACTGCCCAGTGACTCCAGCATCGCTGCCCTGGCCCCGGGGGCGAGCTTCATCGACTGTCGCCGCACCCTGGCCGAGGACCCCGAGCGCAGCGCCATGCGCCACCTGCTGTGCCTGATGAGCCAGACTCCGGCCTGGATCGACCGCATGATGGGCCTGCGCAACCGCGTGGTGCAGTTGTTCGGTCTCAAGGACCTGGGGCGCCTGACCCGCATCGACCTGGCGCGCCCCGACGAGGATTACCAGCCCGGCGACCGGGTCGGCATCTTCACCCTGATCTCCCAAAGCCCCGACGAAGTGCTGGTGGTGGACCGCGACAAGCACCTGGACGTGCACCTGTCGCTCAACCTCCAGCCCCTGACCGCCGAGGGCCTGCGCCCGGTGGTGCTGAGCACCGTGGTGCATCCGCACAACCGCCTGGGGCGCCTGTACATGCTGCCGGTGGCGCCGTTCCACCGGATCATCGCGCCCATGACCCTGGCCACGATCAACCGTCGCTGAGCCGCCACCCTTCAAGGATCTTGCCGTGCAGACACCCGAATTCGATGTTGTCGTTGTAGGCCTGGGCGCCATGGGCGCCGCCACCCTCTATCAACTGGCCAAGCGCGGGGTCAAGGTGGCGGGCATCGACCGCTTCGCCCCGCCCCATGATCAGGGCTCCAGCCACGGCGACACGCGCATCACCCGCCAGGCCGTGGGCGAAGGCGCGGCCTACGTGCCCCTGGCGATCCGTTCGCAAGAGATCTGGCGCGAGCTGGAAGCCGAACTGGATGTGCAGTTGTTCGAGCAGTGCGGCGTGCTGGTGATGACCGCCAGCACCGATCCGCTGCGGCCGGCGGACGCCCGGGACTTCACCGACAACAGCATCGAACTGGCCCGGCGCTATGGCATCGAGCACCAAGTGCTGGACGCCACCGAGATCCGTCAACGCTTCCCGCAGTTCGCCCCGCTGGATGACAGCGCCCGGGGCTACTTCGAGCCCGGCGGTGGTTTTGTCCGCCCGGAACGCTGCATCGACGCGCAACTGACCAGGGCCCGGCAACTGGGGGCGACCCTGATCACCGGCCAGACCGTGCAGGAGCTCAAGTCCGACGCCGGGGGCGTGGAGATCATCAGCACCGGCTCGCCGATCAAGGCCCGGAAAGTCATCGTCAGCGCCGGCATGTGGTCGGCGCAGCTGCTCGGCGCGCCCTTCGACGCCCTGCTGCAGGTCTGCCGTCAGCAGCTGTACTGGTTCCGCCTCGATGAGCCCCGACACTACCCAGCCCGCTCGCCGAGCTTCATCCTCCACAGCGCCGACGATATCGACACCTGCTATGGCTTCCCACCGATTCCCGGCGAAGGCAGCGTGAAGATCGCCACCGAGCAATACAGCGTCAGCAGCCAGCCGGACAGCCTCGACCGCCAGCCCAGCCTCGCCGACGCCCAGCGCCTGTTCCACGAGCTGGTAGCGCCGCATATCGCCGGGCTGGCGCCGGAGTTGGTGAAGGCCAGCGTCTGCGCCTACACCGTGACTCCGGATTCGGGCTTTATCATCGACCGCCACCCGCACCTTGCCCACGTCACCGTGGTCAGTGCCTGCTCCGGTCATGGTTTCAAGCACTCGGCGGCGATTGGCGAAGCCTTGGCCCAGTTGCAGGTGGACGGGCACAGCGAGATCGACCTGGGCAGTTTCTCTCTGCAGCGCTTCCTCTGAAGGCAACGCCCCCTTTATCGGGGCGCTGATGAAAAAAAAATCCCCCGGGCTGACGTTTTTCGCCGTTTATCTGCCGTTTTCAGCCTTGCCGACGGGCCCAGTCTCTACGATTCTTTAACAACCCCTCAGGGCGGCGCATCGCCGCCCCACGTAGAACCCTCGGAGCGCCCCATGAAGAGCGTCGCAGAACTGCTGAAACTCAAGGCCAAGCACAACCAGCAAGTGCACACCATCGCCCCGCACCAGATGGTCCTGGAAGCGCTGATGCTGATGGCCGAAAAAAACGTCGGCGCCTTGCCGGTGATGGAGAACGGTCAAGTGGTTGGGGTCATCAGCGAGCGCGACTATGCGCGCAAACTGGTGCTCCACGGGCGCTCTTCGGTGGGCACCCCGGTCAGCGCCATCATGAGCTCGCCGGTGATCACCGTGGACTCCCACCAGAGCGTGGAAACCTGCATGAGCATCATGACCGACAGCCACCTGCGCCACCTGCCGGTGGTGGAGAACGGCCAACTCCTGGGCCTGCTGTCCATTGGCGACCTGGTCAAGGAAGCCATTGCCGAACAGGCCGACCTGATCCGCCAGCTGGAGCAGTACATTCGCGGCGAGTAACCCCGCAAACCTTGCACCGCCCCAAACGGCGCCTTCGCTGGCCCGCCAGCTCCTACAGACGCTCGCTCAGCGGCAGCCCATTGCGTAGGAGCCGGCTTGCCGGCGAACAGGCCCGCAAGCCTTGCACCGATCCAACCGGCGCCTTCGTTGGCAAGCCAGCGCCTACGATTGGCTCGGCCTCTCCAGGGGAAAGTGCACGCGAACTTCGAAGCCGTCGTCGCGGCCACTGGCCGGTGAGGCCAGGTGCAACTGGCCGCCGACGCCGTGGACGATACTCTGGGCAATCGCCAGGCCCAGGCCCGAACCGCTGGTTTCGCTGTTGCCACGCACAAAACGTTCGGTCAGGCGTTGCAGTACCTCCGCCGGCACCCGCGGCCCGCCATTGATCACCCGCAAGCAACCGTCGGCGCCGAGGCTGATCTCTACCGGCTGCGCCGGATCGCCATATTTCAGGGCGTTCTCGATCAGGTTGCGCAGCAGGATGCCAAAGGCGTCCGGATCGATGGCCGTGCACACCCGGGCCGCCTCCGGCAACTGCAGGTTGATCCGCGCCGCCGCGCCGCGATTCCACTCCTCCACGCCATGGGCCAGCAACGGAATCAGGTCCTCGGGGGTTTGCGAGAGCAGCCCGCCGCCCTCTGCCTTGGCCAGCTGCATGAGCTTTTCCGAGAGCCTGGCCAGTTCCCGCAGGGCGTTCTCGATCTTCGCCGCCCGCACCTGCAAGGGGCCCTCTGGGGCTTCCTGGCGCAGGCGCTGGATCTGCGCCAGGGTCGCGGCCAGGGGCGTGCGCAGTTCATGGGCGCTGTTGGCAGTGAAGCTACGCTCCGCTTCCAGGGCTTTGCGCAGGCGCTCCAGCAGATGATTGACCGCCTCGGCCAGGGGATCGATTTCCGCCGGCAGGCGCGCCACCTTGATCGGTGACAAGTCGCCCACACCCCGGGATTCCACCGCCCGCCGGTATGCCAGCACGCTGCGCAAGCTGATGCGCACGAACACCCAGGTGCCCAGCAGGCTGATGGGAATCAGCCCGAGCAAGGGCAGCAACAACGCCAGCAACGCCTCCCGCGAGGCTTCGCGACGGTGGGCCAGGGGCTCGGCGATTTCGATGACGATCGAGTCGTTCTCGATGCTGGCGCTGTACAGGCGGTATTTGTCCGTGGTGCTGAAGCCGGGGCTTGGGCGGTGGCTGAAGATTTTCAGTTTGGCGTCGTGGGAGCGCATGAGGATTCTCCCCTCGGCATCGCGCACCAGGTAGGTCAGGTACTCGCTGTCCATCTTCAGAGTCGCCACGTGCCGCGCCCGACGCGGCCCGCGACGGTTGCCGATCTCCAGCGCGGCCAGGGGCAGGATGCGCTGGGCAGTGGCCTCCAGGGCGCTGTCGAAGGTTTCATCCAGCTCGTGCTGGACCACCAGCCAGGTGCCGGCGGTAGCCCCCAGCCAGAGCAGGGTCATGCCCAGGGTCAGGCCCAGGCTCAAGCGTTTTTGCAGGCTGATGGGACGCTTCATGCGGGCATCAGCCGGTAGCCCATGCCGCGCACGGTTTCAATCAGTTCGCGGCCGAGCTTCTTGCGCAGGCGGCTGACGTAGACCTCGATGGTGTTGCTTTCGATTTCCGCGCCGAAGGCATACAGCCGCTCCTCCAACTGCGACTTGGAGAGCAAGGCGCTGGGACGCTGGACAAAGGCCTCGAACACCGCCCATTCGCGGGCAGTGAGGTCGATGATGCTGCCGCCGCGCTGCACGGTGCGGGCACTCAGGTCCACCTGCAGCTCGCCGAGGCGGATCTGCGGGTTGGGGTTGCCGCTGTAGCGCCGAGCCACCGCGGCGACCCGCGCCGACAGTTCGAACAGGTCGAAGGGCTTGACCAGATAATCGTCGGCGCCGGCGTTGAGCCCGGCGATGCGCTCGGAAATCTGGTCCTGGGCGGTGAGGATGATCACCGGGGTCACATCCCCGGCGCTGCGGCGCTGACGCAGAAACTCCAGGCCGCGCCCGTCAGGCAGCATCAGGTCCAGCAGGATCAGGTCATAGGGCGTGCTGGCGACACTGGCCCGGGCCTGCTCCAGGCGCTGCACCCAGTCCACGGCGTGGCCATCGTCGGCAATCTGCTCGCGCACCGCATCCCCCAGCCCTGTCGCATCCTCGACCAATAACACCCGCATCGACGTTCTCCTGTACCTGTGTGGTGCTGCACCTTAACCGCTGAACCTGACGCGAATCTGAAGACGCCGCCGGCCTGATCAGGGTAGCCAGTGTCGCGCCCGCGGGATGCGAGGCAGATCAGCAAAAGCCCGAGTCGCCGAGAGCACCACGACCTGAAGTTTTTCCCCGGCCTTCAGGTTGCTGTCAGCTAACCGGCCCAGGCTGCAGCCACATTCAGCAAAAAGGACAGCCTCATGAACAAGCTTGTCGTCGCCGGTTGCCTCACCGCGGCCCTGGCCCTGCCAGCACTGGCCCAGGCCCGTGAAGTGACCCTGACCACCCAGCTCAAGCCCTACAGCGGCAACGGTGCTTACCTGGCGATCTACCTCACCGACGCCAACGGCGCCTACCAGAAGACCCTGTGGGTCGCCGGCAAAAAGGCCAAGTACTACAAGCACCTGCCGGACTGGGCCCGCGGTGGCGGCACGGTTGCCGGTCAGTACGACGGCGTCAGCGGCGCCAGCGTGGGCAGCGGCGAGACCCTGACCGTCAGCGCCGATCTGGCGGACAGCCTGATCGACGCCGGCTATCAGATCCGCATCGACAGCGCCGTGGAAGACCAGCGCGATGTGCGCGCGGACGTGGTCCTGCCCCTGACACTCAAGGGCGCAGGCCAGCCCGCCAGCGGCAGCACCTATGTGCAGTCGCTGCGCTACGACCTGTAAGCCCTGCGCCTTGAGGAGGCCCGACCATGTTGCGCTCGTTGCACTCAATTCCCGGACTGCTGGCCGCCCTGCTGGTGATGCTGCTGGCCATCAGCGGCGCGACCCTGGCGCTGATCCCGGCCCTGGAACGCCTGCAGGCGCCCCCCGCGGCGGCCGACATCAGCGTGGCGCAACTGGCCGGGCGCGTGGCCGGCCAGCTGGGCGGGATCGAGCAGATCCGCCGCACGCCTTCGGGCACGCTGATCGTCTATCACCGAGAGCATGGCCAGACCTTGGCCAGCCGCGTCGATCCACAGACCGGTGCGCTGCTCGCGCCCTACACGCCCTCGGCCTTGGCCCGCTGGGTCAAGGAACTGCACCGCTCGCTGTTTCTCGACACCCCGGGGCATATCGTGTCGGCCCTGGGCGCCCTGGCAATGCTGTTGCTGTCGGCGTCCGGCGCCGTGCTGCTGGCTCGCCGCGCCGGTGGCTGGGGCAAGCTGCTGCGGCCGTTGCGCGGCAATTTCAGCCAGCGCTGGCACGCCGAAGTGGGACGTCTGACGATCCTTGGCCTGCTGCTGTCGGCCCTGAGCGGGCTGTACCTGTCGGCCGGCACCTTGGGCCTGATCGCCGACGACGGCCAGAACCAACCGCCCTTGCCGCCCCCGATCAGCGCCGGCCCGGCCTTGCCGGTGGCCAGCCTCGCGGCGCTGCAGGCCCTGGACCTCAACGATCTGCGCGAATTGGTCTACCCCGACCCTGGCAACCCCAAGGACCTGTACAGCCTGCACACCCGCAGCGGCCAAGGTTATGTCGATCCGGCCAGCGGTGCCCTGCTGGCCTTCCAACCCGACAGCGGGATGCAGCAGCTTGATGCGCTCATCTATCGACTGCACACCGGGGAAGGCCTGTGGTGGCTGGGCCTGCTGCTGGGCGTGTGCGCCCTGGGGGTACCGCTGATGAGCCTCACCGGCCTGTGGCTGTGGTGGCGCCGGCGGCGCGACGCGGTGGCGATCGACGACAATTGCCCGGCCGACGCCGCCGACTGCGTGATCCTGGTGGGCAGCGAAAACAACAGCACCTGGGGCTTTGCCCGGACCCTGCAGCAGGCCCTGGTGGCGGCAGGACGCAAGGTCCACAGCGCACCGATGAACCAGCTGCGTAGCGACTACCCCAAGGCCCGCCAGTTACTGATCCTCACCGCCACCCACGGCGACGGCGATGCCCCGGCCTCGGCCAGCGACTTCCTCGCGCGCCTGCAACAACAGCCGCTGGCGCCTGATCTGAAGTACGCCGTGCTGGGCTTTGGCGACCGGCAGTTCCCGCGTTTCTGCGGCTTTGCCGAACAGGCACACAAGGCCTTGAGCGCCAGCGGTGCGCAGTGCCTGCTGCCCCAGGAAAACATCCATCGCCAGTCGCCCCAGGAATTCCGCCGCTGGGGCCAGGCCCTGGGCCGGGCCTTGGGCCTGCCCCTGGACCTGCAGCATCAGGCCCACGCCCTGCCCTGCCAGGAGTGGCAACTGGTGGAGTCGGTGGCCTATGGCGATCAGGTCCAGGCGCCGACGCGGATCCTGCGCTTCAAGGCCGCCAACGGCAGCGGGCAACAGTTACCCGAGTTCCAGGCCGGCGACCTGGTGGGCATCCTGCCCCCCGGCACGACCCAGCCCCGCTTCTATTCCCTGGCCAGCAGCCGCGTCGACGGGGTGCTGGAGATCTGCGTGCGCAAGCACCCGGGCGGCCTATGCTCGGGCTTTCTCCATGATCTGCACCTGGGCGCGCGAATCCAAGGTTTCATCCAGCCCAATCCGCAGTTTCGTCCGCTTAAAGGCGCGCAGCCGGTGATCCTGATCGGTGCCGGCACTGGCATCGGCCCATTGGCGGGGTTCATCCGCGGCAACCGCTCCCGGCAGCCCATGCACCTGTACTGGGGCGGGCGTCACCCAGCCTCGGACTTTCTCTACGAGCCGGAGCTCAAGGGCTACCTGGCCGACCGGCGCCTGACCGCCCTGCGCGCGGCCTTCTCCCAGGTCCAGGAGCGCGGTTACGTGCAGGACCGGCTGCTGGCCGATGCCCTGGCACTGCGCCGGCTGGTGGAAAAAGGCGCCCAGGTGCTGGTCTGCGGCAGCCGGGACATGGCCAAGGGCGTGATGCTGGCCCTGGACGAAGTGCTGGCCCCGCTCAATCTCAGCGTACTGACCCTCAAGGCCCAAGGACGTTACCGTGAAGATGTCTACTGAAACCGCCGCACTGCAGCGCTACAGCCTCAACGGCCCGACCATGGGCAGCCGCTACAGCGCGCTGTTCTACGCCGCCCCGGGCTTCGCCACCCAGGACCTTGGCGAGCGTCTGGCCCAGGCCGTGGCGCGGGTCGAGCAGCAGATGTCGGGGTGGAACCCCCAGTCCGATCTCAACCGCCTCAACGCCGCGCCCCGGCATCGCTGGATCAGCGTGCCCCGGGAGCTGATGAGCGTCATCACCACGGCGCTGCGGGTCAGCGAGCAATCGTGCGGTGCCTTCGAGATTGGCGTGGGGGATCTGGTCCAGAGCTGGGGCTTTGGCCCCACGCCACGGACCCTGGACCTGCCGGCCTTGCGTGAACTGGGCCGGCAGCGTCGCTGCCCGGCCACCAGCGCCCTGGTGCTGGAGCCCAGGCGCCACCGCCTGCGCAAGCGCGGCAAACTGCGCCTGGACCTCAACGGCATCGCCAAGGGCTTTGGCGTCGATGAGCTGGCCCGGGCCCTGGAAGCCTCCGGCATCCGCGACTACCTGGTAGGGATCGACGGCGAAATGCGCGCCCGGGGCCGCAAGCCCGGGGGCCAGCCCTGGAGCGTGGCCGTGGAAAAACCCCTGCGCGGCGAACGCCAAGTGATGGGGGTAATGGAACTGGAAGATGCGGCCATTGCCACCTCCGGCGACTACCGCCGGTGGGTGGACATCGCCGGGCATTCCTACGCCCATACCCTCGACCCGACGACGGGCGAACCCCTGCGCAATCGTCTGGCCTCGGTCAGTGTGGTGGCCAGCAGCTGCATGCTGGCCGACGCCTGGGCCACCGCGCTGCTGGTACTCGGTGAAGTCGAGGGGCCACGGCTGGCCCAGGAACGCGGTATGGATGCCTTGTTCGTGATCCGCGACGGTACGCAGTGGCGGGAAGTGTCTATTGTGGGTGGACAGCTGCAGGCCGAGATCGAGGCCCGCTGAAACCCGTATCCGCAGCTTCCGTGTCTGCAATGCCATCAACCTGAGTCCATCGCCGATGAAATTCATGCACCGACACCGCGAACTGCACCGCAACGACCGCATCGGTTGGTTGCGCGCCGCCGTCCTGGGGGCCAATGACGGGATCGTCTCCACCGCCAGCCTGCTGATCGGCGTGGCCGCGGCCAGCGCCAGCCACGGCACACTGCTGGTGACCGGCATGGCCGGGCTGGTGGCGGGGGCCATGTCCATGGCCGCCGGAGAATACGTTTCCGTGCACTCCCAGGCGGACACCGAACAGGCCGACCTGGCCCGGGAACGGCTCGAACTGGCCAGCGACCACCCGGCCGAGCTCAACGAACTGGCCCGTATCTACCAGAGCCGCGGCGTGAAGCCGGAACTGGCACGGCAAGTGGCGGAGCAACTGATGGCCCACGACGCCCTGGGAGCTCACGCCCGGGACGAACTGGGCATCAGCGAGGCCCTGGCGGCCAACCCGCTGCAGGCGGCGCTGGCCTCGGCGGCGAGCTTCGTGGTGGGCGCGGCCCTGCCCCTGGCGGTGACCTTCATGGCCCCGACCCACAGCGTGGTGCCGTGGATTGCCGGCATGTCCCTGGTGTTCCTCGGCGGCCTGGGGGGCCTGGCAGCCCGTGCCGGTGGTGCCAAAGTGCTCCCGGGTGCCTGGCGCGTGACCCTCTGGGGCGCCCTGGCCATGGGCCTTACCGCCGCCGTGGGCAGCCTGTTCGGTAGCGTGGTCTGAGCCAGTAGCAGGCTTGCCGGCGAATAGCCCCTCAAGACACGCACCGCCCTGCCGGGCGCCATCGCTGGCAAGTCAGCACCTGCAACAGCGCGGCACCATCAACTTGGAGCAGATCCAGCGGTGCGGTTTTTTTCACACTCTGAAATAGTAAATCCCGCCACTGACAGCCCTGTCCACAACAGCCGTCAGACGCCTGAACACTGGCCTTCAGCTCAATCTGAAGAGCATCCGGGCCAATTCTCAACTCGGCCAAAACTGAATTCCCCCCACGAATAAGAAACGTCTCACCTGAAGCTCTTGTTAAACTCGCGCACATTTGCGTGAAGATTTGATGACAGGCAGGTTATTTGTGAAGTTGATCCGTCGTTGCCTCCAACACCCTCTTGCTCCCCTGTGCACCTTGTTCGGCTTGCTGTTGCTGGTGCCAATGGGCGCACGCCTGGCTCTGGGCTGGTCCAATCCGCTGGGTTACCTGTCTGACCTGGCCAGCGCCAGTCTGCTGACCCTGCTCTTGTACCGCCGCCGCTGGTGGCTGGCGCTGCCGGTGCTGCTGGTGTGGGCGCTGCTGACCCTGGTCAGCGCCGAGCTGGTAAGCGCGGTGGGCCGCATGCCCAACCTCGCCGATCTGCACTACCTGGTGGACCCGCAGTTTGTCGGCAATTCCACCGGCGGCGGCCTGACCCACCCTGAGCTGGGGCTGACCCTGGTGTTGGGGCTGGTGCTGTGGCTGGTGGTCCAGCGCAGCAGTCGTGCAGTGAAAACCCCGACACTGCCACGCACGCTCTGGATTCTGCCACTGGGCTTGCTCCTGGCCCACGGCGCCACCCAATACCTCAAACCCAGCGAAGCCGATCAGTGGCAGCTGTTCAACCTGCCCCACCAGGCCCTGGCCACCGCCACCGGCCAGGCGCAGATGCAATTGGAAGACTGGCTGCAAGGCGATGTCGCCGATGTGCCGCCGCCCATGGCCGGGCTGACCCGTCTCGACCTTGAAGGCCAGCCGCTGCTGCCCAGCGCCGGCCGCGCGCGCAACGTGCTGCTGATTACCCTGGAAGGCATTCCCGGGGCCTATATCCGCACCAACCGCGAGGCCCTGAACAGCCATTACCAGGAAGACTTGATGCCCAAGCTCAGCGCCTGGGCCGAGCGTGGCATGAACACCCCGGACTACGTGCTGCACAGCCACCAGACCATTCGCGGCCTGTACGCCATGCTCTGCGGCGACTACGACAAGCTCGACAACGGCACCCCCAAAGGCGTCGAGATGCTCACCCAGAACCAGCGCAACCAGGCCTGCCTGCCGGCGCAGATGCACAAGTTCGGTTTCAACACCCACTACCTGCAAGGCGCCGGCCTGCGCTTCATGGCCAAAGACAAGATCATGCCGCACATCGGCTTTGACGCGACCCATGGCCTTGAGTGGTTCAAGAACGACAACTACCTGGAATTCCCCTGGGGCAAGGACGACAAGGCCTTCTTCGAAGGCGCCCTGAGCTACGTGGATCAGTTGAAGAAGAAAAAACAGCCATGGATGCTCACCCTGCTGACCGTCGGCACCCACCAGCCCTACTCCGCGCCCGAGGACTACCTGGAGCGCTACGAGACGCCCAAGCAGGCGGCGGTCGGCTACCTGGACGACGCCATCGACCAGTTCCTCACGGGGCTGGAACGCAAGGGCGTGCTCAAGGACACCCTGGTGATCATCACCTCCGATGAATCCCACGGCATCGACGGCGTGCGCCTGGCCTCGTCCTGGGGCTTCAACCTGATGCTGGCCCCGGACCAGGACCTGCTGCCCCATCTCAAGTCCGGGACCTACGGCCACGTCGACCTCAGCGCCTCGGTGCTGGACTACTTCGGCCTGCCGGTGCCCGCCAGCCTCAGCGGCCGCTCGTTGTTCCGCGACTACACCCAGGGCCGGGAAATCATGTCCTACACCAACGGCAAGCTGCGCTACCACGACGGCCAGGGCACCTTCACCGAATGTGATTTCCAGCAGCGCTGCCGCTACTACTCAAGCACCGGTTTCATCGCCGACAGCGCCAGTCTGCAGGGTCAGTACGGCGGCCTGCGGGCCCGGCAGATCAGTGCCCGAGCCACGCACCTGGATCGCAGCCTGCTGCAATCGCCGCTGAACCAGCACTATCAGTTCGGCAGCCCGGCGATCATCCCGCTGCAGGCGCAGATCAAGGATGACTGGGCCGACAACCTGATCGGCGCCCAGTACCTGGAAATGCCCAAGGGTTCCCAGACCCGGGTGCGTTTCACCGTGCGCTCCGCCGACCCGCAGCAGAACGCCTACATCCTGCTCAAGGGCAAGGAACTGGAACAGGACGTCCCCCTGGGCCTGCCGGAAGAAATGCTGGTAACCCCCGACCAGCCGCTGCAGATGGACTTCAGCTTCGACAACCCGGAAACCCGCAAGGCGTTCTCCTTCCACCTTCTGGGCTACGGCCTGGGCGCGGTGGAAGTCAGCGACTTCAGCGTGATTACCGAGTTGCCGGGGCAACCTGAAAACGTCGACCCCGAAGAAGACAGCAGCGCCCATTCCAGCTGAACCCTGCCGGACATCGAGCAGCGCCCTTTCGGGCGACGCTCGATGCGCCCCTCTACACGCCCCGCAAAAAATATTTTCCTGTACATGAAACTTTTTTTGTACAGGAAAAGTCGGACCATTGATGTCATTTGAACATCATTGAGCTATCACGCTGCCTCGTCGAGACACAGCCCTGTGAAGCATTCAGTCAACGGTTTAGGAGCAGTCCTTCCTATGTTTTCCAATCTGAGCATTTCACAAAAGCTCTATGCCGGTTTCGGCGTCGTCCTGCTGATCCTCCTGCTGCTGGTGCTAGCGGCCCTGCGCGGTTTCGATCAGGTCAGCAGCAGTGTCAAAAGCAACATCCACAGTTACGAGGTCCTGAGCCAGTCCGACGCCCTGCTGCGCAGCCTGATCAATGTCGAGACCGGCATGCGCGGTTATGCCCTCACCGGTCGCGACAGCTTCCTCGAACCTCTGGAGCAAGGCGAAAAAGCCTTTGCCGACTATTACGCCCGGATCAAAAGCAGCACCTCCGACAACCCCGAGCAGCAGGCGCGCCTGGAGCGACTCAAGGCCCTGCACGACCAGTGGCTGCGCGACGACGTCCAGGGCAACCTGGACCTGCGCCGGGCGATCAACGCCGGCAGCCAACCGGCTACCGCCATGGCCGAACAGATCAGCGCCGGTCGCGACAAGGCCAAGATGGACGCCATGCGCCAGCTCACCAGTGAATTGCGCGACGCGGAAAAAAGCCTGCAGGACGCCCGCAGCCAGGCCATGGACGACGCCAAGGCCTCGGCCCTGGCGATCCTGATCGGCGGTGGCTTGCTGGCGGCGGTGCTGGCCATGCTGGTGGCCTGGTCGCTGTCCAGCAATCTGGTGGGCCGTATCCGCCAGGCCGTGGACGTGGCCAAGGCCATCGCCGCCGGCCGCCTGGACAGCAGCATCAGCGCCACCGGCCGTGATGAGGTGAGCAACCTGCTGCAGGCCTTCGCCGCCATGCAGGAGCGCCTGCGGAGCATGATCAGCCAGATCAAGCAGGGGGCCGACCAGTTGGTCAGCGCCTCCCAGAGCATTTCCAGTGCTTCGTTGCAGCTCTCGGCCTCGGCCCAGGAGCAGTCCCACTCGGCCTCCTCCATGGCGGCCACGGTGGAAGAGCTGACCGTGAGCATCAACCATGTGGCGGACAACGCCGGGGATGCCCACGCCCTGTCCAGCGAGTCCGGGCGCCAGTCCGAGGAAGGCGGCAGCGTGATCCAGGACACCCTGGGCAGCATGCGCCTGATCGCCGAGACCGTGCAGGCTTCGGCCACCCAGATTGGTGAACTGGGCCAGCACGCCGAGCAGATCTCCAGCATTGTCAGCGTGATCAAGGGCATTGCCGAACAGACCAACCTGCTGGCCCTCAACGCGGCCATCGAAGCCGCCCGGGCCGGGGAACAGGGTCGCGGCTTCGCCGTGGTCGCCGATGAGGTGCGCCTGCTGGCCCAGCGCACGGCCAACTCGACCCAGGAAATCACCGAAATGGTCGGCAAGATCCAGCTGGGCACCCGAGAGGCGGTGAGCAGCATGGACGTGGGGGTCAATCAGGTGAAAAACGGCGTCGAACTGGCCCAGCAGGCCGGTGAGGCCATCGTCAATATCCGCACCTCGTCCGGCAATGTGGTGCGGGTGGTGGACCAAATCTCCCTGGCCCTGCGGGAGCAGACCGCCGCCAGCCAGGATGTGGCGCGCAATGTCGAGCGCATCGCCCAGATGTCCCAGCAGAACAGCCAGGCCGTGGAGGAAACCACTGAGACAGCTCGCTCCCTGCAGCAACTGGCGCAGAACCTGGAACAGCAGGTAAGTGTGTTCAGGCTCTAGGACTGGCACTGGCACTGCCCGACTCAAGCGCTCGGGCACGCACCAGCATCAGACTCAGCCCCGCACCCAGCAGCAGGACCGCGATCAGCATCAGCCAGGCGCTGGCAAAACCCGCCGCGCCCTGCTGCACGGCGCCGAACAGCACCGGCCCCAGGGCGAACCCGGCGAAGAAGCCTGCCGAGAGCAGACCCGAGGCGCAGGCCGGGCTGCCAAAGGCCGGATCGCGCAGCAGCATGCTCATGGCGATGGCGTTGGTGGCCACGGCGCTCAGGCCCATGCCCAGAGCGCCGAACCACAAGGGCCAGTGCGCCTGAGGCGTGGCCTGGGCAGTCACCGCCAGGGCCAGGCTGGCCAGGAGCATCAGCGTCAGCAGCAGCCAGGACTCCTCGGCCATGCGGGCCGCCAATGGCGTCAGCAGGGTTCGGGCCAGGATGCCCATGACCCCGAACCCGGCGACCATGGCCCCGGTCTCGCCGACCGTCACTCCTTGGCGGGCCGCGAATACCCCAAGAAAGGTCACGAAGGACGAAAGCACCAGGCCGACACACAGCTGCACGCTGAGCAGCAGCGTCAGCCGTGAATTGGGCCGGGGAATCGTCAGGCTCACGGCCTTGCCCACGGCGCTGTCCGGCGCCACCCTGGGCCCCCACAGGGCCAGCAGCAATGTCGGCACAAGCAGGCAGGCCAGGGCTGCGCGCCAGCCCAGAGACCCGGCCAGAGGCGGCAGCAACAGGCCGGCGATCAGCGCGGACAACTGCACCCCGGACTGTTTCAGCCCCACCACCGCGGCCTTGCTGCGGGCCTCGACACATTCGGCCACCAGCAGTTGGGTCACCGGGTTGGCCAGGGCCTGGGCCACTCCGCAGATCGCCAGGGCCAGCAGCGCCCCGGCAAAGCCCGGCAAGCTGACCAGCAGGCCATACCCCGCCAGGGTCGCCCAGAACAGCAAGGCCAGGCCCCGGCGGATGCCGAGTCGGCTGGCCAGCGGCCCCGCCCACAGGGACAGCAATGCCGCCAGGCCAAAGGCGCTGGTCAGCAGCCAGCCCAGCCAGTGGGGCGCAATCCCAAGATCGGCGATCAGCAGGGGCCCGAGGGCGCCGATGGCATAGAAGATCAGCATCGGCAGGCCCATGGCACACACCAGCACCGTACGCAGCCAGAGCCCACGGGGACTGGCGTTTTTCAAGCTCTGAGGGTTCATCCCTTGCTCCGTGGCAGGTGGCGCGCCGCCGGGTGACGACGCTCACCCCTGCTTGGGAAACAGCTTACTTTCTAGCGAGAATGCTTATCATGCGTGTTCATATGGGAAACGGATCCATTCCCATGGCAAACGCAGAACATCCATTGCAGGAGCGCGAACATGGCCGTTGCACCCGGTTCTTCCCAGTCCTATCGCTTGCCGTGCCACGCACCACGCGAGCACCGCCAGGCCCCGGGCGGCGGGTCACGCCAGCAGTTGCCCCAGGCCCTGGGCGATTGCTACAGCGACAGCCTGCCCCTGGCCCAGGACCTCACCCTGGTGCGCTCGCGCTACCACCCCAATCGCCCCTTGATCGAAGAGGCCAGCAGTTGCCACGCTGGCCGTCTACTGGTGATCACCTGTGCCCTGCAAGGCACCTCGGGCTACCTCGACGCCAAGGGTTCGAGCCTGGTGTTTCGCGCCGGGCACACCAGCGTCAGCGCCTTCCAGGCCAGCCGCGGCGAACGCCGTTATGGCGCCAATGAAACGGTGGAGCAACTGCGCCTGCTGGTGGGCGAAACCCTGCTCCAGCAGTACCTGGGCCCCACCCGGGCTCGCCAGTTGCTGGGCCAGGACGCCGTGCAATTGCTGGCCTGCGGGCCCACCTCCCGGGCCAGTGCCGGCCATCTCAGTGCCCTGGCCCAACCCTGGGGCCGGCAGCAGCCAGCGACGCTGGAGTTGCACATTCACGCCCTGAGCCTGCTGTCCCTGCAATTGCAGGCCCTGGCCCCCGCCCCTGTCGCCCCGGGCCGGCGCCTGAAGGCCGCCGATCTTGAACGGCTGCAGCAGGTGCGCGACCTGATGTTCGAGCAGATGCACCAGCCCTTGAGCGTGGCCTATCTGTGCGCCGCTGTGGGGCTGAACGAGTTCAAGCTCAAGCAGGGCCTGCGCGAGCATTACCACACCACGCCGCAGCGCATGCTCCTGGAAATCCGCATGGGCCATGCCCACCGCCTGTTGGAAGGCGGCTGCCAGGTGGCCCAGGCGGCCTATCAGGTGGGCTACCGCTTTCCTGGCAACTTCAGCGCGGCCTTTACCCGGTTCTATGGCAAGTCACCCAAGTCGGTGTTCGGCCCCCGGCGCTGAACCGCGGGTAAGACACTGGCGCCGCGAAGGCTTTGCGTCTATTTCTGGTAGGCGTCCCTGGTCACTGGAAACGAGTGCAGCCCATGATCGACCGCCCTACTGCCCCACCGCTCGAACAACTCGCCGCCGCCATGCACGGCCAGCCGTTCATGGTCCTTACCGGCGCCGGCATCAGCACCCCGTCGGGCATCCCCGACTACCGCGACAACGACGGCGTGCGCCGCGGCAAGCAGCCGATGATGTACCAGGAGTTCCTCGGCCAGGCCGAAGCCCGGCGCCGCTACTGGGCCCGGGCCATGCTCGGCTGGCCGCGCATGCGCCAGGCCCGGCCGAATGCTGCGCACCAGGCGTTGGCGCAATTGCAGGCGGCAGGAAGCATCGCCGGGGTGATCACCCAGAATGTCGACACCCTGCACGATCAGGCCGGCAGCCTGGACGTCATCGAGCTGCACGGCAGCCTGCACCGGGTGCTGTGCCTGGACTGCGGCCAACGCAGCCAGCGCGATGCCATCCAGCAGCAGTTGCAGGCGCTCAATCCCTACCTGGCCGGCGTCGACGCGGTGCAGGCACCGGATGGCGACACCCTGCTGGACCCGGCCTTCGAGGAACGCTTCCAGGTGCCCCGCTGCCCCTACTGCGACGGTGACCGCTTGAAGCCCGACGTGGTGTTCTTCGGCGAGAACGTGGCCCAGATCACCGCCGCCCGGGCCTTGAGTGCCGTGCACGAGGCCGCCGGCCTGCTGGTGGTGGGTTCATCGCTGATGGCGTATTCGGCGTTTCGCCTGTGCCGCGCCGTGGCGGACCAGGGCAAGCCGCTGCTGGCCATCAACTTCGGCAAGACCCGCGCCGACGAGTTGCTGGACCTCAAGCTCGGCGAGCCCTGTGACCAGCTCCTGCCGCTGTTGGCCGAACGCCTGCTGCGCTAAGCCTCAAAGCATGGCCACGCGCTGGTCGAGGTTTTCCTCGCGCAGGATGTCGAACAGCGCCTGGGCCGCGGTGGACAACTCCTCCCCCGGCTTGGTCAAGACGCCGATGGCCCGCTCCACCACCGGATCATCCAGGGTCAGGCAATGCCCGCCCAGCTCGCGCATGTGCTGGGCACACAGCGCCGGCACCGCACTGACGCCCAGACCGCTGGCGACCATGCGCCCCACAGTCGCCAACTGGTGGCTTTCGAATTCCACCGGCAACTGCACGCCCCGGGCCCGCAGATGGTCCTCCAGCATCACCCGCACCGTGGACGGCCGCTGCAGGGTGATAAAGGGCTCCTGCAGCAGCGTCTGCCAGTCGATGCGGCTGCGCTGCGCCAGGGGCGAATCCTTGGGCACCACGGCCACGAAACGGTCGATGTACAGCGGGGTGAACAGCAAGGAAGTGCTGTCCTGAGGCTCGAAGGCCACCCCCAGCTCCACCTCGCGGTCGCGGACCATCTCCAGCACCTGCTCGTTGACCACGTCATTGACCGTGACGTTGACCTGGGGGTAGCGGGCACGAAAGTGCTTGAGAATCGGCGGCAGCAGGTTACCGGCAAAGGACGGCATGGCCGCCACCGTCACCCGCCCGCGCTGCAGGGTGAAACGCTGGCGCAGTTCGTCCTCGGCGTTGTCCCAATCGGCGATCAGGCGCCGGGCCAGGGGCAGCAGAGCCTCGCCTTCCGGGGTCAGCGCCACATTGCGTGTATTGCGGGTAAACAACCGTCCGCCCAAGCCTTCTTCCAGGGCCTTGATGGTCAGGCTCAAGGCCGACTGCGACAGGTGCAGGCGTTCGCAGGCCAGGGCAAAGCTCAAACTGTGGGCCACCGCCAGAAAGGCCCGAATCTGTTTAACCGTCATCTGTCATCCTCATGGGGGGCAGCGGCAAGCTATAAACTTCAGGCCGCAAGCTTGGAGCTGATTATGCTTCTTTTCAAATCAATCAACCTTAAAAATCAACTTAACAAATCAATCGTGCAGCGCAACACTGATCCGCAAACGGCTGGCCAGCCGCCAACGAACAAGAAAGAGGATGGTGCAAATGGCAGGTTTCGATAAGCGCGTGGCGTCCTATGAGGAAGCCCTGGAAGGTCTGCAAGATGGCATGACCGTGATCGCCGGCGGCTTCGGTCTGTGCGGTATCCCCGAGAACCTGATCGCCGAGATCAAGCGCCGCGGCACCCGCGATCTGACCGTGGTGTCGAACAACTGCGGGGTCGACGGTTTCGGCCTGGGCGTACTGCTGGAGGACCGCCAGATCAGCAAGGTGATCGCCTCCTACGTCGGTGAAAACGCCCTGTTCGAGAAACAGCTGCTCAGCGGCGAAATCGAAGTGGTGTTGACTCCCCAAGGCACCCTGGCGGAAAAAATGCGCGCTGGCGGCGCCGGCATCCCGGCCTTCTTCACCGCTACCGGCGTCGGCACCCCAGTGGCCGACGGCAAGGAAACCCGCGAGTTCAAGGGCCGCACCTACCTGATGGAAGAATCCATCACCGGTGACTTCGCCATCGTCAAGGGCTGGAAGGCCGACCATTTCGGCAACGTGGTCTATCGCCACACCGCGCAGAACTTCAACCCCCTGGCGGCCACCGCCGGCAAGATCACCGTGGTCGAAGTGGAAGAAATCGTCGAGCCGGGCGAGCTGGACCCGACGCAGATCCACACCCCTGGCATCTACGTTGACCGGGTCATCTGCGGCACCTTCGAGAAGCGCATCGAACAGCGCACCGTGCGCAAGTGATCGCCCTTCCCCAGCCCGACTAACAAGGACAACCAACATGGCTCTTACCCGCGAACAAATGGCTCAGCGCGTCGCCCGCGAACTGCAGGACGGCTTCTACGTCAACCTCGGCATCGGCATTCCGACCCTAGTGGCCAACTACATCCCCGACGGCATGGAAGTCATGCTGCAGTCGGAAAACGGCCTGCTGGGCATGGGCGCCTTTCCGACTGAAGACGAAGTCGACGCTGACATGATCAACGCCGGCAAGCAGACGGTGACCGCACGCATCGGCGCCTCGATCTTCTCCTCCGCCGAATCCTTCGCGATGATCCGCGGCGGCCATATCGACCTCACCGTACTCGGCGCCTTCGAAGTCGACGTGCAGGGCAACATCGCCTCGTGGATGATCCCCGGCAAGCTGGTCAAGGGCATGGGCGGCGCCATGGACCTGGTGGCCGGTGCCGAGAACATCATCGTCACCATGACCCACGCCTCGAAAGACGGCGAATCCAAGTTGCTCAGCCGCTGCAGTCTGCCGCTGACCGGCGCCCAGTGCATCAAGCGCGTGCTCACCGACCTGGCCTACCTGGAGATCGAGAACGGCGCCTTCATCCTCAAGGAGCGCGCCCCCGGGGTCAGCGTCGAGGAAATCGTCAGCAAGACCGCCGGCAAGCTGATCGTGCCGGACCACGTGCCTGAAATGCAGTTCGCTTAAGGAGCCCCACCATGCAAGACGTCGTTATCGTTGCCGCTACTCGTACCGCCGTGGGCAGTTTCCAGGGCTCCCTGGCGGGCATTCCCGCCGTCGACCTGGGCGCCGCGGTGATTCGCCAACTGCTGGCCCAGACCGGCATCGACCCGGCCCAGGTGGACGAAGTGATCATGGGCCAGGTGCTCACCGCCGGCGCCGGGCAGAACCCCGCGCGCCAGGCCGCGATCAAGGCCGGCCTGCCCCACGCCGTGCCCGCCATGACCCTGAACAAGGTCTGCGGCTCTGGCCTTAAAGCCCTGCACCTGGGCGCCCAGGCCATCCGCTGCGGCGATGCCGAAGTGATCATCGCCGGCGGCCAGGAAAACATGAGCCTGTCCAACTACGTGCTGCCCGGCGCCCGCACCGGCCTGCGCATGGGCCACAGCCAGATGATCGACAGCATGATCAGCGACGGCCTGTGGGACGCCTTCAACGACTACCACATGGGCATCACCGCCGAGAACCTGGTGGAAAAATACGGCATCAGCCGCGAAGCCCAGGACGCCTTCGCCGCCGCCTCCCAACAGAAAGCCGCAGCGGCCATCGAGGCCGGGCGCTTTGTTGACGAGATCACCCCGATCCAGATTCCCCAGCGCAAGGGCGAACCGCTGACCTTCGCCACCGACGAACAACCGCGCCCCGGCACCACCGCCGAAGCCCTGGCCAAGCTCAAGCCGGCATTCAAGAAAGACGGCAGCGTCACCGCCGGCAACGCCTCGGCGCTGAACGACGGCGCCGCCGCGGTGATGCTGATGAGCGCCAGCAAGGCCCGGGCCCTGGGCTTGCCAGTACTGGCCAGGATCGCCGCCTACGCCAACGCCGGGGTCGACCCGGCGATCATGGGCATCGGCCCGGTCTCGGCCACCCGCCGCTGCCTGGACAAGGCCGGCTGGACCCTGGACCAGTTGGACCTGATCGAAGCCAACGAAGCCTTCGCCGCGCAATCCCTGTCCGTGGCCAAGGAGCTTGCGTGGGATGCGAACAAGGTCAACGTCAACGGTGGCGCCATTGCCATCGGCCACCCGATCGGCGCGTCGGGTTGCCGTGTGCTGGTGACCCTGCTGCATGAAATGCTCAAGCGCGACGCCAAGAAAGGCTTGGCGACCCTGTGCATCGGCGGCGGTCAGGGCGTGGCATTGGCCATCGAGCGCTAAGCCGCTATCGCGCTTCACGGCTGGCCCCCGGACCCACGATACCCGGCGACCTGTCGGCAACACACCCGGCGCACTTACCCGTGCGCCGAGTGCATTTCGCGACCTGACCGATGGCCCACGCAAGCCGCTAGCGGCGCTATAGCCGTCAGCTACATTCAACTTGTACGGCTGGCGCGATCCTGCTTTTCGACACTTACTCCTACTGACTCACCGCTGAAACAGTACGGGGTCGTGCCCGCGCCAACGAGCGGGAGGCAGCATGAAGATCTCAGAGGGAATTCAGATACTCGCCAACCTGGCGCAGGCCAAGGCGCTGGCGTTGCAACACGTCAACCAATCCGTCGTGCCGTTCAACAAAGTCAGCACAGATGCGCCTGAGCAGAAGATCGTCTACCAGCCCGGTACGGACGAGGAAAAAGACGCCATCGACGCCTTCCAGAGCCGCCTGAAGGAGCCGGAGCTGACCACGTCCACCACCGAGAAACCGCTCGCCGAACTGGCGGTCACGGCGATTACCCGGTACATCCAGATAATGGAAAAAACCAGCTTCAAGAGAACCAAGGCCGACTACCCCGCCTTGCGTAAGGTTCTTCTGCTGCTCGACCTGAGCATCCTGACCTCGATGGTCTGGTCCCTATCAGTGAATCAGTCCAGTACCACCCGCTAAGCCGTTTGCAAGGATTGCATCATGAAGAAATGGATCGCCTTAACGCTAATCTGCATTGCCCTCTTGAGCTTGAGCACATTGGCGACACTCTCTGTCTGTTGTTCGTCCTCCATGACGGGCCTGCCCAGCGAGATCGGCAAATCGGCGCTACAACTGCTGATGGTCTCGGTGATCGGCACAACCGTCTCGTTGCTGGTGTTTGAGTATCAGCGCGAACGACAAGCTACCGACAGAACCGCGGAGCAAGCCCGTCAAGCCAGCGAAAAACAGCGCGACCTGCAACAGAAGCGTTTCGAATACCGAGAATCGCTGTTGACCTCAGTGCTTTCCAGGACCATGAACGCCTATAGCAAGACCAAGAAAGCCCGGCGCATGACCCGAGCGCATATGACGCTTATAGGTACAGTGCGCCAGCTTTCGCTGAATCAATACGACACTTTCTTCGACTTGATCAATGAGGCTCAATTTGAGCTGGAAAATCTCAAGCGGGATATCAGGACCAGCGCCAAGGCCTTCTACGACGCCAAACACCTGACAGATAATCTGCAGACCATGGACGACTACCTGGGACACCTGATTGGCGAATACGAAGTCAGCCGGCAGAAATTCACCGGCATTGCGCCAACCCTGCCACTCGCTGGCCTTCCATTGCTGGAGAACTTTCTTGAACCGGCGGCCAGCAGCGATTTCAAACCCAAGATGATTATGCCTTACAGCACTATCCAGGCCGTCATCCGCGAAGACCTGCTGCATCCCAACCTGCCCTGAAAGCCCCCACGCCTTGTCGCTCAACGCCGGTGCCGCCGCAGTGCTGCTGGTCAACGCCAGCAAGGCACGGACCCTGTGCCTGCTACTGGCGAAAATCGCCGCCTGCGCCAATGCCAGACAAGCTTGTGAAGGCGCTGGCCGAACGGCGTTTTGCTTGCCAGCGAAGGCGCCCTCAAGATCGCCTTCGCCAGCAAGCTGGCCCCTACAGAAAAAGCTGGCTCCTGGTTACGCCAGGTCAAGCTGAACACCGTCCGGCGCGCCCTCGACCGTCCATTGGCGGGCCCAGTCACTGTCTTGTTCCACACTACTGAAGCCGTGATAGACCACATTCAACTGGGTGGCCTGGGCTGTCACCCCATTGCAGATCAAATACAGAGTGGCATTGGCATCCGCTTGCAGAACATAAAGAACCACATTGCCTTGAGCAGGAATGTTCACATTGGCCAGGTTGTTGCCCTGGGCAGTGCCCCTGATGGCAACTTGCTGCGCAGCAGCGGTGTTATTGCGGGCATGGATGGCGATAGGCATTTTCTTCAACTCCGGAACCCGTCAGCGGATTCAGTCGGTAGGGATTGAAATGCTGTCGCCCGACTCGCTTGAGAGGTTCAGTCGACAGCTGAGGCCATCCTCGGTAATTGTCGACAGCCAGACGAGAGGGACATGTTTCCCTGAAGAGCCAGGTTCCACTCTCGATATTGCACATAGGCCTCGAATGCCCCTAAGCGCCCTGCACTATCCGCCCCACCTGCTCTTGCAGCCCCTTGGCCTGGGCCCGCAACGATTGGCAAAAGCCCTCGACAAAACTCGATGAAGGCCGGTAGTCCGGGCGGATCAGCATCACCCGATACGGCACCGACAGCTGCAACGGACGGATCGCCAAGCCACGCCCCACTTCCTCCATGGCGCTCAAGGGATTGATGATCGCCACCCCCAGTTTCTGGCGCACCATGGCGCACACCGAGGCGGCGTTGGTGGTTTCCACCACCACCCGGCGATCGACCCCGGCCTGGCGAAAATGCTCGTCCAGGGTTTGCCGGTAGATATCCAGGCCCGAGAGGTTGATGAAGTTCTGCCCGCGAAAATCCTCCGAAGTCAGCCGTGGCCTGGCCAACAGCGGATGATCGTCCGGGAGGATGCAGACCATATCGGCGCAGAACAGCAGTTCCCCTTGAGTACCTCGTGGCAGGTGCTCGCTTTCAGTGAGGCCCAGGTCATGGCGCTGGGCGCTGAGGGACTCTTCCAGCAACGGCGACTCCTGGGCAGTGATGCTCAGGCCGATCCCCGGATGCGCTTGCAAAAAGCGCTGGCACACCCGCGGCAGCAGGGTCTGGGAGAACAGTGGCAGGCAGCTCAGGCTCAACTGGCCGTGCTCGAAACGGCGGATCGACTGGGCCACGCTGTTGATCCGCTCCAGCCCCACATAGGCCCGCTCGACCTCTTCAAGCAACAGCAGGGCCTGGGCCGTGGGCAGCAGGCGCCCGCCTTCGCGGTCGAACAGGCGCAGACCGGAAAGCGCCTCCAGCCGCGCCAGTTCGCGACTGACCGTGGGCTGCGAGGTGAACAGCAGGCGCGCGGCGCCGGTGACGCTGCCGGCCTGCATGATGGCGCGGAAGACTTCGATGTGCCGCAGGGAGATGTCCATGAACAGAGGCTCGCTTGATCGCTCAACCCATATCAAATCTGAATCAGGCTACAAATAATAGATATTTTATTGAATGACCGGAAATCGGCATGCTGCAGCCACTCTCACTGACCACAGACAGCAATCGCCATGGCCATTCCCTTCTCTCCTGCTCAACTCGCCGCCGCCGCCCGCCAATATGGCACTCCACTGTGGTGCTATGACGCCGCCACCATCCAGGCGCGCATTGCCCAGCTGCAGGCCTTCGACGTGGTGCGCTACGCCCAGAAAGCCTCGTCCAACCTGCACCTGCTGCGCCTGATCCGCGAAGCCGGGGTACGGGTCGACGCCGTATCCCTGGGAGAAATCGAGCGTGCCCTGCTGGCCGGCTTCAGCCCGGTGGATGCCGGCATCGTCTTCACTTGCGACCTGTTCGACGCAGCCACCCTCAAGCGCGTGGTGGAACTGCAAGTGGAGGTCAACGCCGGCTCCATCGACATGCTCCGTCAACTCGGGGAGCAGTCCCCGGGGCACCGGGTCTGGCTGCGGATCAACCCGGGCTTCGGCCACGGCCACAGCCGCAAGACCAACACTGGCGGCGAGAACAGCAAACACGGCATCTGGCACGATCAGGTCGGCGAAGCCCTGGCGGTGATCCGCCAGTACGGCCTGCACCTGGTGGGCCTGCACATGCACATCGGTTCCGGGGTCGACTACGACCACCTGGAACAAGTGGGCGCGGCCATGGTGGCGGCGGTGAAATCCCTGGACCACGACATCGAGGCGTTCTCCATTGGTGGCGGCCTGTCCACCCCTTACCGCGACGGCGACACCGCGGTGGACGTGCAGCGCTACGCCAACGCCTGGAGCGTTGCGCGCCGGGAGATCGAGGCCTACCTGGGCCACGGCGTGCGCATGGAAATCGAGCCCGGGCGTTTCCTGGTGGCCGAGGCCGGTTGCCTGGTCAGCGAAGTACGGGTGGTGAAGACCGCCGGCCAGCATCACTTCGTGCTGGTGGACACCGGCTTCAACGACCTGATGCGCCCGGCCATGTACGGCGCCTACCACGGCATGAGCCTGCTGGACGCCAGCGGCCAGCCGGTGCAGCGCCCGCAACAGCTGACCGTGGTCGGCGGCCCACTGTGCGAATCCGGCGATATCTTCACCCAGGACGACGAATGCCTGACCCCGCGCCTGCTGCCCCAGGCCCAGGTTGGCGACCTGCTGGTGCTGCACGACACCGGCGCCTATGGCGCCAGCATGTCCTCCAACTACAACAGCCGGCCGCTGCTGCCGGAAGTGCTGTTCGCCAACGGCCAGCCACAGCTGATCCGCCGGCGCCAGCCCCTGGCGGACTTGCTGGCGCTGGAACTGGGGTTGTAAGGCGCCGTTACCAGGGCTCCAGCCGGAGCCGTTCCTCCTGGTTGTTCACGCTGTCGTCCTGCTTGCGGGTCAACAGCGGCGCACCGTCGGCGCCGTAGAACTGCACCACCAACTCGGCGCTGTCGGGATGCAAGTCGAGACGGGCGAAGTTATCGGCCTGGGTAAAGGCCCAGGTGTGGTAATCCATGGTGTGGGTACCGTCGAGAAGCGCAAAGCTATCGGGCGTCTGCGGCGCCGTTGAGTCGTGCACGTAACCGGCCGGGTCACCGTCGGCAAAGGGAAAAGGCCAGTAGAAGGCCGACGAGGTGACGGCATAGGACTTCAGGGCCTGACCCGCGGCACTGAACGTCAACCGGGAAATGTTCGAGCAGTGAATGTCTCCGGACAGGAACACCACGTTCTGCACCTGGTGCTCGATCATGGTTTCCAGCACGGCGCGCCGCGTGGAGGGGAAAGCCGACCAGGAGTCGCTGTCGTTCTTGTGGCGCACGGCATCAGAGTCTGTGCCCACGGTATCCACACCGTTGGGCACAAAGACGCTGGAAGTGACCACGAACTTGGGGATGTTGCCCCGATCCTCCTGCATGTGGCGCAACCAGGCACACAGCCGGTCGAGCTGACCCGGTTCGCTGGGGTGCAGTGAAGGACGACCCAGCAGATGGTTGTCCTCCAGGGCGTCCGGCACATCATCGAGAAAGCGCTGGGTACGGGTGTCGAGCACGAAGAACGGGTAGTCGCCACAGGAGAAGTCGTAGAACAGCTGGTTGGTCTGCAAGTGCTGCAGGTACTTGTCGTCACCGGTCATGGCCCGGCCATGGACATAGCTGTCGGCAAAGCGGGGTCCATGGCTCCACTGGTAGCTCATGTAGGCGCCCATGGCGAGGTTGAACAGCAGGCGCTTGTCACGGTCCTTGCGAATCCGGTCCTGGGTCCAGTTGTCCTCGATCTCGTGGTCGTCGAGGATCATGTAGGTGGGCAGGTGGGCCAGCAATTGGCGGATGTTCGGCGAGCCGAAGGCGCTGTGGTAGCGCTCCTCGAATTCCTCGAACGTATCCGCCAGCCCCACCGGCACCAGGCGGTTGAACAGGTCGGCATAAATCTGGTCGCCCACCATCAGCACCAGTTGCGCATCCCCATGGTCGGCCAGCATCGGCCCGAAGATGGTGTCGGAATTCTTGCGTTTCCACAGCAGCCCCGGGTAGCGGCAAGACCCCAGCAGAAAGCTCAGGGGCGCTGGTTTGGCGCCGGCACTGGGGTGGGTTGTGAACTCGGCTTCGACGTACATCTTGTCGGCCCCGGTGCGGTTCAGATCATTGGCCCAGGCGCCAGGCTCGGGCAGACGCTGCACCACCGACTCGCTGGACACATCATCATCGTTGCTGCCCGCGTCATCGACGTTGAGCGACGCCATGCGCACCCGATACCGGGTGTCAGGCGTCAGCACAAAGGGCTTGAGCTGCTTGCGCGCGGCCTGGTTGCTCCACAGGCTGGTGTCGACACCGAGATTGAAAGTGCCGGTACGGTGGTACTCGCGTCGCAAGCGAAAATAGAAGATGTTGTCCGCCGCGACCCGACCATTGCTACCCACCACACCAATCACGCCGATGGTGCGGATATCCTCCGCCACGCCCTTCTCGTCCAGGGCATCGGAGGCAGCGATCCATAAACGGCAGGACGTATCGGTGGTGTGCCCGACAATCGGGCCTAAAGAAGGGGTGCGAAGTGTACTCACGGTGACCTGCTCCTTGGTGGGGTGTGCAGGCCAAGCTTAGTTCGGGCGCGGCAACCGACAAGCCGGATCAGGCGCCTCGGACAACCGGTCGAAACAGGCGACAATTAGCGCCAGCAGCATCAGGACGGCAGCGACCGCAAAGGTCCAGTGCATGCCACGGGCCACCGCCGCGACATCGGCAGGACCGCCCTCGCCCGGCCGCGACATCACGGCAAACAACGCCCCCATGGCGGCCGCGCCGCTGATCAGGCCAAGGTTGCGTGACAAGCTCAACAGGCCCGCCGTCAGCCCCCGTTGCTGCGCTGCCACGTCGAGCATCACCAGGCTGTTGTTGGCCGCCTGGAACAGCGCATAGCTGGCGGTCACCAGGGCAATGGGCAGCAGGTACCCCGCCAGCCCCAGGCTCACGGGCAACAGCGCCAGCAGGCACAGACCGAAGAACATGCCCAGCAGCCCGAGCCGGCACAAGCGCCGGGCGCCGAGCCTATCCACCAGGCGTCCGGCGGGTACCCCGCTCAGGGTCGCCACCAGCGGCCCCAGGGACAGGCACAGGCCCACCCAGACAGTCGCCAGCCCCAGCCCCTGGGACAGATAGAAAGGCCCGATCACCAGAGTGGTCATGATCACCGTGGACACCAGCAGGCTCAGTAGCAGGCTGCGGCGCAGTTGCGGCCGGCGCAGCAAGGCGGGCTGAAACAGCGGCGCGGCGACCCGTCGCTCGACCCACACCAACAGCACGCCCCCACCCACCGCTACCGACAACAGTCCCAGGTTCAACAGCGCCAGCGGGTTGTCACCCAGGGTCAGGGCCAGGGCATAGGCACCCAGGCTCAGGGCCAGGAGCAGCGTCCCGGGCAGATCGAAAGCGCTGGCTGAGGTGGCTTTGGGGTCCTGTGGCAGGCAACGCCAGGCCAGCAGCCACGCCAGTAGTCCCAACGGCACATTGACCAGGAAAATCCAGCGCCAGCCGACGCCGGCCAGCAACAGGCTGCCCAGGGACGGACCGACAGTGGTGCCCAGGGCCGACAGGCTGCCCAGCACGCCCATGGCCGTTCCCATGTGAGCCTTGGGTAACGCGTCGCCCACCAGGGCCATGCTCAGGGCCAGCATCAGGGCCGCCCCCAGGCCTTGCAGGGCCCGGGCCGCCAGCAGCCAACCGAGGCTTGGCGCCAGACCACAGAGCAGCGAAGCCAGGGTGAACAGGGCGATCCCGCCCAGCAGCACCCGGCGCCGGCCCAGCAGATCTCCCAGGCGCCCGGCGCTGGCAATCAAGGTGGTGATCACCAGCAGGTAGGCCAGGACAATCCACTGCACCTGCTGAAAGGATGCCTCCAGGCTCCGGGCCAGGCTCGGCAGCGCGGCGTTGGCAATGCTGGTGTCCAGGGACGGCATCAGCGTCGCCAGCGACAGGCTGGCCAGGGCCCAGCGTGCACGGGATCGAAGCGCGGGACGGTTCGACTCAAGGGTGGGCATTGCGCAGACTCCATCAAGGCATTTGCCCGCCAGCCTATGTCCGCGCCAGACCTGGCGGAAGACGCAGCCTTTGCAGTTAATTGATGCATGCAACGCCATGTCAGCCCTGGGCGTGCTAGATTCCGCCCATGTCGACTCCCGATCTGAATCTGCTGCTGACCCTGGACGTACTGCTGAGCGAAGGCAGTGTGGCCCGGGCCGCCCTGCGCCTGAACCTGAGCCCGTCGGCCATGAGCCGGGCCCTGTCCCGCCTGCGCCAGGCCACCGGTGACCCGCTGCTGGTCCGCGCCGGACGCGGCCTGGTGCCCACGCCCCGGGCACTGGAGCTGCGCCAGCAAGTCGGACCGCTGGTGGAGCAAGCTCAGGCCGCCCTGCGCCCGGCCGAGCAGATCGACCTCAGGCAACTGGTGCGCACCTTCACCCTGCGCAGCCGCGACGGTTTCGTCGAGAACTTCGGCCCGGCCCTGATCAACCGCCTGCGGGCCGAAGCGCCCGCGGTACGGGTGCATTTCGTGCCCAAGCTGGACCGCGACAGCAAGCCCCTGCGCGAGGCCAGCGTCGATCTGGAAACCGCAGTGATCGATGCCGACACCAGCCCCGAGTTGCGCACCCGGGCGCTATTTCGCGATCGCTTTATCGGCGTGGTGCGCAGCGACCACCCCTTGAGCCGCGGCCCGGTGAGTCTCGACCATTACCTGGCCGGCCAGCACATCCTGGTGTCCCACCAGGGGCACGACCATAGCCGCATGGACGATACGCTGCAGGCCCTGGGCCGGCAGCGGCAGATCGTCACCCTGGTCAGCGGTTTTTCCGCGGCCCTGGCCCTGGCCCGGGGTTCGGACCTGATCGCCTTGGTGCCCGAGCGCCACACCAGCAACCTGCGAGAAGGCCTGCACAGTTTCCGCCTGCCGGTACCGCTACCGGAGCTGACCATTTCCCTGCTCTGGCACCCGCGCATGGAGGCCGACCCGGCCCATCGCTGGTTGCGCCAATGCGTCCACGAACTCTGCAGCGACACCACAGATACCCTAGCCGGCGGCCACCACCGCTGATGCCCCTGATCGTCGAGACTCTGCAATGCCCTCACCCTCACTAGCCGTACCCGTTGCCCCCCTCAGGTACCTACCCGCCATCGTCGCGCTGCTCTGGGGGCTGTCCCTGGCAATCGTTCGGGCCTGGCAGCCGATGGATTATTTCTGGGAAAACTTCGCCGCCTACTGGCTGCCCCAAGGGCTGATCCTCGGCCTGCTGCTGTGCACCCGGCCCACGCCGGCGCTGTTCACCGGAGTGGCCCTGGCCCTGGCGGCGCACCTGCAGCTGTTCTGCCTGTGGATCACCTCCCCGATCGACAGCATGGGCTGGCTGTTCTACCTGTTCGATTTTCCGGGCGCGCTGGTCGGCGCCGCCATTGCCCGCTTCCTGGCCACGCACAGGGCCGCGGGCAAACCGCTGGCGAGCGGGCTGCTGGGTTTTGGCGGGGTGGCCTTGGGGCTGTTGCTGAACTTTCAACTGGTGCTGTTCAGCCAACACTGAATCGGGGCGACGACAGCGCCCCGCAGAGGGAGTTGAGACTCACCCGGGCCGCCGGCGGCCCGGGTGAGTGAGTCTTCAGCTGTGGCCCTGGCTCAGGTGCGACAAGCGCCCGGACAGGGCCTGCATGGCCTCACTGACCTTGTCCAGTGCCTGGGCGTCCCGAGCGTTGTCCTCGCTGATGCCGTGGATGCGCACCGCCAGTTCGTTGATCTCCTGGGTCACATGGCTCTGCTGCTGCGCCGCCACGGCAATCTGCTGCGCGCGCTGGGAAATATCGTCGAAGCTGGTGACGGTGCTCGACAGCGCCTGCGACGCGCCAGAGGCCTCGCCCACGGCTTCACGGGTCCGCGCCTCACCGGCCTGAATCGCCTGGACCGCCTGACGTGACGCCTGCTGCAAATCGCTGATCATGCCGCTGATCTCGTTGGCCGAGGTCTGGGTCCGGCCGGCCAGGGTCCGTACTTCATCCGCCACCACGGCAAAGCCGCGGCCTTGCTCCCCGGCCCGAGCGGCCTCGATGGCGGCGTTGAGCGCCAGCAGGTTGGTCTGCTCGGAGATGGCCTTGATCACATCCAACACCGCGCCGACCTGCTGGCTGTCCTGTTCCAGACGCTGGATCACCGCAGTGGCCTCGGCCATTTCCGTGGACAGCAGCTGGATCGACTGACTGTTGGCCGCGACCCGCTGCTGGCCGTCCTGCACCACCACCAGGGATTGGCGGGCAGTGTCGGCGCAGTTGTTGGTGTTCTGCGCCACTTCAAGAGCACTGGAAGACATCTGGGTAATGGCCGTGGCCAACTGGGTGTTTTCCTGACGTTGCTGCTCGGCGCGATGGGCCAGGGTGCTGCTGAGTTCACCCAGGCGCGCGGCTTCGTTCTGCAACTGCTGGGCTTCGCTGGCGATCTTCTGCAACATCTGCCGCAGTTGCCCGGCATAGCGGTTCACCGCACCGCGCAAGGCGCCGATCTCATCGGCCCGGGCCACATGCAGCTCGGCGTTGTCCGTGGCCTGACCACGGCCCAGGGCATCGATCTGCTGGGTGGTTTCCTCCAGTTGGGCAATCAGCTTGTGCCCGGCCAGCCAGGCGAAGAACAACAACAGCGCCAGCAACGGCAGCAGGAACAGCAGGATCTCGGTGGTCATGGCCCGAGCCAGGCCGGTGACCTTCTGCTCGGGGGTCACCAGGCCGATGGTCCAGCCGCTGCCGGGCATGCTGAACAGGCTGACCCGCGCCGCTTCCATCAGCCGGCCATCCTCTGCCAGATCCAGGCTGCGCACCTGCCCGGCAGGCGCCGCCTTGGCCAGGGCCTCGGCCACCGGATGCAGCCAGGGCTGCTGCTTGCTCAAGGCGTCGAAGCTGAGCATCTGCCCACCGGCACTGGCCTGGGCATCGGGGAAATACAAGACATTGCCGGCCTGATCCAGGGCAAAGGCATAACCGCCGGTGACCGCGCCCTGTTCCTTGAGGAAACGCGCCAAGTCATCCAGGCGCAGGTCGATGGTGGCGACCCCGGCGAAGGCGCCGTCCTGACGATAGGGCACGCTGCACGTGGTCATCGGCACCTGGGTCACCGGGTCCTGGTAGGCCTCGGACCACAGGCAACGCCCCGGCGCACTATTGCGCGCGCCGGTGTACCAGGCTTCATGGTGATAGCCGGCGCTGCCGGCAGCGTTGTAGTCATCGGAGAACGTCAGGGACCCGGCATCGCTGCGCGCCCAGAAGAAGCTGCGGCGCTCGACCCCGGCAGAGAAGGCATTGGGTTGCGGCCAGATGCCGCCCCCGGCGATCGCCTTGTCGCCTTCGTGATCGATCAGCTTGGGCAAGGTGGCCATCACCAGCGCCTGCTCCTTGGGCAGCCCTTCCACCAGATGGGCCATGCTGGCCGTCACCCCTTCGATCCCGGCCAACTGCAAGGCCAGTTGCCGGACAATGGCGCTGCCGGTCTGTTCAATCAGGGCCGAGCTCGCCGCCACCACTCTGGGCTGCCCCCGCAAGGTCATCACGGCGAACACCGCCAACGCCGTGAACAGCAACAGCAGCACACTGCCGAGGGTCAAACGATGAGACAGACGAACCGGTAGCAAGGCCATGACGAACTCCGTATCAATAGGCATGCAGAGCTTATCGACCAAGGTCATGGATCACTTGAGAAAAGAGTGACGCCGATCACGTTTTGTGTGACCAGAATGTGTGTGTGAATACCCGCGAGCGACTCGGCACCGGCGCTGATGACAGCACTCGCGTTCGACAGAGTGTGTCCGGCCCTGCACCACGGGCTCAATCGGTGGACGAATGCTCGCAGCTGCGAATGACCGTCACCGTCTTGCCCCGGCCAGCGCCAGGGAGCTACCCAATCACCCGGGCATCAACCTTCCAGAACCAGCATGAACTGGCTGAACCGGTCGATCCCGTCCTTGGACAACTGGAGCCCGGTCTCGCCCATCCGCGACATCCACTTGCCGTTGTCGCCGCGCAGGGAAACCTGCCCGCTGGCGGTATCGATGGCATAGGCGAATTGGCAATACTGATCGATGCTGTCCTTGGACAACTCCAGCCCCGTCGCCCCCATGCGCGACATGAACTTGCCTGTGTCGCCCTGCAGCGCGAGTTTCTTGTCGGTGCCGATTTGCACCAGCACCACCCGGAACTTGCAGTATTGGTCGATGGAGCCCTTGGAAAGCTCAAGCCCGGTCGCGCCCATCCGCGACATATAGTTGCCCGAGTCGCCGCGCAGCGAGATGACACTACCGTTTTCAATGACACGTTGTGGAATGACGATCATGGTTGGCACTCCTTGCTGATTGGATGTGTTCCTGTCTGTCGCGGGGCCTGAAGCCACCGTGCCATCGGCCTCCCTGAGGAGGAGGTACGACGCCCGGCAAGACTTGCCGCAGGCGCAGTGTAGTTGAGCCCCTGGCGGCGCTCGGGATGGCCGCAAGACAACAGGACCAACGGTTGCCGTAGTCCTGGAACACTCAGATCAAAGGGTTATGCAAGGTGGGCGGCAGACAACCCGAGGCGATAAGTGCCCGGGTTGCAGCGCGGCAGCAAGCGACTGCCCGACAGTCTCACGAAAGCGGCCCAGGCAAGACCGCGTCGACTGTTTTCAATCCGGATTGGCGTTCATGTAGCGCGAGTAGTTCTCGACGTAGTCGGTGAGGTTCTCCTCCAGCATCAGGCGGAACTCCTCAAGGAAATAGTCCACCGCCTGCTGCTTGGACGCCGCCAGCTCCTCGGCATTACGGCAGCCACAGGCGCTGACCCAGGCGCTGAAGCGCGCATTGGCGTACATCAGCGAAGCGCTGGCCTTGCCCCGGCTGCTGTCGGCGATGTGGGAGTTGGTCAACTCGATGATGGCATCGGCACGGTTGTAGAAATCCTGATCCGGTTCGTTGGCCACGGGGCGTTCCTCTGGCTGGTAGGGAAAATAAGGCGCCGGAGTATAAGAGGTTTGCCGCCGCGAACCGATTATTTTCACCCCGCCCACTCCCCCATCACACCGGAAACCGGCTGGGCGCTGCACAGACCTTGGTCCCCCTGCGGCAAACCTTCGCAGGCAAGCCCGCGCCGGCACAACGGCCTGTTCGATGCCGTGGGCCGGGGCCTTAGCGGCCTGGTGCCGGCATCGCCCGCAGGTATTCGGCCAGCAACGCTTCGCTCTTGCCCTGGGCCAGCACCACGCTGTTATTGGCCGCTTGCAGCGCCTGCTGCAGATGATGCTCGCCCTGCTGCCGGTCGCCCTCCAGGAAGGCTTGCAAGGCCAGGCAGCGCGGTCGCAGCCAGGGTGCATTCCAATCCACTTCGGCGCTCATCGGGGGGCTGTTCAAGGGGGCGACGTCACGCTGCGCAAAAGCGCGGCAGAAGGCCAATTCGCTACGCAACAATTCGATCAGGCCACTCATGCCGTTCAGCTCCGTCGCCCGGGCCACCAGCAGCTGTTCCAGCGCCTGTTCCATCTGCACCGCGGCCGGCCAGTCACCCTGATCCTGCAGGGCATTGAGGCGACAGCCGAAAGCGAGCAGCGGCCCGGGCATGGCGCCTTCGGCCAAACGCTGCAGATCTTCCTGCGGCAACTCCGCGCTGGGCACCCCGGCCACGGTCTGGGCCAGCAGGCGCGCCTGGGCCAGTTCCGGGCGTTGATCGTCGCGATGCATAAACCAGCCCAGCAGGAGCATGCCGTCGCTGGGCGACACCCGCCAGGCCGGCATCAGGTTCCCCAGGCCCATGGCCAGATTGATCGCGGCGAACGCCAGGGCCATGGCCCCGGGCACCCCGGACCAGGACAGCCCGAGCCCCAGGGCAGCGGCGCCCAGCAGCAGGTTCAGCAGCGGCCCGCAGAGGACCACCACCATCCACTGCCGCCGCAGCGGGCGTTGCAGATTGCTCACGGCAACCACATAACCGCCCAGGCGATTGCGCTTGAGCTGCGGCGCCCAGCGCAACCGCCAGCCGCGTCGTTGCACCTGGATTTCCACCGCGGCCACCCGCACCTGCAACACCGGCATTGCGCACCCGCGTGCCCCCAGGTAATGCCCGCCCTCATGCACCACCAGCGCGACCACCCCCAGCAGCGACGCCAGGAACATCGCCAGAAAGGGCTGCAACCCGGACTTGATGGTGAACCCCAGTATCAGCGCGGCGATAAACCAGCCACTGAGCAACACCACGCGTTGCAGAAACGTCAGCAGTGCGTTCAAGGCCTTGAGCCAGGTATTGCCATCCATTGGGTACATCCTTGTGAGAAAAACCGACACCAGCGCGGGCGCGCAGACTGCCAGTTTCGCCGGTACAAACTCAACTGCCGCTGCAATCTGTCGCCCTCACCCCGCCTACTGCAGAAGCGGGGGGCCGCCGAGGGGGCCGCCAGCAAGCCAGCGCCTGTGCAGATGCGCAGGCCGACGGTGCTTCAGGCAGCAGCCCGGAGTCGCGACACTCCAGGCCGAGGCGGATCAGGATCGCCGCGCTGTCGCTGAGGTTACGGCCGTCAGGGTGGCCATCTGCAACAGCGGGTTGAGCCGCGCCAGGGCCTCGCGCCCCGGGCTGTCATCCCAGGCCGTGGCACTCCATCCGCAACAGGTGCGCGCCCAGCGAACGTGCCTCGATGCGCACCGGCAGGAACGCTTCGATCACCCGGATGTTGCTTTCCAGGTGCTCGGTCATGCGCGGCGTGGTGAAACTGCCGCCACCGGCCAGGGCCATGGGCAGCAACAGTTGATCGGCCAGGTGCTCGGCCACCGCGGCGCCGGAATCCAACCAGTCCCGGGCCTGATCGATGGCAAGGTCAGCGACCTTCTCCGCCCGCAGGCTGTTCTGAGCGAAGCCGCAAAACAGCTCGGTCAGGTGCTCGAAGGCGAACTCCAGCAACAACACATTGCCCGGGCCGTATTGTTCATCCAGCTGCACCGGGGTGAGGTGCTCCCGCGGCAGTTCCAGGCGATTGTGCACCCGACGCAACTCGCGCTCCGCCACATGCTCGGGCAGGCCCGCGCTCAGCGCCCAGGCCCGGCTGCCCAGCAGTGCGCCACGCTCTTGCAGGTGCAGGGGCTGCAGCACCGACGGTTGGACAAAGGCCTCCAGCTCGCCACCGCCGGCCGGGACAAAACCGTGGCGCAGCAGTTGCAGCTCGACCCGCCCGCCCATGCGCCGCAGTAACGGCAACCAAGCCTGCTGGAGGAAATCCACTGGTGGCGCCAGGGGGTTATGGGTGCCGCCGCTGATGCTCACGCGGCTGGGTTGCGGTGCATGCAACAAGGCGGGCAGCAGGGTCTGCAGCACCAGGGTGCAACTGCCCGCAGTGCCGATGGCGAAGCGGTAATCACCGCCACGGATCGGCCCCGGTTCGAAGGTCAGGGCCTGGGAGCCGAGTTCGACCCCCGAGGTTTTGGCGCCACAGACCTGGGCCGCGGCCTGCACCGCCGTCAAATGCTGACGCAGCAGCCCCGGGCGGCTGCGCCGGGCACGAATATTATGAATGCGCAGGGTCTTGCCGCTGAGCATCGACAGGCTCAAGGCGCTGCGCAGTACCTGGCCGCCGCCGATGGCGCCGTCCAGTTCGATTACATCCTGTTTCATCTCATTCCTCAGGCTTAGTGCCGGACGGTTTCCCGCAGGTAGGCGTCCAGCAACGCATTGTCTTCATGGGTGCGCGCCAGTTTCGGCACCGGGCGTTCCAGCTCGGCGGCGATAAAGGCGTGCAGTGCCGGGCGTCGCGGCCCGTAGGCGGACTCCTCGGCGCTGCGTTTCAAGGCCAGCAGCTCGGCCACTTCGTCCAGCAGCGGTGGGTGGTCGACCGTGGTCAGCAGGTCGGCGAAGGTCATCGGCGGTCGGCCGCGGCCTTGATCGATCCAGCGCACCGCGAGCAAGGGCCGCAGTACGTAGAAGTACTTCTTGAAACGCACGCTGTCGCCTTGCAGGTAACCGCGAAAGTTCTTCTTGGCCATCGACAGATAATGATTGCGCGCTGCCGGCGGGCTGTAGAACGCCTCCGCCAGCTCCCGCAGGCGCGCGGCGGCGGCCGCTTCGCTGCGATACACCAGGGGTGAATCCAGCCACTCCAGCAGGGTCGGGTTGGACTTGCGCAACAGCCCGAGGGTCTTGCGCAGTTCCCAGCCGCTGATGTCCAACTCGTCGTCCAGGGGCCGCTCGATCACATCGCGCCCGGCATCCACCTGGATGAACCATTCGGGCTTTTCCACGTAGACGAAACGCACGTCGTAATCACTGTCGGTGGAGGCAAAGCCCCAGGCCCGACTGCCGGATTCGCAGGCGTACAGCACCTGCACATTGCGCTCGCGCTCGATCCGCGCCAGCTCGGCCAATACCCGCTCGCGCATGGCGCTGCTCAGGGGATGGCGCTCCAGGTGTTCCATGATCCTTTTTCCTTGTTCAATCGGTGGCGCTGGCGGCCAGCACACTCAGGGTCCGGCGCACGGGGTTCCACACCGTCAGGCACCAGACGCCCCACCACTCCAGGCCTTCGTCGAAATAGTCACTCCAGGGCTGCAGGTGCGGGCCCATGTCCGGCGCCTGACAGTCCAGTTCCAGGTTGCCTACCCAGTTGATCACCTGGGGCTGCTGTTCGGGGGCCAGCCCCAGCACATCCAGCCATTGGCCGTACACCTGCCGCGCCTGCTCGGCGCCGCCGGGGAAACGCAGCCCGTATGGCGGCTGGCGAAACGCCCGGTACAAGGCCAGCTCCTGCTGCTCCAGGTTTTCGCAGACCAGCCGCCGGACCTGTTCTTGGCTGAGCGCCTCAGGCACCGCCCGCTCCTGCTCCCAGCGCATCGACGTCAGGCCGACGTCGGCATAGCGCGGGTCCTGGCGCAGTTGCTCCCAGCGCTCGCGGCGTTCGGCCATCAAGTGCTGGTAGAGGTGCTGCAAGCCCTGGCGATGCAGGGCTTGATCCACCTCAGCCTCGGGTTCGACCGCCAGCAGCACAAAATCGAAGACGCAATACACCTCCTTCAGTTGCTGGCGTAGCGCGCGGCAGTGTTCATCTTCTATTCGGGTCAACAGTGGCCGCGGCTGCATAAAGGCGCTCTCCATTTTTCAAAGCAGGCGCTGGGCTGTACCTGCGGGCAATTCACCGGCTGCCTCCATGGCCTGCAAGCGCTGCAGCATGGCTTCGCGCAGCGGCTTGGGGGTGACCGGGTCGAACATCCCGTAGCGGCTATCGCACCAGTGCGCCAGAGTCTGGCGCCAATAGGCGGCGTCGCTGCCGCCCTGCCCCAGGCGCCACAGCAGGTACTCCAGCTGGCGCCAGCCCGGCTTGAGGGCCAGCAGGGCCCAGCGCCGCGCCTTCGGCAGGTCGTGCCAGTGCTGGTCCAGACGCTGTTCCAGGGCTTCGTCGAACACCGCCCAGGGTTGCTCGTGCAACAGGCCCAGGGCGCAGTTGAAGACCTTGTCAGAGGCGTCGTCCAGGGCCGCCAGTTGCTCGGCCATGCCACGCTCGCCCAGGGTCTGCAGGGCCAGCAGGCGCACACTCGGCGCCGGCGAGGCCAGGGCCTGGCGCACCATGGCATCGGCCATGGGCTCCTGCAGTTCCTTGACCAGCCCCAACAGCCCCAGCCAAGCGCGCTTGTTCCGTGGTGCCGGCTGTTGCAGCCGTTGCAGCAACACCTCGCGCGGGTCCAGCCCGTGACGGGGCGCGGCCCAATGGGCCAGGCAACGCAAGGCCCCCGAAGGGTCCAGCAGGGCCTGACTCAGATACTCACGAGGATCGGCCAGCAACGGCAGCAGCAAGCGCAGCGCCTTGACCCGCACACTGGCCCCACAGCTGTGCATCACCTCTTCCAGCAGGGGCACGGCCTGCCCGGCGGGCAGCTCGGCGCAGGCATCCACGGCCATCTGCCGCACGCTGACTTCGCTGTGGCGCAAAGCCCAAGCCAACAGCGCTGCCCGATCCTGCGCCCCTTCGAGCAACAGCTCGAAGACGAAGCGCGCGGCCTTGCCCCGGCAATCACCAAAGGCGTCTTCAACTACTTCGCGTACCTGGGCCAACTGCAACACCGAACGCGCCCGTTCCAGGGTCGCACCGTGGTCGGCGCGCTGTTTGCCGGCCAGGGCCAGCAGCGGCTTCAGGCTCTGCAACAGCAGCTCGGCGCGCTCTGGCGCCAGATACCCCTCGACCGCCGCAGCGGCCTCCTGGCGTACCTGGGGCACCCAATCGTTGAGGCGCTCCAGCAAGGCCGCCAGGGCCTCGGCCGAAGGCTGTGCGGCCAGGCCGCGCACGGCGGCCTGACGCACGAAACCGTTGCCGAAGCGGCTCAGTTCCAGCCAGGCGCGGTGCCGATCCAATTCGTCCATCACCTCCCGCACGCGGCGGGCTTCGTAGTCGCTCAGCTGGTAATGCCAGCCGGGCGGCGCCGCTATCAAGGCGTCCATGTCGTCCATTGTTCTACCCCTTAACGCACACCACCTGACGCAGGGTGTGCAGCACTTCCACCAGCTCGCGCTGGGCGTGCATCACTTGGTCGATGTCCTTGTAGGCCATCGGGATTTCATCGATCACCGCTTCGTCCTTGCGGCACTCCACATGGGCGGTCGCGCGGATCTGGTCGGCCAGGGTGAAGGTGTTCTTGGCCTTGGTGCGGCTCATGGTACGCCCCGCGCCGTGGCTGCAGGAGCAGAACGCCTCCTCGTTACCCAGCCCGCGAACGATGAAGCTCTTGGCCCCCATCGACCCCGGGATGATCCCCAGCTCGCCCTTCTTCGCCGACACCGCGCCCTTGCGGGTCACCAGCACCTCTTCACCGAAGTGGCGCTCCTTCTGCACGTAGTTGTGGTGACAGTTGACGGCCTCCAGCGCCACCTCGAAGGGCTTGCTGATCACCTTGCGGGTGGCCTGGATCACCAGTTGCATCATCAGCTCACGGTTCTGCCGGGCGAAATCCTGGGCCCAGGCCACGGCTTCCACGTAATCGTCGAAGTGTTGGCTGCCTTCCTCGAAGTAGGCCAGGTCACGGTCCGGCAGGTTGGCGATATGTTGACGCATATCGGCTTGTGCCAGATGAATGAACAGGTTGCCGATGGCGTTACCTACGCCACGGGAACCGCTGTGCAGCATGAACCAGACCCGGTTGGCTTCATCCAGGCAAACCTCGATGAAGTGGTTACCGCCGCCGAGGGTTCCCAGGTGCTGGCGGTTGTTGCTGTTGGCCAGGGCCGGGTACTTATCGGTGATCGCCTTGAAGCGCGGGTGCAGCGCAGCCCATGCCTGGTCGGTCTGCTGCGGCACATCACCCCAGGCGCCCTTATCGCGACCGCTACGGGGCGAAGTACGACCGTGAGGCACCGCGGCCTCGATGGCGCTACGCAATCCGGCCAGGTTATCCGGCAGGTCGGAGGCGGTCAGCGAAGTACGGGCAGCGATCATTCCGCAACCGATATCCACCCCGACCGCCGCCGGAATGATCGCGCCTACGGTGGGGATCACGCTACCGATGGTCGAACCTTTACCCAGGTGCACGTCGGGCATCACCGCCAGGTGCTTGAAGATGAACGGCATCTTCGCGGTGTTCATCAATTGCTGGCGGGCTTCGTTTTCCACGGGCACGCCCTGGGTCCACATCTTGATCGGCTTGCCGTTGGCCACTTCCAGCAGTTGGTAGGTTTTGTGTTCCATGTCGTTGACTCTTTTTCCTGTGGCCGCTGATCCGGCCTTGTTCATTAGGGTGTGCAGGAGCCGGGGGCGCAGAAGACGATCTCAAGGGTCTCTTCGCTGGCAAGCCAGCTCCTACGGAATTTCGGTGTTCGGTACAGACGGCGACAAGTGAAGGTGGAACATGCAGCGCGCTCTGCCTCTGAGCTAGCACCTTGCGGTGAACGGGACTCGAACCCGCGACCACGCTGTCCTGTAGTTCCACCGGCATTCGCCGGGTCAATCGGTGCAGGCCGGGCCTGCGGGCAGCGACAAGGGAACAGGCACATTTGCTCTACCGACTGAGCTACAGCCTTGCGGCTGGCGGGGCTCGAACCCGCGACAAAATGTAGTACCCGTGGCATTCGCTGCCATCCCGCCGAGGCGGGAAAAAAGATGCGACGACAAGAGTCGATGGAACAATGCGTTCGTGTTCTGACCATTGAACCACGGCGCCGTTTTCCAGCACCGGCGGGAATCGAACCCGCATCCCGAACCCGGGATGTAGTTCCATCCGCATTCGTCGCAAAAACTGCAAAAAAGGTGGCACGACAAAAGTAGTGACTGATGGCCGGATTCGAACCGGCTTAACCAGGATGTACAGCCACTGGCATTCGTGCCCTCACCGGCCCTGACAAAATTTGCTGAGACGCCTTTGGATGTAGTCACAGCGGCATTCAGGGCCAATGATCAAAAAATCTGTGGTGTGCGCCGGCTGGCCGGCGCACGGTTTATCTCATGTTCCAGCGATCAGAGCGGCATCGCCTCGATTGCCTTGACCCAGTGCTGCGCACCGTAGTTGCCCGCAGTGAACTGCTCGATCACATCGAACACCGCATCACTGAAGCCGCCGACGTTGAGGATGTCCTCGCGGTCTGGCGCCTGGGTCGTGGCGCCGGGTTGCATATCGATGCACACCAGCTTCGCCTGCGGGTTGATGGCCCGGATCCGCTCCCACTGGCGCAGGGTTTCCGTGGCGCCATGACGCCGCGCATCGATCCACGACTCGTTATCCGAGACCAGGATCAGGGTGTCCACGCGGCTCTTGGCGTTGGCCAGTTGAGCCAGGGGCGCCGAGCAGTTGGTCCCGCCTCCGCCGATGTTGGCCAGCTTCTGTGCATTGCTCATCACGCTGTCCCGCGGGTTGAGGTGGATGTTCACCACACCCCGCTCGAACGGCATGACCCGCGCCGCCGGCTGCTTGCGCAACACCGCCGCCGCCACCAGTGCCGCCACATCGATGCAACGCACCGCCGTAGTGGCGCCCTGGCGATAGCCGGTGACCGGGCTGTGCATCGAGCCCGAGACATCCGGGCAGACCACCACGTGGCCCGCCAGCGCCGGCACGTTGGCCAGGGACAGCTCCAGGGCATCCTGCAGCGCCTCGCGGACCGCTTGCGGCACGTCCTCGCCCGCCATGCGGTAGGCCGCCAGCAACTGGTACGGGTAGACCCGGGCCTTGGCCACCTCCCCCGCATCCGCCAGCCGCGCCGCCACGTACTCGGTGCAACCCGGCACCTGGAACGCGCCGTGGCGCGCCAGGGTGTTGAGGTTCATGCGCAGCCCCTGCCAGCCCATGTTGCGGGCCTGTGCCGCCCATTGTCCGGCACTCAGTGTCTCGTTGCCGAGCAGCTGGAACGGCACCTGCGGCACTTCCTGTGTCGCCCCGCTGCGAAACGCCAGCAGGTCGCGGGTCAGCTCAGGCAGCGCCTGGGCATCCACCGGCTTGCCGATCACCCAGGCAAAGAAGGCTTCGCGCCAGGCATCGCTCGGCTTGGGGTGAACCATCTTCAGCACGTCCGCCAGGGAGGGCTTGGTGCCGATCGAAGCCTGCAACAGCTGACGCTCGCTGGCCGTGTTCAACCAGTTCTGCACCAGGCGCTTGGGCTGCGACCCCAGGGATTTGCGCCCGGTCACGCCGCTGCGCAGGATCTGCACGAAGTTGCGCAGCATCTTGCCGTTGTCCACCACCTGGGCGAACAGCTCCGGCACCAGGGCCGAGCGTTGCGCGGTCAGCGCCGCCAGCAGCAGCGCCGGCATGTCTTTCATATGGCCTTGCTGCCGAGCGTAACGGGCGGCCTGGGCGACGAAGCGGCTGTCCAGCTCGCTCACCAGTTGCAGCACCGCGTCCAGCTGGCCTTCAGGCGAGGTGTAGAAGGTCGAGTTCAGGCAACCGGTGACCGCCAGCTGGGCCAGGCGATGCTTGGCGTTGTAGGCATAGGCCGGTGCCTTGGAAGCGTTCAGGGTGGTGCTCGCTGGCGCTTTTGCCTGTTGGGTGTTGAACAGCTGGAAGTTGGCCATCTTGGCGTCTCGCTCTGTTGTCTCGTTCGTTGCCAGATACATTGCAGCCGCTGTGCCAGGTTTTATTTTTCCAGCAAATTATTTTTTAACTTATTGATTTATAACGGTTTTATTTTTATTCACTTTTTCACTGAGCATTCGACAAGACAAACGACTCGATATTTTTATATCTTTGCCTATCGCTTTTTATCTTCAGGTATAAACATGTCGAGCAAGCCCACGGTCGCCATCGGTTTTATCGGTTCCACCCTCGATCGCGTCGGCAAGGGCGCCAATCGCTGGAGCCATTGGCGCCCCACGGTCGGTCTGTGCCAGCAGCAGGACGTGCTGATCCAGCGCCTGGAACTGATCCACGGCCTGGACGCCCGGGATATCAGCCTGGCCGAACGGGTGGCCAACGATGTGCGCCAGGTGTCGCCGGAAACCGAAGTACGCCTGCACCCCATGGGCTTGAAGAATCCCTGGGATTTTGAAGAGGTGTACGGCGCCCTCCACGACTTCACCAGCGCCTACCCGTTCGATACCGAGCGCGAGGATTACCTGGTGCACATCACCACCGGTACCCACGTGGCGCAGATCTGCTGGTTCCTGCTGACCGAGGCGCGCTACCTCCCTGCCCGGCTGATCCAGACCTCGCCGGCCCGGCGCCGCGACCCCAGCGAACACGCCACCGGCACCCATGCGCTGATCGACCTCGACCTGTCGCGCTACGACCGCATCGCCTCGCGTTTTGCCCACAGGCGCCTGGAAGGCCTGGCCTTCCTCAAGTCCGGGATCGCCACCCGCAACCCGACGTTCAACCGCTCCATCGAGCAGATCGAACGGGTCGCGGTGCGCTCCAAGGCACCGATGCTGCTGATCGGCCCCACCGGTGCCGGCAAGTCGTTCCTGGCCCGGCGCATCTATGAACTCAAGCGTGGGCGGCACCAGGTGCAGGGGCGTTTTGTCGAGGTCAACTGCGCCACTCTGCGCGGTGACGGTGCCATGTCGGCGCTGTTCGGCCATATCAAGGGCGCCTTCACCGGTGCCCAGAACGCCCGGGAGGGCCTGCTGCGGGCGGCCCACAGCGGCATGCTGTTTCTTGATGAAATCGGCGAGCTGGGACTGGACGAACAGGCCATGCTGCTCAAGGCCATCGAGGAAAAGCGCTTCTTCCCCATGGGCGCGGACCAGGAAGTGGAGAGTGACTTCCTGATCATCGCCGGCACCCACCGCGACCTGCGCGACCGGGTGGCCCAGGGCCTGTTCCGCGAAGACCTGTATGCGCGGATCAACCTCTGGACCTTCAACCTGCCGGGGCTGGCCGGGCGCCGCGAAGACATCGAGCCGAACATTGACTTCGAACTGGAACGCCACGCCCGGGAGCAAGGGCAACTGGTGCGTTTCAACCTGGAGGCGCGGCGCCGCTACCTGGCCTTCGCCAGTTCCGGCGAAGCGGCGTGGCTGGGTAACTTCCGCGAGCTGTCGGCGTCCATCACCCGCATGGCCACCCTGGCCGACAGCGGACGCATCGACCAGGCCCAGGTCGAGGAGGAAATCCAGCGCCTGCGCCACGCCTGGGGCCTGGAAAATACCGAGGATGAACTGCAGCAACTGTTGGGCGACGAGGTAGAGCTGGACCTGTTCGACCGCCTGCAACTCAAGGCGGTGATTGCCGAATGCCGCCGCGCCGACAGCCTGTCGGACGCCGGGCGCCGGCTGTTCAGCGTATCGCGCCAGGGCAAGGCCAACCCCAACGACGCCGATCGCCTGCGCAAATACCTGGCGCGCTTCGGCCTGGACTGGAAGCAGCTGTAGCCGCTGCCGCAGGCTGCGCATGGCCCGTAGGGACGCAGGGTTCTCAAGATCGATAGCGGTTTGGCTGGCGATCGCCAAGCAAGGTCCTGCGGACCTTTGCGCAGCCTCGCTGACGCTCGGCAGCGGCTACAGGGCCAATGCCGATCCGGGATTTGTGTAGCCGCTGCCGCAGGCTGCGAACGGCCCGCAGGGACGCAGGGTTCTCAAGATCGATAGCGGTTTGGCTGAGGATCGCCAGGCAAGGTCCTGCGGACCTTTGCGCAGCCTCGCTGACGCTCGGCAGCGGCTACAGTCCTATGCCGATCCGGGATTTGTGTAGCCGCTGCCGCAGGCTGCGAACGGCCCGCAGGGACGCAGGGTTCTCAAGATCGATAGCGGTTTGGCTGGCGATCGCCAGGCAAGGTCCTGCGGACCTTTGCGCAGCTTCGCAGGCTCAGCAGCGGCTACAGGGCTGCGGTTGGGACGGCGAAGACGCCGCTGGCCCGGGCCACTTCACGCTCGCCGACTCGCAGCACCACGGTGGCAAAGGCCATCTGCCGGCCGCGTTTGGCATGCTCCAGGCGCACCTCGATCCATTCCCCGACCTGCACCGCCCCCAGGTAGTCGAGGGTCATGCTGGCGGTGATCAGCGGCAACGGCGGCTCGCTGGAGAACGCCATGGCGTAGCCCATGCCGATGTCCGCCAGGGTGGCGATGATGCCGCCATGCACCGTGCCCCGGCCGTTGGCGTGGCGGGTGTCGGCGCGCAGGCCGAGGCACAGTTCACGGCCACTGCCACGCCCATAGACCGGGCCGATCAGCTCCAGCAGCGGGCTGCTGCGAGGCCAGGGACTGAAGCCCGGAGGGATGTCCGATTCGCTCATGAGGTTCTCCTTGAACCGCTGGGTAACGAGGGTTGCACAGGGCGACAGGTGTAGCCCTGATTGACCACGGTGCCCATGAGCATCAGCCAGGCAAATGGATGAAAATAACTTGCGCCGCGATCGTGGTGATCCCGGGAACAGCGGTAAGATGCGCGCCTGCGCTCTGGCCGCAGTTTCAAGTACTCAAGGAGCCTCCATGCAACATCAGGACGATCACCCTGCCATCCGCCGCCGACTGGCCTTTGCCTTCTTCGGTGCCCTGGCCCTCAGCGCCTGCTCCCCCAGTGATCACAACAGCTCTGCGGTGGCCCTTGGTGGGGCCCAGGGCAAGGCCGGCGCCCTGCTGGCCTACGAGCACGAACTGACCCTGTCCCTGCCTGCCGAACAAATCGGCCCGCACCTGACACAAACCCGTGAAGCCTGCGAAAAAGCCCAGTTCGGCCCCTGCAACATCTTGCTCCTGGAGCAAGGCCCGTACCGCGCCCGGGTGGTGCTGCGAATCGTTCCGGAGGGGGTCGAGCCCATCGTCCAGCAGGCGTCCCAGGGGGCAGAACTGGGTGAGCGCATCACCAGCGCCGAAGACCTGGCCGATGCCGTGGCCGATGTGCAACGCCAGCAACAGCGACTCAAGGCCCAGCAACAGCGCCTGGATGAACTGGCGGCGCGCAAGGACATCAGCGTCAGCGACCTGATCGCCCTGAGCAAGGAGCAAGCGGGCATCGAGAACGACCTGCAAGCGCTGGCCCAGGCAGCTGCCGGACAACAGCGTCGCCTGGACACCAACCGCCTGACCCTGAACTTCCTGCCCAGCAACGGCGCCGAACGCGGTTCAAGCCTCAAGCGCGCCTTCAGCAACCTGCTGGACAACCTGTCCGACGGCACAGCCGAAGCCTTGGAGAAAGGCAGCTATGCCCTGCCTTTCGTGATCCTGGCCTTCCCCCTAGCGATGCTGTGGGTGTGGCTGTGGCGCAAGTTCGTCCGTCGCCGCCCCTGAGTTCTGCAGCGCCCTCAAGGGCGCCTGCGCTGGCCAGCCAGCTCCTACGGTTAGCCCACACACCGCGTAAGGCCCCGTAGGAGCGCGAATCCTGCAGCGCTCCCAACGGTGCCTTCGCTGGCCAGCCAGCGCCTACGACTGGGGTTGCAGCGCCAGTTGCAGGCGCTCCAGGCCGATGCCGAATCCGGCACCTTCGCGGTAGGCGCCGGCACCTACCACTTGCTGTTGCGCACCCAACTGCGGGCAACGCACCTCGAAACCTTCGCCATTGAGGTAGTAGGTCAGGCCGCGCTTGACCCCGAGGTTGAGCTCGTACTCCAGGCCCAGGGCATCCAGAAAGCCAACGCACAGTTCCCGCGCGCGCTCCAGCGCCTGCAAGGGTTCGGGGCCCAGTATCTCCAGGCCCAACTGGGTGAATTCTCGATACCGCCCGGCTTGCGGCCGTTCATAGCGATAACAGCGAGCGACGTAGAAAAAGATCGCCTGCTCCCGTCCTGCCAACAGCTCGCGGGCGGTTTCCTGGAACAGTGCAGTGGCTTCCGGAATCAGGCAGCAGGGCCGTCCGGCCTTGTCATTGAAGGCCCACATCTGGCCGATGACTTCACTGCCGCCGGCCTTTTCGATAAAGGTGTCCTGGCCCCACAGCGCCGGGACTATGACTTCTTCAGCACCCGCTTCGATGAAGCCAGCTCCGGAAGCGCTCTTCCAGGGTGCGCAGGGCGGCAGCTTGCGGGCCGGTGATCATTCGAGTGCCACGGAGCATGGTCATGGGTGTTTCCTCTTGGTTTTTGACAGGCAATAAAAAAGGCGCCTTGCAGGGCGCCTTGGTTTTTTTTCATCGACGGTCAGTGATCGCGTTCTCTCGATAACTGACGGCTCGACGCGCACAAGCGACCACGGCCCCGGGGGTGAGGTCGATGGTGATGAAGGCGGGAGTCGAGGCGGAAAAAATTCATGGCGCATCCTGCCACGCGGCCCAAGTGCCTGACAAGCCGCCCAATCATCCGGCACTCGCCGACGAAGAGGCCTGTGAGTCCTGCCGCTGGCAAGCCAGCTCCTACAACGGGCAGGCCCTTGGGGTTACAGCGGCCTTTGCAGGCAGCGCTGGTAGCGTTCATCCACGCGCTTGGCAAACCAGGCAGTGGTCAACTGACGGGTGATCTTCGGGCTCTTGAGTTCGATGCCCGGCAGTTGCTGGCGCGGCACGGGTCGGCCCGCCGCGCGGTCGGCCAGGGCAAACACCTGGCGGTACAGCTCGGTCTGGGCAAAGGCCTGGCTGTCGCCCTTTTCCAGCTGGGCGCGAATCTGCGGGTTGCGTAGCCCCAGTTGCTTGCCCAGGGTACGCACCGCCAGTTCGGTGCTGCCGGGCAGGAGCGAGTCGTAACGGATCAGGTCGCCGTCCAGGGCCAACTTGATCCCGCTGAGGCGGCTCACCGCAGCCTGGAAGGCAGCGTTGCGGCTGGCGTACCAGCCGGCGTTGAAGTCGGCGAAGCGATACAGCGGCTGCGGGTAGTCCACCGGATAACCCAAAAGGTGGGCGATGCCGAAGTACAGGCCACCACGGCGACTGAAGACTTCATGGCGGATTGAGTCCTGCACCGGGTACGAATAACCCTGGGCCTGTTGCTGGGCGAATTCGATGCTGACCTGCATCGGCCCGCCGGTGTGCACCGGGTTGAAACGGCCGAACAGGGTCTGGCCCAGGGGCACCTGGCCGATGAAGTCATCGAAGATCGCACTCAGTTCCTTCTCGCTGCGAGCCTTGGCCAGACGCTGGCTGTAGGACTGACCGTCCGCGCCGCGCACTTGCAGGGCGGCACTGACCAGCAACGCCGGCACATGCACCTTGGCCGCGCGGCGGTCGATTTCCTCCCGGGCAATGCGCCCCAGGCCCGGCACTGTCGGGTCGACCTTGAAGGTGGATTCCTGTTCGGTCACCGCCAGCACCGCGCACAGGTTGCTCGGGCTCGGCTCAAGGCCCTGGGCGCTGAAGGCCACCTGGATATCCCGGGCCCAGCCCTGGCGGTCGCTGACCTGGGCCGGCAGCAGGCGCAGGATCCGCGCCTGGGTCTGCTCCGGGGTCAGCGTCGGTGCCTGGGGGCCACGCGGGCTGGCGCAACCGGCCAGCAGCGACAGGCCCAGGCAGCAACTGAGAAGACGAGAGGAAATCATGGGACTCCGCAAGATGGCTGGACGAGGGCCGTGCAAGTAAAGCAGCGGCATGGGGCGTTCGACCAAAGAATGTGAGCGCTGTTCCCACAACGCCCCTGTAGCCGCTGCCGCAGGCTGCGAACGGTCTGTAGGGACGCAGGGTTCTCAGGATCGATAGCGGTTTGGCTGGGGATTGCCAGGCAAGGTCCTGCGGACCTTTGCGCAGCTTCGCCTTGGCTCAGCAGCGGCTACAGGGCCAATGCCGATCCGGGATTTGTGTCACCGCTGCCGCAGGCTGCGAAAGGCTGCGGACCCTGAGGCCTCTGCGTGAGCGACGGGAGATCGCCAGGCAAGGTCCTGCGGACCTTCGCGCAGCTTCGCAGGCTCAGCAGCGGCTACAGGCTAAAATCCTTCTATTGGCGGTGTGGCTGGGTGTACTTTGATGACCCCGCCCTCAATGGAGTGACACCCGGATGTTGACCCTGGATTTTCTGCTTACCAGCCTGATTGTCGTGCTGATTCCCGGCAGCGGCGTGATCCTGACCATTTCCACCGCCCTGGTGGCCGGCAAGCGCGCCAGCCTGTTCACCGCCATCGGCTGCACCGCCGGGATCGTCCCGCACCTGCTGGCCTCGATCCTCGGTCTGTCGGCGATCCTGCACACCAGCGCCCTGGCCTTCCAGGGCCTGAAGTTCGCCGGGGTCGCCTATCTGCTGTACCTGGCCTACGCCACCTGGCGTGATCGCTCGGCCTTTGCCGTGGACAGCAACGCGGTGAGCCACGGCGCCGGCGCGCTGATGCTCAAGGCCTGCCTGCTGAACATCCTCAACCCCAAGCTGACCATTTTCTTCCTGGCCTTCCTGCCCCAGTTCATCGCCCATGACGGCAGCGATCCGATCCCGCAGATGCTGCTCCTGAGCGGCGTGTTCATGGCCATGACCTTCTTCGTGTTCGTGCTCTACGGGTTGCTGGCCAATCTGTTCCGTACCGCGGTGATCGAGTCGCCCAAAGTCCAGAACTGGTTGCGCCGCAGCTTTGCCGCAAGCTTCGCGGGGCTGGGCCTGAACCTGGCCTTCGCCCAGCGTTGACCCCGCGGCAGGCGCCGCCCGCAGTCCGATGCATAACGTTGATCTCGTAGCGAGGGCAAACACATGAACTGCAGCGACGTACTGATCATCGGCGCCGGCCCCACCGGCCTGGTGCTGGCGCTCTGGCTGCGCCAGCAGGGGGTCAAGGTACGGATCATCGACAAGACCCTGGGTCCGGGCACCACCTCCCGGGCCCTGGCGGTGCAGGCCCGGACCCTGGAGCTCTACCGCCAGCTGGACCTGACCCAGGCCATCGTCGAACGCGGCCACCACGTGCCGGTGGTCAACCTCTGGGTCCGCGGCGAGCGGGCCGCGCAACTGCCGTTCAACGCCATCGGCGAGGACCTGACGCCCTACCCCTTCCTGCAGATCTTTCCCCAGGACGAGCACGAGCAACTGCTGATCGAACGCCTGGAACGGCTGGGCGTGCGCGTCGAGCGCGACACCGAGCTGCTGGCCTTCACCGATCACGGCCACCTGATCAACGCTCGCCTGCGTGGCCCCGACGGCCGCGAGGAACATTGCCAGGCCTTCTACCTGGCCGGCTGCGACGGCGCCCGCTCCACGGTGCGCAAGACCCTGGGCAGCGGCTTTCCCGGCGGCACCTACCAGCAGGTGTTCTACGTCGCCGATGTCGAGGCCGACGGCCCGAGCATCGACGGCCAATTACACGTGGACCTGGACGACGCCGACTTTCTCGCGGTGTTTCCCCTGGCCCACAGCGGCCGCGCGCGGCTGATCGGCACCGTGCGCGACGAGCGCGCCGAGCACCCGGAAAACCTGCGTTTCGAAGACGTCAGCCAGCGCGCCATGCATCAGCTCAAGGTCAACGTCACCCGAGTCAACTGGTTCTCCACCTACAAGGTGCATCACCGGGTGGCCGAGCAGTTTCGCCTGGGGCGGGTGTTTCTCCTGGGGGACGCCGCCCACGTCCATAGCCCCGCCGGTGGCCAGGGCATGAACACCGGGATCGGCGACGCCATCAACCTGGCCTGGAAACTGGCGGCGGTGCTCAGCGGCCAAAGCGCCGAAAGCCTGCTGGACAGCTATGAAATCGAACGCATGGAGTTTGCCCGGCGCCTGGTGGCCACCACCGACCGGGTGTTCAGCTTCGCCACCGCCGACGGCCCGGTCGCCTACCTGGTACGCACCCGCCTGGCGCCCCTGCTGCTGCCGAAGATCGCCGCCTTCGACAGTGCCCGGGAGTTTCTCTTTCGCACCGTGTCGCAGATCACCCTGAACTACCGGGGCATGCCCCTGAGCGCCGGTGGCGTCGGCCCGGTGCACGGCGGCGATCGCCTGCCCTGGGTCCGCGACGGCGAGCACGACAACTTCGACAGCCTGGAATACCTGGGCTGGCAGGTGCATGTCTATGGCACCACCAGCGATGCCCTGCGGGACTGGTGCAGCGCGCACCGGGTGCCTTTGCGGATTTTCGACTGGCGCCCGGCCCATGCAGCAGCAGGGCTGGCGCGCAATGCCTTCTACCTGCTGCGCCCGGATACCTACGTGGCCCTCGCGGACCGCTCTGGCGACCCGCGGCTACTGGAGCGCTACTTCCGCGAGCGCGAGCTCTCCCCACACAGCGGCACAGCGCCTCTCAAGCCCCGGTGAAAGGCAGCCTGATCTGCGTCCAGCGCTGGGCGAACTGCTCCGGCGTGGCCGCCCGCACCCGCTTCAGGTCCCGGGGATAATCCACCCCGGGCGCCTCTTGCGGGCGCCAGGCGCTGAACTGGCCGTTGCTGGCCCGCAGGATATAGCCGCTGTCCTGGCACCCCTCGCTGACCAGAAACATCACCCCCGGCGTCACCCAGTCCGGCTTGAGTTCGAGCGGCTCGTCGCTGACGCCCCACATGCGGGTCTTGGCCACCGGCGACACCGCGTTGACCCGAATCCCGTGCTCCGCGCCTTCCTGGCTCAGCGCATTCATGATGCCCACCTGGGCCATCTTGCCCGCGCAATAGGCCAACAGCCCGGGCTGTGCATATTCCGCATACAGGGCGCGGTCGGAAGTGGTCAGCAACAGCCGGGGCGCCGTGGATTGCCGGAGAAAGGGCCAGGCGTGCTTGGCCAGCCAGATCGGCGCATGCAGATTGATCCCCAGCATGCGCTGGAGAAACTCGGCGTCGAGCTCCTCCAGCGCCTGGTAGCCGACCCAGCCGGCATTGTGAATCAGGATATCCAGGCCGCCAAAGGCCGCCACGGCGCACTGCACCAGCCCCCGGCACCCGGCTTCGGTGCTCAGGTCGCTGGTGTCGGCCACCGCCCTGGCGCCGCTGGCCCGCAAGGCCCGCACCGCCTCATGGGCGACGCTTTCATCCATCCCCAGGCCCGTGCCGTCGCTCCCGCAATCACTGATCACCACCTGGGCGCCACGGCTGGCCAGGGCCCTGGCATAACTCAGGCCCAGGCCGCGCCCGGCACCAGTGACAATGGCCGTCCTGCCGCTGAAATCCATCGCTTTTCCTCCTGTTTGAACCTCGGGCCGCTTAAGCCTCAGGCCGCTTCAATCTCAGAGTAACAGCATGAAAATCAACGACTTAATACTAAATTACAGCCCCTGTGAGAGGTTCTGAATATCAAAGAAAAACCTGTGAAACCATGGACCTCCAGGTTTACAGTCCCAGCGGTTCCCCCCAAGCAAGGAGCATTCGCCATGATCGAGACGCGCCTGTTGCGCCAGTTCATCGTCGTCGCCCAGGAGCTGCACTTTCACAAGGCCGCTGCGCGCCTGCACATGGCCCAGCCGCCCCTGAGCCAGGCCATCGCCCGCCTGGAGGAAAAACTCGGCTTCAGCCTGCTGCTGCGCAATCGTCGTGGCGTAACCCTGACCCCGGCCGGGGCGGACTTCCTGCACAGCGCCCAACGCACCCTGGAAACCCTGGAGCAAGGCATCCAACAGGCGCGCGATGTCGCCCAGGGGCTGGCCGGCACCCTGCGTATCAGCAGCTGTCACTGGCCGGCTACCCGATGCTGCTCGCCAGCCTGCGACGCTTTCGCCAGACCCTGCCTGGGGTGCGCCTGGCGTTGCGGGAAATGCCATCGGCCGGGCAGCTAAAGGCCCTGCTCAACGACGACACCGACCTCGCCTTCATGCGCGACCTGCCGCTGCCCGCAGGGCAGATTGTCTCGCGGCTGATCCTCGATGAACCGATCGTCATCGCCCTGCCCCACGACCACCCCCAGGCCCGAGCATCCGAGGTGGACCTGCAGGACCTGGCCACTGAAGATTTCGTGTTCACCCCCCAGGCCCTGGGCAGCGGTTACCACAACCAGCTGATGGCGCTGTGCACGGCAGCCGGCTTCACCCCGAAGGTGGCCCAAGAAGCGGAGCGCATCCACACCCTACTGGGTCTGGTGGCCTGCGGTTTCGGCGTGGCCCTGGTACCGCAATCGATGGCCGACACGGCGCTGCAAGGCAGCGTCGCCTACCGCCCGCTAAGCGCCGTCGGCACGCAATCCAGGCCGAGCATCGGGCTCTACATGAACTGGCACCGGGACAACCCGTCGCCGCAATTGCAACGCTTCATGGCCCTGCTCGACGCCCACCCGCCCACGGCCTGAAGCGGCCGCGCCCGGTCCCCGCACGGCCAGCACCGGCGCGACCGTCAACCCGACCTCAGAAGTCGGCCTTGACCGACAGGGTGAAGTTGCGCGGGTCTCCGTAGAAGTTGCCGAAGCCTTCGGTACCGATGGTGGTGTAGTAACGCTTGTCCAGCAGGTTGTTGCCGTTGAGCGCCAAGGACCAGGTGTCGTCGATGCGATAGCCGATGCGCCCGTTCCAGATCGCATAGCCGGCCTGGCTGATGTGATTGCCGCTGGTGGGCGAGACCCGGTAGTTGTCGCTTTGCGCGTTGACCCCAGCCCCCACATTGAAGCGCTCCAGGGCACCGCCCAGTTGGTAGTCGCCCCACACCCGTAGCAGGTGCCGCGGTACGTAGGAATTGAACGACTGGCCGTTCTTGCTGCTGTCGGCATCCTCCAGGGTCTTGGTCTGGGTGTAGGTGTAGCCGGCCAGCAGTTGCAGGCGCTCGATCACCTCACCGCTGACTTCGGCTTCAAAGCCCTGGGCGCGGACCTTGCCCGAGTTCAGCGAGCAGGTGCTGTCCGGGCAGGCCGGGTCGTCCTGCTGCGCATCTTCCTGAAGGGTGCGGAACAAGCTGAAGGCGCTGTTCAGGCGACCGTCAAACCACTCGCCCTTGATCCCCGCTTCATAGCTCTTGCCCACCAGCGGCTTGAGAGAGGCACCGTCCAGGGTCCGATAGCTGCCCTGAGGGGTGAAGATGCTGGAGTAGCTGGCGTAGACCGTGAGGTTGTCGTTGAGGTCGTACAGCACCCCGGCGAACGGCGTGACCTCGCCGGTTTCCTTGGAACGGGCGCTGCTGGGGGTGCGGGTGTCGCGCCAGTAGGCCACGGCATCGTTCTGCGACTTGTACCAACTGACCCGGCTGCCCATGACCAGGGTCAGCGGGTCGGCCAGTTTCAGGCGCAGGGTGGAATACAGCCCCTGCTGCTGGATCCGCAGATCAGAGGGGCCGCCCCGGGTGGAATTGCTTTCGTAGTAGCTGGCATCAGGCTTGGGCAGATGGTGATCGGGGTCCAGCACGTTCTGCCGCTGCGGCAAGCCGGCCACAGCATAGAAGTCGTCCTTGATCGAGCGGCTGGCGTTGGCGCCGAAGGTCAGTTCGTGCTCCTGGCCAAAGGCCTGGAAGTGGCCGTCGACATAGGCATCGAAGCCGTAGTCCACCTGATCGTAGTCATAGGTGCTGCCCAGCATCAGGGTACTGGAACGGCTGGCACCCACCGGCACCGAACCGCTGGGGAAGGCGTACTCGATGTCCTGGGTGTTGCGGCTGTAGACCCCGGCCACCTTCAGCGCCCAGTCGTCGTTGAGCTGTTGCTTGAGGTCGGCGAAATAGGTCGCGCGCTTGCTGCGCGAGTTGTTCCAGGCGGTGTTCAGGCAGGTGGAACGGCCGAGCTTGAGGTCGCTGCCGTCGCTGTAGCGTGGCAGGCCGCCCCAGCACGGGCGCGAGTCAACGTCTTCATAGGCCATGCCCAGGCCCAGGGTGGTGTCGTCACTGAGGTCGAAATCCAGGGCGCCGTAGTAGACCTGATCCTTGCGCTCCCCCAGGTCATAGAAATACTGCCGGGTCTGCTGGGTCACCACCGCCCGGCCGCGAACGGTGCCAGCGTCGTTCAGCGGCCCGCCGGTATCCACCTGGGCCCGGTAGTTGTCCCAGCTGCCGGCGGACATCATCAGCTGGGTGTGGGGCGTGGCCTGGCCACGCTTGCGCACGAAGTTCACCGAACCGGCGGTACCGCCCGCGCCCTTGAGCATGCCGGCGGCGCCGCGCAGGATCTCCACCCGGTCATAGAAGGCCATGTCGCTGCTGAAGCTGTCGGCCTGCACGTAGCTGCTGCCCATGTCCAGGGGCACGCCGTCGTACTGGTACTGGCCGGTCATGCGAAAGCCCCGGGAGTAGAAATACTTGCCGCCCATGGGCGAGTCGTAGAGGGTGATGCCCGGGGTCTTTTCCATCACCTGGTCGATGGTGTTGAGGTTCTGGTCATCGAGCATCTTGCGGGTGATCACGGTCACCGACTGCGGGGTTTCCTTCAGCGAGTGCTGGCCCTTGCCGATGGTCACCGCGCCGGTGGTGTAGGAACCGGAGTACTCGGTGGTGGCCCCCAGCTCCTGGCCCTGGACCTGAGTGGTGCCCAGCTCCAGGGTGCCATTGCCCTTGGGCACGGGGCGCAGCACATAGCTGCCGTTACTCTGCGGTTCGGCCTGCCAGCCGCTGCCGGCAAGAATCCGCGCAAAGCCTTCCTGCACCCCGTAATCCCCCTGGAGCCCCGCCGAACGCAAGCCGGCCGTCTGTCGCGCATCGAAGGAGATGGCCGCCCCGGCGGCACTGGCGTAACGGCTCAGCACTTCGGTGAGATCCCCCGCCGCGATATCGAAGCGGCGCACCGCCGTCTGTTCGCTGGCCGCCACCGCAGTCAACGGCAGCAGTGCCGCGCCATACACCGCCAACGCGCCCCAGAGCCCGACCTTGATGGCCTGGGCCAACTTCGACTTGTGAACTTCAGACATGTTTTGCCTTCCCCCAATCTTGAAAATGAATCCACTGGGGGATGAGCCGGATCAGAATGGGCAAAAGTGCAAAGACCGGAATAATTATTTTTTACCGCTTGGTTTCAGCCGAGGCGGCGCTGGGACACCCGCACCCAATAGCGGGTGTAGCGCTCGATGCGCAGCGAGAAACCGCTCTCAAGCGCCGCCAGGGCGCGGTCGGTGTCATCGATGGGAAAGGCCCCGGAAATCTTCAGGCCGGCAATCTGCGGATCGCACTGCACCACACCCCGGCGGTAGCGCGACAGGTCCGCCAGCAAGTCCTCCAAGGGTCGGTCGAGGGCGATGATGCTGCCCTGGCGCCAGGCGCCTACTGAAGCGTCGTTGGGTTGTAGCGCGGCGAAACTCCGGGTGTTGAAAGCCAGTTGCTGCCCGGCTTCGACCCGACGCACCAGCGCCCCGTTACCCAGGCTGACCTGCACGCCCTGCTCCAGCACCGCCACCTGATCCTCGCGCTCTTCGCTGCGCAACACGAAACGCGCGCTCTGGGCCTGGACCTCGCCGTGGCGGGTGATGATCCGCAATGGCCTGTGCTGCGCATCAACGCCAGCGCTCACCAGCATCTCGCCCCAGAGCAACTGCAACCGGCGCTGCTGACCGTCGAAAGCCACATTCACCGAGGTGTCGGTGTTGAGCAGCAATGCACTGCCGTCCGCCAGGCGCACTTCACGGCGCTCGCCGACCTGGGTTCGATAGTCCGCCAGCAATTGCTGGGCGCTGTCGCTGCGCCAACCCAGCCAGCCCAGGGAGCCGGCCGAAGCCAGCACCACCAGATTGCGCATCAGCTCACGGCGCGAGCGCCCGGCCCCGCGTAAGGTGGAACCGGCCAGACCGCCAGGCAGGGCCGACATCTGCTCGCCCAGTTGCTGCATGCGTTCCCAGGCCTGGCGATGCAAGGGGTCGGCGGCCAGCCATTCGCGCCAGGCCGCCTGTTCCTGTTCGCTGGCGGTGCCGGAGCGCAACTGCGCATACCAGCGCGCCGCGCCGCTGATGGCCTGGCGCTCGCTCACGCTCAGTTGCAGGTTGGCAAAACTCATGACAGCTGCATCCGCATCTGCATCAGGCAGCAATGCTCCATGGCCTTGGCCATGTAGTTGTTGACGCTGCGCACCGAGATCTGCAGGCGTTCGGCGATCTGCTCGTAGGTCAGGCCATCGCACTGGGACAGCAGGAAAGCCTGCTTGACCCTGGCCCCCAGGCCGTCCAGCAGCCGGTCGACCTCCAACAGCGCCTGGAGCATCAGGTTCTGCTCCTCCGGCGACGGCTGCTCGCCCTCGGGCACCAGGGCCAGGGCCTCCAGGTACGCCTGCTCCAGGGAGCGGCGGCGAAACAGGTCGATCAGCAGGCCATTGGCGATGCGCGACAAGTAGGGCCGCGGCTCACGGATCTCCAGGGCATTGCGCGCCTTGAGCACCCGCACGAAGGTGTCCTGGGCCAGATCGGCGGCATCGAAGGTGTTGCCCAGGCGCTGGCGCAACCAGCCCTGCAGCCAGCCGTGGTGATGGGTGTACAGATCGGTGACGGCACTGCGCAGGGATAAGTCGTCGGCGGGCATGACAATAAGGATTCATATTTGATAATGAATCGCATTGTCATGTAGGGGCGGAAGTCTTGGCAAGAGCCACGAACGCCGGACGACGTTCGTGGCGGTACGGCGGGGGCCTGGTCAGATCCCGGCCAGGGCCAGGTCCATGGCGAAGTAGGTGAAGATCAGGTCGGCACCGGCGCGCTTGATCGAACCCAGGCTTTCACGCACCACCCGCTGCTCGTCGATGGCCCCGGCCTGGGCGCCGAACTTGATCATCGCGTACTCGCCGCTGACCTGGTACGCCGCCACCGGCAGGCGCGAGGCCTCGCGGATGTCACGGATGATGTCCAGGTAGGCCCCGGCCGGTTTGACCATCAGCGAGTCGGCGCCTTCCTGCTCGTCCAGCAGGGATTCGCGCACCGCTTCGCGGCGGTTCATCGGGTTCATCTGGTAGCTCTTGCGGTCGCCCTTGAGCGCACTGCCGCCCGCCTCGCGGAACGGGCCGTAAAGCGCCGAAGCGAACTTGGTGGAATAGGCCATGATCGGCGTCTGGGTGAAACCGGCGGCGTCCAGGGCGCGGCGGATGGCCTGGACCTGACCGTCCATGGCCGCCGACGGCGCGATCACGTCGGCGCCGGCACGGGCCGCAGCCACCGCCTGCTTGCCGAGGTTGATCAGGGTCTGGTCGTTGTCCACTTCATGGCCGTGCATCACGCCACAGTGGCCGTGCTCGGTGTATTCGCAGAAGCAGGTGTCGGACATCACGATCATCTCCGGCACCGCGTCCTTGGCGATGCGCGACATGCGCGACACCAGGCCGTTTTCCTTCCAGGTATCACTGCCATCGCAGTCCAGGTGGTGCGACACACCGAAAGTCATCACCGACTTGATCCCGGCGCGGGCGTAACGCTCGATCTCGCCGGCCAGCTTGGATTCGGGGATGCGCATCACCCCGGGCATGCTCTTGATCGGCACGAAATCGTCGATTTCCTCCTCGACGAAAATCGGCAGCACCAGGTCGTTGAGGGTGAATTCGGTTTCCTGGAACAGACTGCGCAGTTGTTCGGAGCGACGCAGGCGACGGGGACGGGCTTCTGGGAACTGGCTGGACATGATTTTTCCTAAGGCTGAGCGCGGGACAACACGAGCGATGGCGAAAAAAGGCTGAAAGCTTATGCCCAGAGCCGCCAGGGTACAAACCCGCACGGCTCAAGAGAGTCTTGCGAATCTGCTAACAATCAGCGCCAGGCCCGCTATTCATGGGCTTGGCGAGGGCCCGCGCAGGCCGGCCTGCGACCATCTGACGCAAGACAGAGGAGCAGCAACAAGCAACAAGCAACAAGCAACAAGCAACAAGCAACAAGCAACAAGCAACAAGCAACAAGCAACAAGCAACAAGCAACAAGCAACAAGCAACAAGCAACAAGCAACAAGCTTCGAGTGGCAAGCGGCAAGTGGCAACTGCGCCGGGCTGGGCTTGGAGCTGGACACTTGCCGCGGCTTCACCCCGCGAGAAACTTGCCTTCAATACAGGTGACGGCAGAGCCGCCGATCCACACCTCATCGCCCACCTGCTCCACATCGATGGACCCAGCGCGGCCCATGCTCAGGCCCTGGCTGACCCGATAGCGCGACGGCGCCAGCCCGGCCCCCAGCAGCCACTGGGCGATCCCGGCATTGAGGCTGCCGGTGGCCGGGTCTTCGGGCATGCCGTCGCCGGCGATAAAGGCCCGCACCTCGAACTGCGCATCGGTGTCATCGCGCTCGGGGTCACAGGGCGCGATCACCCCTACGGCCAGACCGATCAGTGCCGGATAGTCCGGTTGCAGATCCAGCACCTGCTGGCGCTCGCCGAGCATCACCGCCAGCCAGCCGGCGCCGTTGTCGACCCACTGCGCCTGGACGATATCCCCGGCTTTCAGGCCCAGGCCACGGCGTACCTGCTCCAGCACCTCGGGCTCCACCGGGCCGGACTTGAGCAGCGGCGGCGCGAGAAAGGCCAGCTGATCGCCCTGACGACGAATGCGCACCAGACCGACTTCACACTCCTGAATGATCTCCTCGCCCCGGGGCACCCCGCCGGCTTCGAGCCAGGCATGGCAACTGCCCAGGGTCGGGTGACCGGCGAAGGGCAGCTCTTGGGTGGTGGTGAAGATCCGCAAGCGATAGTCGGCCCGGGGGGCGCGGGGCTTGAGCAGGAAGGTGGTTTCGCTGAGGTTGGTCCAGGTGGCGAAAGCGGCCATGCGTTCGTCGCTGAGATCGTCGGCGTTGAACACCACGGCCAGGGGGTTGCCCTTGAGGGGGGTGGAGCTGAAGACGTCGATTTGCTTGAAGTTCAGGGCGGGCATTTAGAGGGAGCCTGGGGTCGGTGGGGCTGGGGGTGAAGTGTACATATTCGTTGCTGCGGGTGTGGCGGTTGGTGGTTTCGCTCTTACAGCGGTGGGTTGGGTACATATCCGGTGCGGCGGTCACGGCTACTTGGGGTTCCGCTCTTACAGCGAGTGGGCTGTGTACATATCCGTTGCTGCGGTCACGGCTACTTGGGGTTCCGCTCTTACAGCGAGTGGGAGGGGGGACATATCCATTCCTGCGGGTGCGGCCGCTGGCGGTTTCGCTCTTACAGCGAGTCACTTTGAAAAGCCCAAAGTAACCAAAGGCTCCTGCCCCTCCACTCGGTGCCTCGCCTAGGCTCGGGGTTCCCTCTCTCCGGCATTGCTCCGGGGGCCCGCCGCCAACCGGCCATCCATGGCCGGGTGGCGGCTAGCTCGGCATCCATGCCGAGCTGCCCCCTACGCAACGCCTGCGTTCGGCCGGCTGGGAAGGGGCCGGAAGATCAAGATCAAGATCAAGATCAAAAGCCAAAGCCAAAGCCAAGGTGCGCAGGCTGGTTCCTTGTAGCCGCTGCCGAAGGCTGCGAACGAGCGCTAGCGCTCGCAAAACCAGGCGGCGCGATATGTCAGGAATATCGGGGAGGCAGGTTTAGCGTCTCCTGCGGAGCCGGTCGCAGCCTGCGGCAGCGGCTACATTAACGCGAACGGCAATGAAACAGGCCGGCCGGCAGGCCGCCGTCAGATTTTGATCT
>NZ_JAFGYX010000050.1:0-4525 GCF_017491625.1 Pseudomonas sp. 50_B
GTCCGGCAGGCGGTGGTTGTAGGTCCACAGGCGTTTGCCGGTCTTGGCGTCGAGGGCGAATACCCGCGAGTAGGAGCCGGTGACGTAGACCACGCCGTCGCGGACGATGGCCTGGGATTCCTGGCCGCGCTGCTTCTCGTCGCCAAAGGAGTAGGACCAGGCCGGGGTCAGCTTGAATACGTTTTTATCGTTGACCTGGGCCAGGGGGCTCCAGCGCTGGGCGTTGGTGCCCATGCCGTACTGCAGCACGTCCCGGGTGGTCAGGTGGTCGTTGGCGATGTCTTCCCAGGTGACGTTCTTGCTGGCAGGTGCCGCCGGGGCGGTGGCCGCTGTGGCCGCCGCGCCCAGGGACAAGCTGGTGGTCAGCAGCAGGGCTTGGACGGCGAGGCTCAGGGGGGAAAGGGCGGGTAGCGATCTTATTGTCATGGTTGCAGTTCCCAGTGGAGGTTTTGGCCTGACTAGGGTCTGCCGCGAGACGCGCTTTGAGATACGGAAAAAGTCCCGCCTTTGCCGGGAAAAGTTCCCGGGCGGCACCTGATTTAGGCCCGCGCCACAAGCCCTACTACCAAGGGAGTAGGACGCGACCACCAAAGCAGCATACGGCCGCCCGCCGGCTGTTTCTAAGATGGCGCCATGGCCTCTGTAGCGAGGTCTTGCGTGCAATCTTGAGGGCATAACAATGACAACAAAACGCAACGCCTTGCTCGCGGTAGGGCTGCTGACCGGTGCCTTGGCCACCGGCGCTGTATGGGCCCATGGCAACGTGGTGCCCCAGGCGGTGGAAACCCAGGGCCTGACGCCGATCAAGGATGCCGGTGTGAGCCTCGATGGCGACGGCTGGGCCGCGGTCAACCCCTATCGCACCTCGCCCGAGCGCGACAAGGCAGTGGAAATCGGTGCCTCGGCCTACAACCAGAACTGCGCCGCCTGCCATGGCCTGGAAGCCAAGTCCGGCGGTATCGCCCCGGACCTGCGCATGCTCGATGCCGGCGAAGCCGGGGATGAATGGTTCGTCGAACGGGTGCGCCACGGCGCGGTGCGCGATGGCCGGGTGTACATGCCGAAGATGGCCGACTACCTGAGCCAGGAAGCCCTGTGGGCGGTGCGCACCTACCTGGACAGCGTGCGCGTCGAGGAGTGATCGCCATGGGCCGCCTCGGCGTGTTCCTCAGTGGCTTGCTGCTGTGCTGCGCGGCGGCGCAGGCCGGGGTGCGCAACTACGACACGATGATCGCCTCCGGTGAGCTGAAGGTGGCGGTGTACCAGGATTTTGCCCCCTACAGCTTCGAGGACCAGGGCCAGCCCCGGGGCGTCGACGTCGAGTTGGCGCAAGCCCTGGCCGAGGCCCTGGGGGTGCGCCTGCAACTGATCTGGGCGCCCCCCGGTGAGAAGCTCGACGACGACTTGCGGGATTACATCTGGCGCGGCAGTCCGCTGCGCCATCAGCAGTTGGCCGACCTGATGATGCGCGTGCCCTACGACCACGACTTTGCGCAAAAGCGCAACGAACTGGGAGAGCTGACCAACGACCACGTGGTGATGTTCGGCCCCTATCAGGAAGAGCGCTGGCAGGTGGCATTCGACCGCCGCCGGCTGGACTCGGTGGCCAGTGTCGCGGTGTTCCAGCAGCACCCCATTGGCGTCGAGGTGGACAGCGTGCCGTCGTTCTACCTGACCTCGGTGTTCAACGGCATGCTCAGTGCCAAGACCCATCATTACCCCAGCGTGCAGCAGGCCTTCGGCGCCTTGCGGGCCGGGCAGGTGGACGCGGTGATGGCCATGCGCGGGGAGATCGACTGGCAGTTGCACCAGGCCGCTGATCCGCAACTGGCCCTGGCGGAAAACGCCTACCCGAACATGGGCAAGCAGGTGTGGGAGATCGGCATGGCGGTGCATGAAAGCAACCGCCAGCTGGCCTATGCCGTGGAGGAGGCCCTGGAAGGGTTGATCCGCGACGGTCGCCTGCAGGCGCTGTACGCCCGTTATGGCCTGCGTTACGAGGTCCCAGAGATGTATCAATAGGAGCTGCGATGAACTGGCGAGCGACCTGTCTTTTGGCGTGCTGGCTGCCCTTGGCGACCCCGGCGCTGGCCGCCGATCCGCAGGCCCCGGGTGCGGACACGGTGCCCTCGGTGATGTGGGCCTTCTACCACAAGCAATTGCTGGGCGATGCCGCGTTCGTCTTCGATGACCGGGTCAAGCTGCTGGCGCCGCCCTTTGCCGAGGATGCGCGACAGGTGCCGCTGGAGATCGACGCCCGGGCCTTCAGCGGCGACGTGGTGCGCATCCTTGCCTGGGCCGAGCTCAACCCCTTACCGCGCATTGTCGATTTCGTGCCGGGGGAGCGGGTGCTGCCCTGGCTGTCGATCCGCATCCGCATCGAGCAGGCCACGCCGCTGCGCGCCGCGGTGCAGACCCGCGACGGCCTGTGGCACGTGGGCTCGACCCTGATCGATGCCGCCGGTGGCGGCTGCACCGCCCCCAGCGTGGTGCGCACCCAGCCCGGCTGGGAAGAGCACATCGGCGAGGTGCTGGGCGGGCGTTACCCGCGTGGCGACGCCAGCCGTCTGCGCCTGCAAGTGTCCCACCCGATGGACAACGGCCTGGTCAGCGGCATCCCCGAGTTCTTTCTCAACCACGCCGAATTGCGCGACCAGAACGATCAGCTTCTGGCCAGCCTCGAACTGTTCCCGGCGGTCAGCGAAAACCCCAACCTGGGGTTCGACATCCAGGGGCCGGGGCAGACCCGCTTGCTGTTGCGCGACAACAGCGGCAACCAGTTCGAGGCCAAGCTGCCCTGAGCGCATCCTTTGACCCACCCGAGCCGAGGCGCACCATGCGTTGGATCCTGCTGTTGCTGCTATGCCTGGGCCTGCCGGCCCGGGCCGACCTGGACTATCAACTCAAGCCCCGGCAGATCGCTGAGGGCACCTGGCTGCTGGAAGGCAGCACCGACAACTTCGCCAAGGCCAATGGCGGCAATATCGTCAACACCGGGTTCATCGTCACCGACAGCGGGGTGGTGGTGATCGACAGCGGGCCGTCCAAGCGCTACGGCGAAGCCTTGCGCCGGGCGATTGCCGCCACCACCGACAAGCCGGTGATCCAGCTGCTGTTGACTCACCATCATCCCGACCATGTGCTGGGCAACCAGGCCTTTGGCGATGTGCCCATCGGCGCCCTGGCCGGCACAGCCGACCTGCTGCGCCAGCAGGGGGACGCCATGGCCGAGAACCTGTACCGCCTGGTCGGCGACTGGATGCGCGGCACCGAGGTGGTGTTGCCGAACCGGGTGCTGGAGCCCGGGGTGCTTGAGGTGGGCGGGCATCGCTTGCGCCTGCTCAGTTTGAGTGGGCACACCGGTGCCGACCTGGCGATTCTCGACGAGAACACCGGGGTGCTGTTTGCCGGTGACCTGGTGTTCTACGAGCGCGCGCTGACCACCCCCAACAGCCCGGGGCTGGAGGCATGGCTCAAGGACCTGGACACCTTGCAGGCCCTGCCGTGGAAGCTGATCGTCCCAGGCCATGGCCCGGTGGCCAGCGATGCGGCGCCTTTTGCCCAGATGCGCGATTACCTGAGTTGGCTCGATGGGCTGATGCGCGACGGCGCGGCCCGGGGCGACGACATGGCGGAGATGATCCGCCGCCCGATCCCCGAGCGTTTTGCCGGCATCAGCCTGACCCGCTATGAGCTGATCCGTAGCGTCAGCCACCTGTACCCGCGTTACGAGCGCCAGCGCCTGCAGCGTATCGACGATCACTGACCCTTGTGGCGAGGGAGCTCGCTCCCGCTCGACCGCGCAGCGGTCGCCAGACCTGAATCCGTGATCTATCAGCAAGAACGGGGTGGCCGCCATTGGGGCGGCTGCGCCACCCAGCGGGAGCAAGCTCCCTCGCCACATCTACATGAGGGATCTTGTGGGGGCTTGCCGTCGATGGCGGTCTTGTGGGCCTCTTCGCTGGCAAGCCAGCTCCTACAGTGCGGGGGCATGGCGCCTGCTTGTCGCTTGCCTCTGCCCCTCCAGTACCAAGGAACTAGAAAACTCCGCACTGCGGGCAATTGTTGGCAAACAGGCCGGGACCAAGAATTCCCGGCAGACCGGGAAAATTTCCCGGGAACAACAATAACCGCCGAGGTAGCCGTCATGACCCAACCCCCACGTCGTCCCTGTTTCGCCGTGAGCCTGGTGCTCAGCGCCATGCTGCTGTCCAGCGCGGCCCTGGCCGCCGTCACCGATGAAGAGATCCTCCAGGACCCGAAGAACCCGCAGCAGATCGTCACCAACGGCCTGGGCGTCCAGGGCCAGCGCTACAGCCCGCTGGACCTGCTCAACGTCGATAACGTCAAGGAGCTGCGGCCGGTCTGGGCCTTCTCCTTCGGCGGCGAGAAGCAGCGCGGCCAGCAGGCCCAGCCGCTGATCAAGGACGGGGTGATGTACATGACCGGCTCCTACTCGCGGGTGTTCGCGGTGGACGCGCGCACCGGCAAGAAGCTCTGGCAGTACGATGCGCGCCTGCCGGAC
>NZ_JAFGYX010000051.1:0-3829 GCF_017491625.1 Pseudomonas sp. 50_B
CTCATACGAGACACCCAGCCCGGCAGCGATATACCGCAGCAGTGACTGCTCAAACACGGAGTAGCCGTTATCCGTATCCTGAGCCGTCTGCAGGTTCAGTGAGTCACCCGGCATCAGGTGCGGTACTTTTGCGCCTCCCAGCCGGACCGGCGCTGCGGCGTAATACGCGGCAATTTCACCAATCCAGCCGGTCAGCCTTTCCCGCTGCTCCTGACTGTTCGCGCCCAGAATAAAATCCATCGCTGACTGCGTATCCAGCTCACTCTCAATGGTGGCGGCATACATCGCCTTCACAATGGCGCTCTGCAGCTGCGTGTTCTGCAGCGTGTCGAGCATCTTCATCTGCTCCATCACGCTGTAAAACACATTTGCACCGCGAGTCTGCCCGTCCTCCACGGGTTCAAAAACGTGAATGAACGAGGCGCGCCCGCCGGGTAACTCACGGGGTATCCATGTCCATTTCTGCGGCATCCAGCCAGGATACCCGTCCTCGCTGACGTAATATCCCAGCGCCGCACCGCTGTCATTAATCTGCACACCGGCACGGCAGTTCCGGCTGTCGCCGGTATTGTTCGGGTTGCTGATGCGCTTCGGGCTGACCATCCGGAACTGTGTCCGGAAAAGCCGCGACGAACTGGTATCCCAGGTGGCCTGAACGAACAGTTCACCGTTAAAGGCGTGCATGGCCACACCTTCCCGAATCATCATGGTAAACGTGCGTTTTCGCTCAACGTCAATGCAGCAGCAGTCATCCTCGGCAAACTCTTTCCATGCCGCTTCAACCTCGCGGGAAAAGGCACGGGCTTCTTCCTCCCCGATGCCCAGATAGCGCCAGCTTGGGCGATGACTGAGCCGGAAAAAAGACCCGACGATATGATCCTGATGCAGCTGGATGGCGTTGGCGGCATAGCCGTTATTGCGTACCAGATCGTCTGCGCGGGCATTGCCACGGGTAAAGTTGGGCAACAGGGCTGCATCCACACTTTCACTCGGTGGGTTCCACGACCGCAACTGCCCTCCAAATCCGCTGCCACCGCCGTGATAACCGGCATATTCGCGCAGCGATGTCATGCCGTCCGGCCCCAGAAGGGTGGGAATGGTGGGCGTTTTCATACATAAAATCCTGCAGGTCCCCTGCGTCGCTGTGTCATGCCGGTCTGCACTTCCAGCTCTGCAATATATTTTTTCAGGTCAGACACGGAAGTGGCCGTAAACTCCACCCTTCGTCCGTCTTTCTGTACTGTTGCCACCCGTTTACCTGTCATCAGGTCATGCAGTGCCGCACGGGCAGCGGCAAGTTCTTCCTGTCGCGTCATTCATCCTCTCCGGATAAGGCACGGGCGTAATCTGCCAGTGTTTTCTTGTTGGTTGCTGCACCATCCTCTTCCTGCAGGCTCGCCAGCAGCGCACTGAGATCCAGCTGCCAGCGGGAAATACTGATGCGCAGCGCCGCCAGCGCATAAACGAAGCAGTCGAGTGCCTCATTGCGTCGCTTTTTGCTGTCCCACAGTATTTTTTTCCTGCCATCCACCCATTTTTCGACCTGCTCTTCAGCAGTCAGCTGCTGCGCTTCGGTCAGATCAAAAATATCCGGGTTATTCGGGAAGTGAACGGCACCGGGAAGCGGTTCATCCCCTTCCGGCGTCAGTGTGAAGCGGTTATAAATCTGCTCTTTCGCGGTATCCGTACCGATTTCGGTAAGGTAAACCCCGTTTTTGTTTCGCTTACGTGGCATGCTGGCCACCGGCTTTCCGTAGACGGATGCCCCTTTAATGGGGATCACCCGGAACAGCCCATGTTTTTTCGAGCGTTCATACACAATGGTCGGGTCAATCCCGCCAGTATCCCAGCAGATACGGGATATCGACATTTCTGCACCATTCCGGCGGGTATAGGTTTTATTGATGGCCTCATCCACACGCAGCAGCGTCTGTTCATCGTCGTGGCGGCCCATAATAATCTGCCGGTCAATCAGCCAGCTTTCCTCACCCGGCCCCCATCCCCATACGCGCATTTCGTAGCGGTCCAGCTGGGAGTCGATACCGGCGGTCAGGTAAGCCACACGGTCAGGAACGGGCGCTGAATAATGCTCTTTCCGCTCTGCCATCACTTCAGCATCCGGACGTTCGCCAATTTTCGCCTCCCACGTCTCACCGAGCGTGGTGTTTACGAAGGTTTTACGTTTTCCCGTATCCCCTTTCGTTTTCATCCAGTCTTTGACAATCTGCACCCAGGTGGTGAACGGGCTGTACGCTGTCCAGATGTGAAAGGTCACACTGTCAGGTGGCTCAATCTCTTCACCGGATGACGAAAACCAGAGAATGCCATCACGGGTCCAGATCCCGGTCTTTTCGCAGATATAACGGGCATCAGTAAAGTCCAGCTCCTGCTGGCGGATGACGCAGGCATTATGCTCGCAGAGATAAAACACGCTGGAGGGGTCATCCGGCGTCCATTTGAGGCCAAACGGCGTCTCTTTGTCGCCAAATTTAAGATACTGCTCCTCCCCGCAATGCGGGCAGGCAACATGAAAACGCATAAAATGCGGGGATTCACTGGCTGCACGCTCAATCTGACAGGTGCCTCTCACTTTTGGCGTGGAGCCACGGATGGACTTTGGCCAGACCGAGCCTTCAATACGCTTGTCACCCAGGAACGTCGGAGAGCCTTCCTGTTCAATATCATCATCAAAAGCAGCAAGTTCATCATAACCCGCCACATCCACCGACTTTTCACGGTAGTTTTTTGCCGCTTTACCGCCCAGGCACCAGAAGCCACGCCCATTAGTGAAACGCTTCATGGTGAGCGTGTTATCCCGGTGCTTTTTGCCATACCACGGGGCCAGCGCCAGCAGCGACGGAATATCACGAATAGTCGGCTCAACGTGGGTTTTCATAAAGTTCTCGGCATCACCATCCGTCGGCAACCAGATAAGGGTGTTGCGCTGCTTATGCTCTATAAAGTAGGCATAAACACCCAGCAGCATTTTGGAATAACCGACACGGGCAGACTTCACCACATTCACCTCACGGATGTAGTCGCTGCCCATCGCATTCATGATGGCCCGCTGAAAGGGCAGTGTTTCCCAGCGCCCTTCCTGGTATGCGGATTCTTTCGGGAGATAGTAATTAGCATCCGCCCATTCAACGGCGGTCTGTGGCTCCGGCCTGAACAGTGAGCGAAGCCCGGCGCGGACAAAATGCCGCAGCCTGTTAACCTGACTGTTCGATATATTCACTCAGCAACCCCGGTATCAGTTCATCCAGCGCGGCTGCTTTGTTCATGGCTTTGATGATATCCCGTTTCAGGAAATCAACATGTCGGTTTTCCAGTTCCGGAAAACGCCGCTGCACCGACAGGGGGAGCCCGTCGAGAATACTGGCAATTTCACCTGCGATCCGCGACAGCACGAAAGTACAGAATGCGGTTTCCACCACTTCAGCGGAGTCTCTGGCATTCTTCAGTTCCTGTGCGTCGGCCTGCGCACGCGTAAGTCGATGGCGTTCGTACTCAATAGTTCCTGGCTGGAGATCTGCCTCGCTGGCCTGCCGCAGTTCTTCAACCTCCCGGCGCAGCTTTTCGTTCTCAATTTCAGCATCCCTTTCGGCATACCATTTTATGACGGCGGCAGAGTCATAAAGCACCTCATTACCCTTGCCACCGCCTCGCAGAACGGGCATTCCCTGTTCCTGCCAGTTCTGAATGGTACGGATACTCGCACCGAAAATGTCAGCCAGCTGCTTTTTGTTGACTTCCATTGTTCATTCCACGGACAAAAACAGAGAAAGGAAACGACAGAGGCCAAAAAGCTCGCTTTCAGCACCTGTCG
>NZ_JAFGYX010000052.1:0-2645 GCF_017491625.1 Pseudomonas sp. 50_B
CAGCCGAGCAAACCAGGATCGCGCCGTCCATCTGGGCAGCACCGGTGATCATGTTTTTGACGTAGTCGGCGTGACCTGGGCAGTCAACGTGCGCGTAGTGACGAATGTGCGAATCGTACTCTACGTGCGCAGTGTTGATGGTGATACCACGAGCTTTTTCTTCTGGGGCACTGTCGATCTTGTCGAAGTCAACACGAGCCGAACCGAAAACCTCGGAACAAACGCGAGTCAGAGCAGCAGTCAGCGTGGTCTTACCGTGGTCAACGTGACCGATAGTACCCACGTTAACGTGCGGCTTATTACGTTCGAACTTTTCCTTAGCCATCGAAATCACCCCTAGGAGAAGAATTGAGCAAGTCACACAAGCCATTAAAACAAAGGCAGATATTTTCATATCTGCCTTGTTATATGGAGCTCTTGAGCGGATTTGAACCGCTGACCTCACCCTTACCAAGGGTGTGCTCTACCAACTGAGCTACAAGAGCGTAACACTTTGCAAAACCTGCAAACTTGGAGCGGGTAGCGGGAATCGAACCCGCATCATCAGCTTGGAAGGCTGAGGTTCTACCACTAAACTATACCCGCGGAGCCTGCAGCTCTCGCTAAATCTGGTGGAGGGGGAAGGATTCGAACCTTCGAAGTCGTAGACGTCAGATTTACAGTCTGATCCCTTTGGCCGCTCGGGAACCCCTCCTAAGCGAGGCAGCATTTTATACTACGCCACCTTTCTGTCAAGCATTTTCTCAATAAAATCTTGAGGTTAGCTGCGTTGACTTAGCTCTGCTGCTTTAACCTAAAAAGGTCTTCACTGCGGAGCGGGCGCCATTCTATGCAACCTATTCGACAGTTGCAAGCCCCTCACAAGGCATTATTTTATGTTTTAACTCATTGAATTCCTTAGCAAGGTTCTGCAGCTGTAGATCATCCAGCAAATGCTTGCTTTCAGGGGCCACACGCAACCAGAAACCAGAAGATCCAGGAACACTCAAGGACAGTAGCCTGACATCCGCCCCCAGCCCTATAAGCCGCTGCTCAAGCATCTGAGCCATATCTCGACGAGCAAAGCCCCCCAGATAGAGACAGCTTGCATCAACCTCTCCAACCCTCCCCTTATCCCTCCGCTCGACCGAATCTGCAGACTCACTCAACAAGCGAATATCTTGCTGAGAGCCTCGATAGAGCGAGAGAGGCATAACCTCTTTCGCACGAAGAGGTGCTTCCTGCTGGTGCCAGATGTAATAGAAACCATTGAGGACCAGTAACAACAGAAACAGCCAGCGCATAAATACCTCGAGACGAAAGACAAGCCTTAGTCAACTCGAAAAAACAAATCACGAACAAACTGATCCTGCGAAACCAACACAACGCCCAGAGCAGCTATACAAGCCTCCCCACCTACTAGCCTAAGGTAGCACGGGCACATTTCATGGCGCTTCGCAGCCAAACTCAAGGATCATCACGCAACCTTAGACTGAGCTCCCCACCGCTATAAGTTTTCTCTTCACCTTCAACGCTCAACCGCAACGCCCCTTGGCGATCAATACCCAGCACGACACCATCGATCTTATTGACCCCCGCAATCAGAGTCACCTCACGCCCCTGCCAGAGATGACCTTGCTCCCATTCGCCCTGGATAGCAGAGAAACCATCCAGTCGATGACGCTCCAGATAAGCCACAAGGGTCTCACTCAATCGAGCAACCAACTGATTGCGATCAGTAACCTGGCCAGACTCCAACCTTATCGAGGACCACTCCTGATCGACCCCCTCGGCGCTCTGCATATTCACATTAATCCCAACCCCCAGGACCACATGACACACGTCCGCAGGATCGCCCACCAGCTCCAAAAGTATTCCCGCGACCTTCTTCTGACCAACCAAAACATCGTTTGGCCACTTCAAACCCGCACTTGGGATTCCATACTCACGAAGGGTATGCATAACCGCCAACCCTACGACCAGACTGAGACCCTCCAATTGCCGGAGACCTCCATCTATGCGCAAGACCAAGCTGTAATAGATATTCTCGGCAAAAGGACTTATCCACTTGCGTCCACGCCGGCCACGCCCCGCGGTCTGACGCTCAGCTAGCACCAGAAAAGGAGCCACAGCCCCCCCCTCGATGGATCGCAGTGCCTCAGCATTTGTGGAGTCGATAGAATCAAAAATTCGAACGTCCCAAGCACTGCTGGAAGAAGAGCACCGACTTATCTCCGCACTGCTCAACAAAGTGATTGGAGTGGCCAACTGATATCCACGACCTCGTACCTTATGGATGACAAGCCCCAATTCCGCCTCAAGAAGCTGTAACTGCTTCCATATGGCACTACGACTAACACCCAGCACCTCCCCGAGCGCCTGGCCCGAGTGAAATCGCCCATCCTTTAGAAGCTCTAACAACGTCGACATGCAGTATCCGCCTCACAATGAGCCCGGCATGATAGCCATGCCCAAAACCATTGCATAGAAAGCACCACCCGGCGAGCAGGTCGATCGGGCAGATAAAAATCAAATCCACTTTTCTCCGCGCAAAAACAAAACCCCAATTGCTTTCGCAATTGGGGTTTCGGAATTTAATCTTGACGATGACCTACTCTCACATGGGGAAACCCCACACTACCATCGGCGATGCATCGTTTCACTTC
>NZ_JAFGYX010000053.1:0-1851 GCF_017491625.1 Pseudomonas sp. 50_B
GTGCTTGGCCGCCTTGACCGTAAAATTCCCCGGCATGCCCAGCTCGATATTGCCGCCCTTGAGCGTCAGGTAGGCCCCGCCGCACATCAGGGTGATGTGTTCCTTGGCAGACACCAGCACGTGCTGCTGGCCCGCGCTGACTTCCACGCTCTGATCCGCTTCCAGGCGAATGCTGTTCTGTTGCGCCTGCAGCAACATCGGCCCCTGGTGGGTGATGTGGCGCATCTCGCCGCTCTGGGCGAACAAGCCAAGGTCGGTGCCGGCATTGACTACAAACTTCTGCCCCGAGGTGAGCTGCTGATTCTGCTGGGCGACGCTGTCGATATGCTCGCCCGCCGCCAGGGTGACGCTCTGGGGAGACACCGCGGCGATGCCCGCCTGGCCACTCAGGGCAATGGCCGGGTTGCCGCCGTTGCTCTGCTGCGACTCGTCGTTGGCGCCATGCCCCAGGTCGCGCACCGCTTCGCTGAGGGTTTGCTGTGGTTGGGTGTCGTGTCCGACGCCTTGATGGTCTTGCGCATAGTCGCCCAGCCCCTTGGCCAGTTGCAGCGCGGCTTCCAGCACCTGGATGGCCACGCCACGCTGCAGTTGCCCGGCATTGGCCTGCAGTTGCGCTTCGGTGCTGAGCAGCAGCCCTTTGGCCGCGCGCAAGGCGCCGTGCTCGTCGGTGCGCAGTTCAAAGCCCTCGCCACGGGGCGCGCCACCTTCGGGCCGGGGATGGGTCAGGTACCCCAGGTGCAAGGCGCTGCTGCCGTGGTCGCTCATCAAGGCCGCACTGATTTGCTGGGTGGTGTCATCGATGCGCAGTTCGTTGGCCCGGCTGCCCTTGTGTTCCTTGCTCTTGAGGGTGTTGAGCGTCTTGTGATCCGGCAGGCGGTAGGGCGGCATATGGCTGGCCCTGTAGGTGCGTCCGGTGATGATCGGCTGGTCACAGTCGCCATCCAGATAATCGACTATGACTTCCTGGCCAATGCGCGGGATTGCCATATGGCCCCACTGCGCCCCCGCCCAGTTCTGCGAGACCCGCACCCAGCAGGAGCTGAAGCCGTTGTGCTTGCCCTCGCGGTCCCAGGGGAACTGAATTTTTACCCGGCCATATTCATCAGTGTGGATCTCCTCTCCTTCCGGGCCCACCACCGTGGCTATCTGCGGCCCGTCAATGACCGGCTTGGGCAGTGGCCTCGGGCGCCATTCGCAGTCCTCGGCAATGATCTGGGCGCTGAAGTCGTAACTCACGCCCATCTCGGCACCGGCAGCCTCTTCTTGCTGGCTGGCGTGCTGTATCCCTTTGTGGATGATGCGCACCGAGCGCCACCAGCGGTTGAAGTCGCCCCGCGGGTGCCCGGTCAGTTGGAAGGAAAACCCCGGAATCAGCCGCGGATCATCCCCTTCCACCGTCGCCACCCGGGCATCGCGACGATGGCCCAGCAGGCGGTTTTGGGTGAAAGGTTGGCCGACGGTGCTGCTCTTGTAGCGGCCCGGGTAATCGTAGCGCTCATAGTGCTGGGCCTGATGCTCAAGGTCATCGCCGAGCATGCGCTGCTGCTGGTCGAAGGCCGGGCGCTTGAAGCTGTAGTCACGCTGCGTCTGCTCGGCGGTACGCACGTTTTCCGTGTAGCTGAAGGCGTACAGCACCGGTTGCGGGGCATCCCCGGCCGGCTGGGTGCTGTACAGCACCGGCCCGCCCGGGATGCGCTCCTGGACGTACAACTTGTCACCCTGGACCAGGGTGTGGGCGTTGGCATCGTGCTTGAAGAAATAGAACAGGCCTTCCTCGGTGGACAGGCGGTCGAACAGATAGAGGTCGGTGTCTCCGGCCTGGACGCAGTATTCACGCGGCGCATGCGGGGT
>NZ_JAFGYX010000054.1:0-1838 GCF_017491625.1 Pseudomonas sp. 50_B
GTGCACCACGATGGTCACGCAGGGCTTGGGCGGCGGCGCGATCAGGTGGACGTCGCCACCGCCTGGCAGGGTGATCGCTTCAGCGGTGCAAATGGTCCTCATCCGAACGGCGTCATTCATTGTGCAGGTCCTCCTTGATGTTGCGCTGCGATCCTTCGAGCCCGACAATCTGCGCGGGTCAGGACGCGCAAGGCGTCAGATTTTTCTTCCAGGCAAAACTCGGTAACGGTGTTGTCGACTGTCTGCTGGTGCAGTCGGCTCCGCTCGTTGAAATGAATGAACAGGTTGTAACTGCCTCCTGGTTGTAAAGCCTCATGTCTGAGAACCCTTACGGTTGCTCCCGGGTAGTTGCCAAACAAGGTGAGATCCGGCTGCTGCCAACCAGCGGGGAGCGCAATGTCCCATATCGTTTCATCGCAACGCTGAGCGCCAAGGCGGCAGAGAAGCACATGCGTAATTTCTAGATTGTTGGTTTCAGCCAACAGGAGACGCAGATCAACGACAGGCTGGTTATCCCTGATCAAGACTGGGGTCGCTGGCGGCATTCTGGAAACGGCCTGGACAGAGGTTGCGATCAGGGCGATCAACAGGAATAAAGGCGATATATCAGACTTCATGACTTGGTACCCTGACGCAGTTTTTTCAATGTGAATTCGATTTTTGCCAAGGACTCAGTTGCCCCTTTGGCCGACGTCGGCAGCCCTCATCTGCAGCTCATCTTTGATCGTGCTTATCCTCATTGAGGCATGAACAGCAAGCATCCAGATTACGGGCTACACCCCATCGATTCAGGGCAGTGATTGCCGCTCTTCGGCATTTCTTCGAGCCAGGCAAAGCGCCGATTCCTGGACTTTTACCCCCTCCCCTTCGTCTATCAGACAAAACTCCAAAAAGGTGCTGGATACTGTTTGTTTATGCCAACGACCGCGCTCCTTGAAATGAATATTGAGGTTGTAACTACCCCCCGGCTGTAGCGCTTTGCGGTTCTGCGTTCTGAGCAAAGCACCGGGGTAGTCGCCCAACAACTCTATTTGCGGCTGAATCCAGCCGTCGGGAAGGTCAATATCCCAGAGCGTTTCGTAACACCTGCTGGCGGTCCGACGGCAGAGAAACACATGGGTGATCTCCAGGTTGTTGGTGTCCGCCAACAGAGGTCGAAGGTCCGCTATTGGACGACCGGAATTGATCGTCACTGGAGTTTCCGGAGGACGTTTGGACACGGCCCATGTTGGCCATGGCATCAGCAGAACCCCACAGGACACAGCAAACATCAGGCCCTTCATGCTTCAGTACCCCGCCGGAAAGTTGCTCAATACAGGCTTGAGCTTCGTCAGGAGCTGAGTGTTTCCAGAATCCAGACCTCGGTAGTAATCACGCACAATGTCTCCTTGCTGCTTGATGTTGTAGTCCTTGAGCCTCTTCCTCGGCTGCACCTCATACATGTACTGGTCTCCTATCAGGAACCGCTTTGCTTGCTCGAACGCTTCATGCTCACCTTGGCAATACTCATGGCATCTTTCTGCAGCAGCTGCGTTGCGCCTTGCGCATCGGTCACGCCTTCGACGATTTCGCCATTGGCCAGGGTGATCGTGTAGGGCACGTTGGGCATGGCCGACTGACCATCGATCTGTTTGAGCATGAAGCGCCGCTGGGTATCGCCCACGTTGAAGTTCGGCAACTGCGCCGCAAGACTGGCCCCGCCCACGAGGCTGTGCTTGGCCGCCTTGACCGTAAAATTCCCCGGCATGCCCAGCTCGATATTGCCGCCCTTGAGCGTCAGGTAGGCCCCGCCGCACATCAGGGTGATGTGTTCCTTGGCAGACACCAGCACGTGCTGC
>NZ_JAFGYX010000055.1:0-1807 GCF_017491625.1 Pseudomonas sp. 50_B
TCATCGACGATGCCAGATAGATCAGGCTGGTATAGGTGCCGGCGGAAAACAGGGTGATCAACAGGAAGATCTGGATCATCACGTTGGTCAGCCACAGGGCATTGACCGGCACATGGTTGGCGTTCTCCTTCTTCAGGAACGCTGGCATGGTCCGGTCCCGGGCGGTCGCGTAGAGAATCTCCGCGCACAGCAGGGCCCAGGACAACAGCGCCCCCAGCAGGGAAATCGCCAGGCCAATGCTGATCAGCAAGGCGCCCCAGGGGCCGACGATATGTTCCAGCACTGCTGCCAGGGAAGGGTTCTGCAGCTTGGCCAGCTCCGGCTGGCTCATGATCCCCAGGGACAGCACGTTCACCAGCACCAGCAGCGCCAGCACCCCCAGGAAGCCGATCACCGTGGCCCGCCCGACGTCCGCGCGTTTCTGCGCCCGGGCCGAGTAGACGCTGGCGCCCTCGATGCCGATGAACACGAATACCGTGACCAGCATCATGTTGCGCACCTGGTCCATCACCCCGCCAAAATTCGGATTGCTACGGCCCCAGATATCGCGGGTGAAGATGTCGGCCTTGAACGCCACGGCCGCAATGACGATGAACATCACCAGCGGCACAATCTTCGCCACCGTGGTCAATTGGTTGATGAACGCCGCCTCCTTGATCCCACGCAGCACCAAAAAGTGCACGGCCCACAGCAGCAATGACGCACAACCGATGGCCACCGGGGTATTGCCCTGGCCGAACACCGGAAAGAAATAGCCCAGGGTGCTGAACAGCAGGACGAAGTAGCCGACGTTGCCCAGCCAGGCACTGATCCAGTAGCCCCAGGCGGACGAGAAGCCCATGTAGTCGCCGAATCCGGCCTTGGCATAGGCATAGACTCCGGAATCCAGCTCCGGCTTGCGGTTGGCCAGGGTCTGGAAAACGAACGCCAGGGTCAGCATGCCCACAGCGGTAATTCCCCAGCCGATCAGCACCGCACCGGCATCGGCCCGGGCGGCCATGTTCTGCGGCAGGGAAAAGATCCCACCGCCAATCATGGAACCCACGACCAGAGCGATCAGTGCACCGAGTTGAAGCTTCTGCGCCGGTTGTGTCATCCCTACCTCTGCCTCAGTGAGTCGATCTGGCGATAAACCTGAAGTTTATTAAATAACGTCTACAAACGTGCGTCTAACAGTAACAGTCAATTAATCATCCTTTATCCGCACTGGCTTTAGATACCCTGCAGAAGACACTGAATAACCGAGTGTTTTGTTCTGTATATGTACTAAGTGCCATCATCAGCAAGTGATTATTAAACACCGGTAAAGATTTGCACATTCTGCAAAAGGGTCTAGTTTCAAACATCGTCGGCAATGAGAACTCCTACTGATTAGGAGATCATAAAGCGTCTGGAATGGCCCTTTCAGGGCAGCATTCTACCTCCCGTAATAAATCTTAAGTCATTCATTCACAACGGAATGTAGCGATGAACTGATCTAAGTCAGCTGTTCGGATTGCCAGCAGATTTACTCTGAAGTCTCTCTTCTCCTGCATTGGAGTCACGCAATGTCTGAATCCCCCGGTAAACTAAGACTGGGCGCCTTAGTCGCCCTGGTAGTGGGTTCCATGATTGGCGGCGGGATCTTCTCCTTACCGCAAAATATGGCAGCCAGCGCCGATGTCGGTGCAGTTCTTATTGGTTGGGCAATTACCGCTGTCGGCATGTTGACCCTGGCATTTGTCTTCCAGACCCTGGCCAATCGCAAACCTGATCTGGACGGTGGTGTATATGCCTACGCCAAGGCCGGATTCGGCGACTACATGGG
>NZ_JAFGYX010000056.1:0-1236 GCF_017491625.1 Pseudomonas sp. 50_B
CCCCCTACTTATCCCAAGTCCCCGGACACCCCTGGCACCCCTCCATATTGGCATCCTGAAAATTCCCATAATGCTGCCGCGCCCCGCGCAAATCGGCGCGTTCCAGATTGCTCTCACCCAACTTGGCCTCTTGCAGATTGGCATCACTCAGATTGGCCCCTTGCAGATCGGCCTTGCTCAACCAGGCCATTTCCAGATCCGCCGCTTGCAGGTTGGCCCGGTGCAGCTTGGCCCCGGACAGCCGGGCAAATTGCAGGTAGGCCGCGCTGAGGTTGGCGTTCTCGAATTGCGCGCCCTGGGCAAACAGGCCCCAGCCCTGAATGGCCATCAGCTTGGCGTCGGTAAAGTCCGCCAGCCGCAGGTTGCTCTGTTGCAGGCTGGCGCGGGTCAGGTTGGCGCCTTGCAGGCGGGCTTTTTCCAGATTGGCCAGGTCCAGCTGGGCATGGCGCAGGTCGGCGCCGGAGAGGTCGGCGCCGGCCAGGTTCATCTTGCGCAGGTCCTGGTTGGCCAGGTTGGCGCCGCGCAGGTTGGCGCCCGGGCATTGGCTGGATTCGGCAATCAGGCAGCCATTGATGGTCAGGGGTACATCGTTGCCGTCGTCGTCGACGTTCATGGCGAAGGCGGGCGAGAGGCCCAACAGCAGGACCAGGGGCAGGTAGTTCATGGTGCGGTTCTCCAGGCGGGAGTGAAGGCGGGTGGGGCGAGGGCGCTGGCGCCCGCTGGACCGGCCGGCGCCCCGGGGGCGTAGCCGTCGTGAACCCGGCCCACGCGGTAGGCCTGAGCTATCGCGTGGGCAGGGTTCGGAGCCGCTGCGCGGCCCAGCGGGCGCCAGCGCCTCGCCACCAGTCGGTCAGCGCTGGGCGGTCTTGTTATCCCAGCTCGGGATCTTGAACACCCAGAATGAACCGCCTTGGGCCACCGGCTTGGTCAGTTCGGCCATGTCGCCACCCCACAGCGGCACCGCGCCGCCGTAGCCCACGGTCACGCCGATGTACTGCTCGCCATCCTGTTCCCAGGTGATGGGCGGCGAGACGATGCCGCTGCCGGTCTGGAATTTCCACAGCTCCTTGCCGGTCTTGGCGTCGAAGGCCTTGAAGAAGCCGTCGCCGGTGCCGGTGAACACCAGGTTGCCCTTGGTCGCCAGGACGCCGGCCCACAGCGGCAGCTGCTCCTTGTGTTCCCACACCAGCTTGCCGGTGGTGGGGTCCATGGCGCGCAGGGTGCCGACGTGGTCGT
>NZ_JAFGYX010000057.1:0-1223 GCF_017491625.1 Pseudomonas sp. 50_B
GTGCCGGTGAACACCAGGTTGCCCTTGGTCGCCAGGACGCCGGCCCACAGCGGCAGCTGCTCCTTGTGTTCCCACACCAGCTTGCCGGTGGTGGGGTCCATGGCGCGCAGGGTGCCGACGTGGTCGTCGTACATGCGCTTGATGCGGAAGCCCATCCCCAGGTAGGCCGAGCCTTTCTTGTAGTTCACTTCCTCGGTCCAGTACTCCTCCTTCCACTGGTTGCCGGGGATGTAGAACAGCCCGGTGTCCTGGCTGTAGGCCATGGGGTTCCAGTTCTTGCCACCCAGGAACGGCGGCGAGACTTCCACCGGCTTGCCCTTGGTTTCACCCGGCAGCGGCTTGGCCGGACGCTGGCCGGGATTCTCTACGGGGCGCCCGGTCTTGAGGTCGATGTGGCTGGCCCAGGTGATGTTGTCGACGAAGGGGAAGGCGTTCTGCAGTTTGCCGTTGTTGCGGTCCACCACGTAGAAGAAGCCGTTGCGGTCGGCGTGGCCGGTGGCCTTGACCACCTTGCCGTCCTTGTTCTTGTAGTCGAACAGCACCAGTTCGTTGTTGCCGGAGAAGTCCCAGGCGTCGTTCGGCGTGTGCTGGTAGAACCATTTCACTTCGCCGGTGCTCGGGTCGACGCCGACCTGACCCGAGGTGTACAGGCTGTCGTAGTCGTGGGGGTTGCCGTCTTTCGAGGTCCGCGCCCAGGTGTTCCACGGGCCGGGGTTGCCGGCGCCGACGATGATGGTGTTGGTTTCGGCATCGAAGCTGGCGCTCTGCCAAGGGGCGCCGCCGCCGTGGCTCCAGGCTTCGACCTTGCCGGTTTCGGTGGTCTTGTCATCGGGCCAGGACGGCGCCTTGACGTCGCCGGTGGGGGTGCTGTCCTTGCCGTTCAGGCGGCCCATGTGGCCTTCGACGAAGGGCCGCATCCACACCTCTTCGCCGGTGTCCGGGTCGCGGGCGAACAACTGGCCGACCACGCCGAATTCATCGCCGGAGCTGCCGTGGATCAGCAGCACCTTGCCGCTGGTCTTGTCCTTGATCAGCACCGGGGCGCCGGTCATGGTGTAGCCGGCGCTGTGGTCGCCGAACTTCTTGTTCCACACCACCTTGCCGGTGTTCTTGTCCAGGGCGATGACCCGGGCGTCGAGGGTGCCGAAGTAGATCTTGTCGCCGTAGATCGCCGCGCCCCGGTTGACCACGTCGCAGCACGGGCGGATGTCGTCCGGCAGGCG
>NZ_JAFGYX010000058.1:0-959 GCF_017491625.1 Pseudomonas sp. 50_B
AACGCCCCGTTAACCACGATGGCCGAACGCAGGCATTGAGCCGTGGGTAACCCGGCAGGGATGCCGGGTTAGCCGCCACCCGGCCAGGGATGGCCGGTGGCGGCGGCCCACGGATCAATGCCGGAGTGAGGGCATGCCGAGCCTAAGCGAGGCACCGAGTGGAGGGGCAGAAGCGTTTTGCTTACTTTTGCGCTTTTCAAAAGTGAGCCGCTGTAAGAGCGGAACCGCCAGCGGCCGCCCCCGCAGGAACGGATATGTACCCAACCCCCGCTGTAAGAGCGAAACCGCCAGCGGCCGCCCCCGCAGGTTTTGTTCCTGCGGGGGCGGCCGTTGACGGTTGCGCCTTTATGACGACGGGGGGGGAGTACATATCCGTTGCTGCGGTAACGGCTGCTTATGGTTTCGCCCTTACGGCGAGTCCCTTTTTTTCAAACGCCAAAAAAAGGAACCAAAAAACGCTTGCCCCTCCATGGGCCCCTCGCTAGGGCTCGGGGTTCCCTCGCTTCGGCATTGCTCCGGGGGCCCGCCGCCAACCGGCCATCCCTGGCCGGGTGGCGGCTAGCTCGGCATCCATGCCGAGCTGCCCCCTACGCAACGCCTACGCTCGGCCGGCTGGGAAGGGGCCTGAAGATCAAGATCAAGATCAAGATCAAAAGCCAAAGCCAAGGTGCGCAGGCTGGCTCCTTGTAGCCGCTGCCGAAGGCTGCGAACGAGCGCTCGCGCTCGCAAAACCAGGCGACGCGATAGGTCAGGAATATCGGGGAGGCAGGTTTAGCGTCTCCTGCGGAGCCGGTCGCAGCCTGCGGCAGCAGCTACATTAACGCGAACGGTGATGAAACAGGCCGGCCGGCAGGCCGCCGTCAGATTTTGATCTTGCTGTTGATTTTGATCTTGATCTGAACGCCCCGTTAACCACGATGGCCGAACGCAGGCATTGAGCCGTGGGTAACCCGGCAGGG
>NZ_JAFGYX010000059.1:0-909 GCF_017491625.1 Pseudomonas sp. 50_B
GACCACAGGTAGGGCACCAGGATCATCGAGGTGGCGAGGTAGATCAGCGACAGGTAGGTGCTGGCCGAGAACAGAGTGATGACCAGGAAGATCTGCACCATGGCATTGGTCAGCCACAGGGCGTTGGCCGGTACATGGTTGGCGTTCTCGCGGCGCAGGAACTCCGGCATGGTGTGGTCCTTGGCCGCGGCGAACATGATCTCCGCACACAGCAGCACCCAGGACAGCAGCGCTCCCAGCAGCGAGATGATCAGGCCGACGCTGATCAGCACCGCGCCCCAGTGGCCCACCACATGCTCCAGCACGGCAGCCATGGACGGGTTCTGCAGCTTGGCCAGTTCCGGCTGGGTCATGATCCCCAGGGACAGCACGTTCACCAGCACCAGGAACAGCAGCACGGTGATGAAGCCGATGACAGTGGCCTTGCCCACGTCCGAGCGTTTTTCCGCCCGGGACGAGAAGATGCTGGCGCCCTCGATGCCGATGAACACCCAGACGGTGACCAGCATCATGTTGCGCACCTGGTTCATCACGCTGCCCAAGTCCGGGTTCTTCACGCCCCAGATATCAGCGGTGAAGATGTCCAGCTTGAAGGCGAACAGGGCAATCAGCACGAACAGCAGCAGCGGCACTACTTTGGCCACCGTGGTCACCAGGTTGATGAAGGCCGCTTCCTTGATCCCGCGCAGCACCAGGAAGTGCACGGCCCAGAGCAGCACCGAGGCGCCGATCACCGCGGCCGGGGTGTTGCCCTCGCCGAAGATCGGGAAGAAATAGCCCAAGGTGCTGAACAGCAGGACGAAGTAGCCGACGTTGCCCAGCCAGGCGCTGATCCAGTAGCCCCAGGCGGACGAGAAACCCATGTAGTCGCCGAATCCGGCCTTGGCGTAGGCATAGACTCCGGAATCC